>NZ_JAUEYJ010000031.1:0-60896 GCF_032489615.1 Bradyrhizobium sp. SZCCHNR1051 | reverse complement strand
CTTGGCCTCGCGCTCCTCATCCGTCAGTTTCGGCTGATGCACGCTCAGTCCCTCGGCGATGATGTCGCCGACCGACATGCGCGGGCTCAAGGCGCCGAACGGATCCTGAAACACGATCTGCATGTCGCGGCGGAACGGGCGGACCTCCTTGAAGGACAGCCCCTGCAGCTCCTTCCCGAGGAAGACGATGAGGCCGTCGGAGGAAATCAGCCGCAGCAGCGCCAGCCCGAGCGTGGTCTTGCCCGAGCCGGATTCGCCGACGACGCCGAGCGTCTCGCCCTTGCGCACGGCAAGGCTGACACCGTCCACGGCCTTGATGTGACCGACGGTCGAGCGAAAAAAGCCGCGCTTGATCGGAAACCAGACCTTGAGATCCTTGGCCTGCATGACCACCGGCGAATCGGGTCGCGGCGGCGCCGGGTCCGGCTTCGGCTCGGCGGCGAGCAGCGCCTTGGTGTAGGGATGAGCCGGCGCGGTGAACACCTGCTCGACCGGGCCCTGCTCGACGATCTTGCCGCCGTTCATGACGCAGACCCGATCGGCGATGCGGCGGACGATGCCGAGATCGTGGGTGATGAACAGAAGGCTCATGCCGAGGCGTGCCCGGATATCGGCGAGCAGCGCCAGGATCTGCGCCTGCACGGTGACGTCGAGCGCGGTGGTCGGCTCGTCGGCGATCAGCAGGGCCGGCTCGTTGGCGAGCGCCATCGCGATCATCACGCGCTGGCGCTGGCCGCCGGAGAGCTGATGCGGATAGCTGCCGAGCCGCGTCTCCGGCTCGGGAATGCCGACCTGGGTCAAGAGCTCGAGCGTGCGCGTCCGCGCCGCACTGTTCGAGATCGGCCGATGCAGTTGCAGGATCTCGCCGATCTGCCGCTCGATCGTGTGCAGCGGATTGAGCGAGGTCATCGGCTCCTGGAAGATGATGGAGATGTCGCTGCCGCGGATCTCGCGCATCTCGCGTTCGGACAACGGCAGGAGATCGCGGCCCTTGAAGTGGATGCTGCCCGACGGATGCGAGGCGACGGGATAGGGCAGCAGCTTCAGCACCGACAGCGCGCTGACCGACTTGCCCGAGCCGGACTCGCCGACCAGGGCGACGCACTCGCCGCGCTTGATCTCGAACGAGACATGGTCGACGGCGGTCGACAGGCGGCCCTGCTGATGAAAGGCCACCGAGAGATCGCTGACCGAGAGCAGCGGCTGGCTGATCGCATCCATGTCGGTCACCTGAACGTCTTGCGCGGGTCGAACGCGTCGCGCACGGCCTCGCCGATGAAGATCAGCAGCGACAGCATGATCGCGACGGAGAAGAAGCCGGTGAGACCGAGCCACGGCGCCTGCACGTTGGACTTGGCCTGCGACAGCATCTCGCCCAGCGACGGCGATCCCGGCGGCAGGCCGAAGCCGAGGAAGTCGAGCGCGGTCAAGGTCATCACCGAGCTCGACACGATGAAGGGCAGGAACGTCATGGTCGCGACCATCGCGTTCGGCAGGAGATGGCGGACCATGATGACGGCATTGGAGACGCCGAGCGCGCGCGCCGCCTGGATGTACTCGAAATTGCGGCCGCGCAGGAATTCAGCCCGCACCAGGCCGACCAGCGAGACCCATGAGAACAGCAGCATGATCCCGAGCAGCGTGAAGAAGCCGGGCACCAGCACCGCGGACAGGATCAGGAGCAGATAGAGATAGGGAATGGCGTTCCAGATCTCGATGAAGCGCTGGAACAGAAGATCGACCCAGCCGCCGAAATAGCCCTGCACGCCGCCGGCGGCGATGCCGATGATCGAGGAGAAGAACGTCAGCGACAGGCCGAACAACACCGAGATGCGGAAGCCGTAGATCAGCCGTGCGACGACGTCGCGGCCCTGGTCGTCGGTGCCGAGCCAGTTGTATTCGAGATCCCGGCAGCTCTTCAGCCCTTTCTTCTCGACCACGGGTTTGCACTGTGCCTCCGTCAGCATCCAGGTCGGCGGCGATGGCGCCGGCGTCGGCAGATCGAGATTGTGCGTGGCGTAGGAGTAGCGGACCAGCGGCCAGACCACCGTGCCGCCCTTGTCCGCAATCAGCTTCTGCAAATACGGATCACGATAGTCCGCGGCGGTCTCGAAGTCGCCGCCGAATGCCGTTTCCGGATAGGTGACGAACGCCGGGAAATAAAGGTGGCCGTCGAACTTGATCAGGAACGGCCGGTCGTTGGCGATCAGCTCGGCGAACATCGAGACGATGAACAGAAACAGAAACAGCCACAGCGACCAGTAGCCGCGGCCGTTGGCCTTGAAGTTCTGCCAGCGGCGCTGATTCAGCGGCGACGGCCGGAAACGATGCCGCGTCGGCGGCACAGCCTCGCCGAGCGGAGCCTGCGCCGTGGTCTCGACCGGAGGGGGGGCCGTGATCGTCATCAGACCTCCCGCGCCTCGAAGTCGATCCGCGGATCGATCCACATGTAGGTCAGATCCGAGACCAGGTTGATCGCGAGGCCGAGCAGCGAAAAGATGAAGAGATTGCCGAACACGACAGGATAATCACGATTGAGAATGCTCTCGAACGAGAGCAGGCCGAGCCCATCCAGCGAGAAGATCGTCTCGATCAGCAGCGAGCCGGAAAAGAACGCGTGGATGAAGGTGCCGGGAAAGCCGGCGATCACGATCAGCATGGCGTTACGGAAGACGTGGCCGTACAGCACCTGGTTCTCGCTGCAGCCCTTGGCGCGCGCCGTCATGACATATTGCTTGCGGATCTCGTCGAGGAAGGAGTTCTTGGTCAGCAGCGTCATGGTCGCGAAGGCGCCGAGCGCCATCGACACCAGCGGCAACGTGAGATGCCAGAAATAGTCGATGATCTTCCAATACCACGGGAAGTCCGACCAGCCATCCGAGATCAGCCCGCGCAGCGGGAAGATGTTGAGGAACGAGCCGCCAGCGAACAGGATGATCAGAAGGATCGCGAACAGGAAGCCCGGAATGGCGTAGCCGACGATGATCACGGCGGAGGTCCAGACGTCGAAGCGCGAGCCGTCCTGCACCGCCTTGCGAATCCCCAGGGGAATCGAGATCAAATAGGTCAGCAGGGTCATCCAGAGGCCGAGCGACATCGACACCGGCAGCTTCTCCTTGATGAGCTGCAGCACGCTGGTGTCACGGAAATAGCTCTTGCCGAAATCGAAGCGCGCGAAGTTCCAGACCATCAGCGCGAACCGCTCCGGCGCCGGCTTGTCGAAGCCGAACTGCTTTTCGAGCTGCTTGATGAAGGCGGGATCGAGCCCCTGCGCGCCGCGATATTTCGAGTTCAGCTCGCCGCCGGATCCGACCTGTCCCGGCGGACGCGCGCCGAAATCCGAACCGCTGCCGCCAGAAATGCGGGAGGTGCCGCCGGTGTCGGCGCCGGTCAATTGCGCGATGACGCGCTCCACCGGACCGCCCGGCGCGAACTGCACCACGACGAAGGAGATGAAGAGGATCCCGAGCAGGGTCGGGAGCATCAGCAAGATGCGACGGGCAATATAGGCGGCCATGAACTACTTCGCCTGCTCCAGCTTTGCGGCCTTGGCGGCATCGTACCACCAGATGTCGGGGGCGCCGACGCCCGAGGCGTATTTCGGCGGCTTCGGTGGATGGTCGAATTGATCCCAATAGGCGATCGGGTGGGTCTGGCGATACCATTGCGGTATCCAGTAGTGGCCGGCGCGGAACACGCGGTCGAGCGCCCGGCAGGCCAAGGTCAGCTCGCTGCGGCTCTCCGCGGCGATCGCCTTGGCGACCAGCGCGTCGATCGCGGGATTGCTGATCCCTGCGAGATTGTAGGAGCCCTTGGTCTTTGCCGTGTCCGAGGTGAAGTAAGCCCTGAGGCCGTCGCCGGGGGTCGGCGACATCGACATGCGTTGAATGGCGATGTCGAAGTCGAAGTCCTCGACCCGCGCGCGATATTGCACGGCGTCGACGATGCGCAACTCGGCGTCGATGCCGAGCGTCTGCAGGTTCTTGATCAGGGTGCCGTGGTGCGGCTTGAACGAGACCTCGTCGATCAGGAACTCGATCGCGAACACCTCGCCGGACGGCAGCAGTCGCTTGCCGTCCTTGACCGGCAGGCCGGCCTGCTGCAAGAGCTGCATGGCCTTGCGCAGCAGCGCGCGATCCTGGCCGGAGCCGTCCGAGACCGGCGGCACGAACGGCTCGCCGAACACATCGTCAGGCACCTGGCCGCGGAACGGCTCGAGCAGCTTCAGCTCTTCCGCCGACGGCGGTCCGACCGCGACCATGTCGGAATTCTGGAACGGCGACACGGTGCGCGCATAGGCGCCGTACATGATGGTCTTGTTGGTCCATTCGAAGTCGAACGCGTAGGTCAACGCCTGGCGGACGCGCGGATCCCGAAACCTGTCGCGGCGGGTGTTGATGAACCAGCCCTGCCCGCCCGACGGCGTCTCGTCCGGCAGCAGCTCGCGCTTGACGCGGCCGTCCTTGATCGCCGGGAAGTCGTAGCGCGTCGCCCAGATGCGCGCGGTGAACTCCTCGCGGAACAGATAGCTCTTGGCGGTGAAGCCCTCGAAGGCGACGTCGCGGTCGCGATAGAACTCGTAGCGCACGATGTCGAAATTGTAGAGGCCGCGGCTGACCGGCAAGTCAGCGGCCCACCAGTCCTTGACGCGCTCAAACTCGACATAGCGGTTGATCTCGTATTTGCCGACCTTGTACGGCCCCGAGCCGAGCGGCACGTCGAGCGGCCCCTCGTCGAAGGCGCGATTGGCGTACCAGGCCTTCGAGAAGATCGGCAGGGTCACGACATAGAGCGGCACATCGCGGGCGCGCTTCTCGACGAAGCTCACCACGACCGTCGCATCGTCGAGCGCCTCGGCCTTCACGAAGTCGCGCAACTGCACGACGATCAGCGGATGGCCCTTCTCCTTCAAGGTATTCAGCGAGAAGGCGACGTCGTGGGCCGTGATCTTGGACCCGTCGTGAAAGCGCGCCTCGGGACGCAGCGTGAAGCGATAGGACAGCTTGTCCACTGATATCGCGACGGACTTCGCGACCAGCCCGTAGACTGCGTCCGGCTCGTCGCTCGCGCGCACCATCAGCGAGGCGAACGTCATGTCCATGCCCTGCGCCCCCTCACCTTTCAGGACGTAGGCATTGAACGAGTTGAAGGTCTGATAGGACTGGTTGTAGGCGCGCACCGACGGGATCAGCGAGAACAGCCCGCCCTTCGGCGCATCCGGATTGACGTAGTCGAAGTGGTGGAAGTCGGCCGGGTATTTCAGGTCGCCGAACGCCGATGTGCCATGCGAGTCTGCGCCGAACTCCGCGGCCATGGCCGGCTTCAGGAGGGGGACGCTGAGCGCGCCGAGCCCAAGCCCGAGCACGCCACGGCGCGACAGATGCGGGAGCCCGGTCAAGAGCGCTTCACCTTGGCAGCCTTGTCGGCGTCGTACCACCACAGATTCGGCCAGCCGGACCGCGCATATTTCGGGAACGGCGTGAAATGGCTGAAGCGGTCCCAGCGCGCGCTACGCGCAAATGGATAGGTGAACTGGGGAACGACGTAGAAATTCCAAAGCAGCACCCGGTCGAGCGCATGCGTTGCCGCTTCGAGAGAGGCGCGATCCTTGGCGTAGATGATCTTCTCGATCAGCGCGTCGACAGCGGGGTTCTTGATGCCAATCGTGTTCTTCGAGCCGGACTCGTCGGCGGCCTTGGAGCCCCAGAAATCGCGCTGCTCGTTGCCGGGCGACAGCGACTGCCCCCAGACATCGATGATCATGTCGTAGTCGAAGGTGCGCACCCGGTTCTCATACTGGACGTTGTCGACCTGGCGTACCGTCACCGCGACGCCGAGGCGCTCCAGCGACGGCTTGTAGAACAGCACGATGCGCTCGGACGACGGGTCCTGGACCAGCAGCTCGACCGTGACCGGCTTGCCGGCGGGATCGACGAGCTTGCGGTCCTTGATCTCGAAGCCTGCGTCCTTCAGCAGCTTGGTGGCCTCGCGCAGATTGGCGCGAACGTTCTCGGGATTGCCGCCCACCGGGGCTTGGTAGACCGTGGTGAACACTTCCGGCGGCACCTTGTCGCGCAGGCCCTCGAGGATCTGCAGCTCCTGGCCCTGCGGCAGCCCGGAGCAGGCCAGATCCGTGCCTTCGAAGTAGCTGTTGATGCGCTTGTACTGGCCGTAGAACAGCTGCTTGTTCATCTCCTCGAAATCGAAGGCGTAGTTGAAGGCGCGCCGCAGCCGCGCATCCTGGAATTGCGGACGCCGCAGGTTGAAGGCGAAGCCCTGCATGCGGCCGGAGTCGCTGATCGGGAATTCGTCCTTGACCACGCGCTTGTCGTTGATGGCCGGGAAGTCGTAGGCCGTGGCCCACTGCTTGGCCGAGTTCTCGTTGATCCAGTCGGCCTGGTCGGCCTTGAAGGCTTCGAGGGCGACGATGTTGTCGCGGAAGTATTCGAACTGCAGCTCGTCGAAATTGTTCTGGCCGATCTGGACCGGCAGGTTGGCGCCCCAATAGTCCTTGACGCGCTCCATCTTGATCGAGCGCCCGGGCACGAACTCCTTGATGCGATACGGGCTCGACCCGAGCGGCGGCTCCAGGGTGGTCGCGGTGACGTCGCGCTTGCGGCCCTGCGCGTCGGTGCCTTCCCACCAGTGCTTCGGCAGCACCAGCAGCTCGCCGACGATGTGCGGCAGCTCGCGATTGCCCGGACCATCGAAGGTGAACTTGACCTCGAGATCGCCGGTCTTCTCGGCCTTCACCACATGACGATAGTAGGATGAGTAGTGCGGGCTGTTCTTCTTCAGGGCCTCGAGCGAGAAGATGACGTCCTCGGGCGTCACCGGCTTGCCGTCGTTCCAGCGCGCTTCCTTGCGCAGGCGGTAGATGACCCAGGAGTAGTCGTCCGGATAGGCCGCCGACTCGGCGAGCAGGCCGTATTCGGTCGACACCTCGTCCTGCGACCTCGTCATCAAGGTCTCGTAAACCAGCCCCGCCGCGGACGCGATGTTGCCCTTCACATACATCACGACGATGTTGAAATTGTCGAAGGTCCCGAGCGAGATCATCCGCGCGACGCCGCCTTTCGGCGCATCCGGATTCACGTAGTCGAAGCGCTTGAAGTCCGCCGGATACTTGATCTCGCCGAACAGCGACAGGCCGTGGCGCCAGACCAGCTGCTCGCCGGCCTGCGCCCGGGCGGCGTCGAGAGGGGCAAGGCTGGCCGCCGTGCCGAGCGCCGGGGTCATCGCAGCGAGCACGCTGCTCTGCAGGAGCTGTCGTCGGGTAATCGTCAAATGAGACTTCCTCTGAATAAGACCGCTTGAAGCAGGTGGTAGCCGTGGCCGCTGCTGCTCCCAGATCCAACGTCTGATCGTAACCCAATTCGCAAGGGCAGGTTTCGCCGGCCTCAGCGAGGTGCTCCGGCCCGCGAACCCGTTCCATTCAGGGGACCAATATACGGCAAGGTTTCGACCAATAACCTTGCTTTTTCCTCATGATACCGGGTTGTGAACGAGGTGGATGCGACCAAAGGTCCCAAATGCGGCGAAATTCGCCCCGCAAAGCAAAACGGCCGGGCTTGGGGCCCGGCCGTCGAAAACTGGTGGGTCAGCAGCCGATCACTTGGCTGCGGTGGGCAGCGGCGCCGGGCTGTCGGCCAGCGAGTTCAGATAGGCCAGCACGTCGGCCCGCTCCGAGTCCTTCTGGATGCCGGCGAAGCCCATCGCGGTGCCCGGGATGTAGCCCTTCGGATTGGCGATGAACTTGTTGAGGTCGTCGATCGTCCAGGTGCCGCCCTTGGCCTTCATCGCCGCCGAGAAGTTGAAGCCGCGGCCTTCGCCAATCTTGTCGCCGACGATGCCGTAGAGGTTGGGGCCGACGCCGTTCTTCTCGCCCTTCGCGAAGGTGTGGCAAGCCGCGCACTTCTTGGCGGCGGCGGCGCCCTTCTCGACCGAGGCGGTCTGCAGCAGCTTCTCGATCGGCTCGGCCACGGCCGGCGCCGCGCCACCCTTGGCGGCGCCCTCGGCCTCCTTCACGGCGATCTCAAAACCCGGCTTCTCCGGCATTTTCGGCGCGAAGATCGCGCCAGCGGAGAAGCTCGTGACCAGCACGACCAGACAGGCAGCCAGCACGGCGCCGATGATTTTGTTCAGTTCGAAGGAGTCCATTTTGGAATCAGGCTCCGAGGGCGGATTTCATTGTTCTGTCGGAGGCCGCGAGGCCGCGACCGCGAATCGCCCCAGGAGTCGAGATAAGGACTCGTCAAGGCATCGAGCGGAATCGAGCCGTCGCGCCTCCCCCTGCGGCAGAAGTGAGATATCGGTTTGCCCGTGCTCTGGCAACCCGTATAAGCGGGCCGCTTCTGCTGTCCCCATCCAGTCCGGCCCGCGCTGTTGCGACCGGCTCCGACCTGCCGTTCCCGGATGACCAAATCCCGAATTCTCGTGCTGATTCCCGCCCGCATGGCGTCGACCCGCCTGCCGGGCAAGCCGCTGCTCGACATCGCCGGCCAGCCGATGATCGTGCAGGTGCTCCGGCGCGCGCAGGAGGCCGCGATCGGCCGGGTGGCCGTCGCAACCGACACGCCCGAGATTGCCGCGGCCGTCACGGCCGCGGGTGGCGAAGTGGTCATGACCAGGCCGGATCATCCCTCCGGGTCAGACCGCATCTACGAGGCCGTGTGTAAGCTCGACCCGGCCCGCGAGGCGGAGATCGTGGTCAATCTGCAGGGCGACTTCCCGACCATCGACCCGCAGAACATCAGCGACGTGCTGCCCCCGCTCGAGGATCCCGCCGTCGACATCGCGACCCTTGCCGCGCAGATCCACACCGAGGAGGAGAGCCTCAATCCGAACGTCGTCAAGGCGGTCGGGTCGCCTCTCGGCGGGCGGCGCATGCGCGCGCTGTACTTCACCCGGGCCACGGCGCCGCATGGCGACGGACCGCGCTACCATCATATCGGCCTCTACGCCTACCGCCGGGCGGCGCTGGAGCGCTTCGTCAGCCTGTCGCCGTCGCCGCTGGAGCAGCAGGAGAAGCTGGAACAGCTGCGGGCGCTGGAAGCCGGCATGCGCATCGACGTGATGGTCGTCGACGCCGTGCCCCGCGGCGTCGACACCCCGGCCGATCTCGAAACCGCACGCCGGCTGCTGTCCAAGACCTAAGCTGCTACAAGGCCCCACATGAGCAAGATCTTGAAAATCGCATTCCAGGGCGAGCCGGGAGCCAATTCCCACATCGCCATCTCCGAGGCCTATCCGACCGCCGAGGCCATGCCCTGCGCCACCTTCGAGGACGCGCTGAGCGCGATCTCCTCCGGCGAGGCCGATCTCGGCATGATTCCGATCGAGAACTCGGTCGCCGGCCGCGTCGCCGACATCCACCATCTGCTGCCGGCCTCCGGCCTCTACATCATCGGCGAGTGGTTCCTGCCGGTCCGCCACCAGTTGATGGCGCTGAAGGGCACCAAGCTCGCCGACATCAAGACCGTCGAAAGCCACGTTCACGCGCTCGGCCAGTGCCGCCGCATCATCCGCCAGCTCGGCGTCCGGCCGATCGTGGCCGGCGACACCGCGGGCAGCGCGCGGGACGTCTCCCAGCGCGGCGACAGGAGCGTGGCGGCGATCGCCTCGCGGCTGGCAGCCGAGATCTACGGCCTCGACATCCTCGCCGAGGACATCGAGGACGAAGCCCACAACACCACCCGCTTCGTGGTGCTGGCGCGCCAGGAGCAGTGGGCCGAGCAGAATTCCGGGCCGCTGGTCACGAGCTTCGTGTTCCGCGTGCGCAACCTGCCGGCTGCGCTCTACAAGGCGCTCGGCGGCTTCGCCACCAACGGCGTCAACATGACCAAGCTCGAAAGCTACATGGTCGACGGCAACTTCTTCGCCACGCAATTCTATGCCGATGTCGACGGCCACCCGAACGACAAGGGCCTCGCTTTCGCGCTGGAGGAGCTGAAGTTCTTCTCCCGCGAGCTGCGCATCGTCGGCGTCTATCCGGCGCACCCGTTCCGCGCGACATTCAGCGAGCGGATGGAGTGATTGGGGAATAGCCGCCTAAGGGGGGCGCTCGCCCCTGCCGAACTCGCCCCCCTCCTGGCTCAATGTGAAATCCCCAGTCGAGCCCCTGTGACCGTCTTAGACCTCGGAGCTTGCGGAGGTATTATAAAACCATCGACGTAGGTTTTTGGCTGCTCAAGTGCCGTCCGGCGCGGGCAGGAAATTGCATCGAATCAAGAGGGCGGGTGGCAAACGATTTCAACTATGACGCCGCACAGGCCAAAAATGATCCAGTAGCACCCCATTTGGTGGGCGCGACAAAACCACTCGCTTTGGTAGCGAATCGACTAAAATGGCAACTCTGGCCTGGGTCGATCCATGTCTCCAGTTCCCAACGCAATCATTAATCTCTACCGTGCCGGCGAGTTGGCGGCTGAGCTCACGAAATTTCACGACGTCTCCGATAGAGACGAGCAATCGTTTGTCGGGGTTTGTGTCCACCTTCACAACGACGGGCTTATCGATTTAGTCGATATTCCCAGTCAGCCACAATTCGCAAACATCGAAGGGCATGACTTCTTCACCGTTCAACAGTTTTATTGTGACGCTATTCCTGACCTTAGGACCAACGCAGATGCGTTGATGGAGTGCTGTCGCATTTTGATCGAACGCGGCGGCGCTGATTTAGCGGCAAACCAGCCGAATGGCGCTTTCCGGAAATGGTGCGCAAGAAATCCTAGGGAAGGCTCCGCGATCATCCAGCGTGCGAGAGCCGGCGACCATCTTGCAAAGCGTTTCGTCACTTTTGCAATCCAAGCATCGGAAGACGTTCGAGCCGCGATCGACTTTATCATAGAGTTCGATGACGAACGAAGGCTGTTCGGAATGGCGGCATTGGCCGGAATGGGCTTCACCGACACCGCCTCCGCTCAACAGTCTATTCAGACGCTTGAGACCTTCATCTCGGAGGCTGAAAGCGACAACGTACGGGCCAATGCCCTACATGCGGCCTCCGATATACTCAAGAGAACCAAGGACAGCGGGACGGCGAGCAGACTGGTCATCGCCGGCAGCCGGTGCGCCGGCCCGTCCACTCTGCATTGCCTAGCTCAGGTTATCTGGCTCCAGCAGGACCTTCTAAGTGAAGAGGCGCTAACGGCCGCGCTAAACGCACTTGAGACGACCTCGCCAGAGCATCTCGGAACAATAAGAACCCTAGATTTGGCTCTGAGCAGACTGTTGACGACACAGCGAGGCGCTATCGGACTAAACTTCATTACTGCCAAGCTGCGGGATGGACAGCTTACACTTGAGAAATTTCCGACGACAAAAAGCGAGCTAACTAGAAACGATCCAAATCGGCTCTACGAGCTAATCATCAAATGGCTCCGTTCCGGCAACGCATTTCTGTGCGACAACGCCGACGACCTTATCCCATTCGAGGAAACGAATCCCTTCGACGCGAATATAACCCTTTTCAACCTGAAATCAGCCGAGCAACTCTTTATCTGCCGTAAGGCTATAGGATTTCTATTCTTACGCCCTGTTACGTGCTGCTCTATTATCGTTTCCATTCTACGGGGTGCAGAACCGGATACAGAGGAGAAAATTGTCGAAATGCTGTTCGACCCCCTACTGTTGAACTACAGCGGAAGCGCAATCGAATATCTTAAGGGAATCAGTGTAGATGACCCCGCTTACGCCGCCATACAAAAAGCGCTCAGCAAGCACGACGCCTACCTTAGTGGTCTCCGAGCAACAGGCACAATTGAGGAACTTCACCCCTCCGACTATGAGCGGGATATTGTGCTTCGTCGATCGTACGATCAAATGCGCGACGCGCAAAAGGCGGCAGAAAAACAATCCGTCTTGCTGGAACTCGCGCACCGCTCCACGCTGCTTTACGGTAAGCGTTCACTTGCATACATCCAAGGAGAGAACGGCGAGAGTCGAGCGACAACACTTGATCTTCATTCAGTGGGGATTTCTTACGAGCTGCCACGCCGCGACATAATTGATCCCGTTGGCCTAGACTACGTGATCCGCGTCTTCCGCGCAGAGCGCCTCCAGTGAAGCTTCTTTTCCGCAGCTATCTGGCCTCGCTAAGAGAACGAGACGAACTGGACGCAATCCTTCCTGATTTGCTCAGCGAACTCGGATTTACCGTATATTCGAGACCTCAACGAGGCACCGCTCAGGCCGGCGTAGACGTTGCCGCAGTCGGCATAGATGAGGATGGAGAGCGAAAGGTCTTCTTATTCTCCGTGAAACAAGGCGACTTAACACGCCAATCTTGGAACGATGGAACAGTCCAAGGGCTGCAGCCATCTCTCGATGAAATTCTGAACAATTACATTCCGCACAGAATCCCAAAGCGCTATCAGAAGCTCAAAGTGGTGATCTGCGTAGTCTTTGGCGGCGACATGCAAGAACAAGTGCGAAGCGCTGTAACGGGCTACTTCGGGCGCAACTCGAACAGAAAGGTCTCGTTCGACGAGTGGAACGGAGACAAACTTGCTGGCTTGCTCATCGAGGGCGTGCTTCGTGAAAAAGTTATGCCGAAGGCCCTTCAATTCTCGTTCCAAAAGTCGGTAGCAATGGTCGATGAGCCTGACATTGCATATCGGCATTTCATGCGGCTGGTGAAGGAACTTAACAAGCTTGTCACCAGCGAAAGGACGCGAATTCGCGTGGCCCGCCAACTTTACATAGCGGCCTGGGTTCTTTTCGTATGGGCGCGCGATGCAGGAAACATAGATTCGGCCTACAGAGCTAGCGAGCTCGTCTTGCTGCATATTTGGAATCTTTTCCGCCCCTATATCGGACGAAAGCCCAACAAGACAGGAAAAGAGCTAAATCTTATAATAAATTATACAGTCCAACTACACCTGACAATTGCTTTAGAGTTGCTCGATAAAAAGCTACTGCCGCATGTCGGAACGCGCGATGGAATTTCAACAGCCGTTCATACCCGCGCGTCCGTGGATGTGAACATCAAGCTATTTGACGTCCTCGGCCGCATCGCGTTAACGGGCCTTTGGGTGCAATGGTTCGCAGAGCGAGAGCCAAATCTTGACCGGAAAGCCGTTGCGCAACGCAAGGCAAATGAATTGACGACGCAATGTTTCCAACTGATTGAAAATAACAGGGCGCTGTTCTTGCCAATTCAAGATCAGCAAGCCATCGAGATTTCCCTGTTTCTGTTGCTAGTGGGCGTTGCAAACGGCAATCTTCATGACACCCGCTCTTGGCTTCACCAGATGGTGGATCGGCTCGCACTCTCAATTCGAACGCACGGTCGTTATCCGTGCATTTTCAGTGACTATCGCGACTTGGTTGCCCATCCGCGCGAGCGAACAGAAGAATATCGGAGGGATGCGACGGCGGGTTCGATATTGATCCCGCTGATTGCAGCGTTCACATCTGCCCTCAATGATCGGTCGGCATTTGAGACACTGATCAGTCTCAAAGCGAAAGAACTAGCGCACTGTACGCTCCAACTGTGGTTGCCCGACAAGTCAAGCGAGGAGGGCATTTATGTTGGATCGCAGGATCACGGCGTCGCTCTTTGTGAGATACCGCTTTCAGATTCGAACGACACGCTTATTCAAACTATTGACAAAGCTTGCCGAGAGACGGAGGGCTTTGTTGAGCTATCAGCAATCGCGACAGGCTTCTGGCCCCTAATCTTGACCGCCTGTCGTCATTACCGCCTCCCGGTACCGCCGCAGCTATGGATCAGTCTAGTACGTCCAGAACCATCACTCGGTTCCGAGACGACTGCTTCTTGAAATCATACAAGTGCCTTAACTGGCTTTATCCGCCACCAGTTGATGGCGCTGAAGGGCACCAAGCTCGCCGACATCAAGACCGTCGAAAGCCACGTTCACGCGCTCGGCCAGTGCCGCCGCATCATCCGCCAGCTCGGCGTCCGGCCGATCGTGGCCGGCGACACCGCGGGCAGCGCGCGGGACGTCTCCCAGCGCGGCGACAGGAGCGTGGCGGCGATCGCCTCGCGGCTGGCAGCCGAGATCTACGGCCTCGACATCCTCGCCGAGGACATCGAGGACGAAGCCCACAACACCACCCGCTTCGTGGTGCTGGCGCGCCAGGAGCAGTGGGCCGAGCAGAATTCCGGGCCGCTGGTCACGAGCTTCGTGTTCCGCGTGCGCAACCTGCCGGCTGCGCTCTACAAGGCGCTCGGCGGCTTCGCCACCAACGGCGTCAACATGACCAAGCTCGAAAGCTACATGGTCGACGGCAACTTCTTCGCCACGCAATTCTATGCCGATGTCGACGGCCACCCGAACGACAAGGGCCTCGCTTTCGCGCTGGAGGAGCTGAAGTTCTTCTCCCGCGAGCTGCGCATCGTCGGCGTCTATCCGGCGCACCCGTTCCGCGCGACATTCAGCGAGCGGATGGAGTGATCGGACCGTCATCTCGCGGCTCCAGATAGGCCGCCAGCTCGGCCGGCGTTCCCATCGGGAACGCCTGCTTCAGATGGTCGAGAAAGGCGGAGACGCGCGCGCTCAACAGCCGCCGCGACGGATACAGCGCCCACAGCGCAACCGCTGGCGCGTCGAGATCCGCCCACTGCACGAGCCGGCCTGCAGCGAGGTCGTGGCTGGCGAGCGAGAGCGGCAGGCATGCGGCGCCGACGCCGGCACGGACCGCATCGCGCACCATGATCAGCGATGACAGCCGCAGGATCGGATCGATTGCGATGCGCGATCGTCCCGTTGCAGCCGTGACGTCCCACGCTGCGATCTGCTCGGTGCTGCGAACGACAGCAGGAACGAGCGCGCCGTCCGCCGGCCTCGTCAGGGCTGGGCTCGCCACGACCACCATCTGGTCGCGCAGGAAGATGCGCCCGACCAGGCTGTCATCGGGATCGGGATTGACCCGGATCACCAGATCATAGCCCTCCTCGACCATGTCGACGGCCCGGTCGTCGGTCGTCACGTCGAGCCGGACCTCGGGATATCGAAGCGCGAACGACGCGGCGAGCTTGCCCATCGCGGTTTGCGAGAACAGCAGCGGCGCGCTGATCCGCAGGCGGCCGCGCGGCGTGTCGCCGCCCGAGGAGATCGCAGCCACGGTCTCGTCGAGCTCGGTGAGCAGCGCGCCCGCCCGCTCGAACAGCGCCCGTCCCTCCTCGGTCAGCTTCAGCGCGCGCCCGCCGCGCTCGATCAGCCTGATGTCGAGGCTCGCCTCCAGCTCGGCGACCCGGCGCGACAGCGTCGCCTTGGGGCGACCGCTGGCGCGGGCGGCGCGGCCAAAGCCGCCGTGACGGGCGACCAGTGTGAAATCGGCGAGCGCCAGCAGATCCATCTGTTTCACCAATGAGACGACCTGTCCATTTATAGCGTCTATTGGCTCACATATGGATCGCTATTTTCGGGGTGTCTCAACAACCAACCCGGAGTGATCCCCATGACCATCCTCGTCACCGGCGCCACTGGTACCGTCGGCCGCCACGTCGTCGACCAGCTCGTCAAGCGCGGCGCCGACGTCCGTGCCCTCGTCCGCGATCCTGCCAAGGCGAGGTTTCCGGCGGGCGTCGCGGTCGCGCAGGGCGACCTGCTCGACATCGATTCGCTGCGCTCTGCCTTTTCGGGCGTCTCGACCTTGTTCCTGCTGAACGCCGTCGCGCCCGATGAATTCACCCAGGCACTGGTCGCACTCAACGTCGCCCGCGAGGCCGGCATCGCGCGGATCGTCTATCTCTCGGTGATCCACAGCGACGTCTACGTCAACGTGCCGCACTTCGCCGGCAAGTTCGCCGTCGAGCGGATGATCGAGCAGATGGGCCTGAACGCCACCATCCTGCGCCCGGCCTACTTCATGACCAACGATCTCACGATCAAGGACGTCGTGCTCGGCTACAGCATCTACCCGATGCCGATCGGAGCCAAGGGCCTTGCCATGATCGACGTCAGCGACATCGGCAAGATCGCAGCGATCGAGCTGATCCGCCGCGAGCAGTCAGCCGTGCCGCTGCCGCTCGATCGCATCAACCTGGTCGGTCCGGACACGCTGACCGGCGCTGATGCCGCTGCGATCTGGTCTGACGTGCTGGGCCGCACGATCGCCTATGGCGGCGACAACACCGCGCAGTTCGAGACCAACCTCCGGCAGGTCATGCCGAGCTGGATGGCGTTCGACATGCGGCTGATGGCCGAGCGCTTCCTGACCGACGGCATGGTGCCTGAGGCCGGCGACGTCGCGCGCCTGACGGCGCTGCTGGGTCGTCCCCTGCGCTCCTATCGCGACTTCGTCGCTGACATCGCGACCGCCGCCTGACGGCAACAAGCCCTGATCATCCACCAAAGCCAAACTGTGGGGCGCCTCCGCGGACGCGTCCCATGCCAAGTCTCAGGAGGTCATCATGACTCATTCCACACGTGATAGCGCCAATGGCGCGAAGCCGAACATCCTGGTTCTCGGCGCGACCGGCGGCACCGGCCGGCTGATCGTGCGCGAGGCGCTGGCGCGCGGCGACAATGTCACCGCGCTGGTGCGCTCGCCGGGGAAGGCCGGCGATCTGCAAGGCGCGCATCTGATCGTCGGTGACGCCCGTGACGAAGCGACGTTGCGGAAGGCGCTGAAGGGTCAGGACGCCGTCATCAGTGCCTTGGGCACGCCGGCCGGTCCATTCCGGGAGGTGACGCTGCTCTCGACCGTGACGCGCTCGCTGCTCGACGCAATGCGGGCTGAGCGCGTCTCGCGGCTGGTTGCCATCACCGGAATTGGCGCCGGCGACAGCGCCGGGCACGGCGGCTTTCTGTTCGACCGGCTGATCTTTCCGCTGCTGCTGCGCAAGGTCTACGCCGATAAGAATCGGCAGGAGGCGATCATCGGCAATAGCGGGCTCGACTGGGTGGTCGTTCGTCCCTCGGTGCTGAACGACAAGCCGGGCGGACACACAGTGCGCGCGCTGACGGATCTCACCGACTTTCATGGCGGCACGATCGCGCGGGCCGACGTCGCGCGCTTCGTCCTGGATCAGGTGAGCGACGACAGCTTCCTGCATCGCTCGCCCCTGATCACGTGGTGAGACCAGCGACGCGCGGCGTCGATGCTCACGCCGCCGCCTTCCGCTCCAGGCCGAAGGCGTCGGCAAGCAGGCTGTAGGAGCGCTTGCGGGCGTCGTGGTCGAAGGTCGCCGTGATCACCATCAGCTCGTCGGCCTGGCTTGCCGCGATCATCGGATCGAGCTTGGCCCGCACCGTCGCCGGGCTACCCACGAACAGCCGCGACCGGTTGCGTGCGATCGAGGCGCGGTCCGCGTCTGTATACATGGTGGCCGCCGCCTCCTCGGGGCTCGGCAGCGGCAGGAACTGGCCGCGGTCGCGCCGCAGGCGGTTGAGGTCCATCGACGACGCCAGCCGCTCAGCCTCGGCGTCGGTCTCGGCCGTCACCACCGCGACCGCCAGGATCGCATGCGGCTGCGACCGCCAGCGCGACGGCGTGAAATGCGCGCGGTAGGTTCTCATCGCGTCGACCGCGTCGTGGCTGGCAAAATGATGCGCGAAGCCAAACCCCATGCCGAGCTGGGCCGACAGCTCGCTGGAATAGTCGCTGGAGCCGAGCAGCCAGATCGGCGGCAGCGGCGCGTCGTCGGGCATGGCGACGACGTTGTTGTAGGGATGGCCGGCGGGAAATTCGCGGGTCTCCCACAGCATCAGCTCGTGCAGCCGCTCCAGGAAATCGTCGCCCTCGCGGCGGTCGAGCCGGCTCCGCAGCGCATAGGCCGTGGTGCCGTCGGTGCCGGGCGCGCGTCCCAGACCGAGATCGATCCGGCCGGGAAACAGCGCCTCCAGCATCTTGAAGCGCTCGGCGACCACCAGCGGCGCGTGGTTGGGCAGCATCACGCCGCCGGAGCCAACGCGGATGTGCTGCGTCACCGCCGCGATCTGCCCGATCATGATGTCGGGCGACGGGCTCGCCACCGACGGCAGGCTGTGATGCTCGGCCAGCCAATAGCGGACATAACCGAGCTGATCGACATGGCGGGCCAGATCGATGCTGTTGCGCAACGCCGCCGACGGCCTGGTGGCCGTGGTGGTGACGGAGAGGTCGAGGACGGAAAGCGGGATCATTGGCTGAACCTAATGCCTGCGCGTCGCGCCACAATGGGCTGACCGCGACCGTGACCTGCCGCGAATGCAGAGATCGACCGCAACGAAGTTGGGACATGCCGCCTGTATACAGGATGATATCTGGCATCTCCCACTGGATATTTCAGCGAGAGCCGTCCGGGACACACAGATACCCTTTGATATAACTCGTTTTTCTTCGCCCACAATCACGCCAGGTTCAGCGACAAAAACAGCAACATTCGCAGCAAGGTGGGCTAAATCCCATTTACGGTGGGCTGTCTATTGCGACGCACTTCCCTTATCTTGGCACATTACGAGGGGGACGCCCCTCTTGAGTTGAAATTTACGCCCCATTCGGAACCTGCGTTGCCATGACCGACCTCGCCACCGCCATCGCCGACGGCCACACTGCGATTCCCAGGCCGAAGATCTCGTTCGAGTTCTTTCCGCCGAAGACCGAGGAGATGGACCGGACGCTGTGGGCCTCGATCGAGCGCCTCGCGCCGCTGGAGCCGAGCTTCGTCTCGGTGACCTATGGTGCCGGCGGCTCGACCCGCGAGCGCACCCACGCCACCATCGCGCGTATCCTGAAAGAGACCGCGCTGCTGCCGGCGGCGCATCTCACCTGTGTCGGCGCCTCGCGCCGGGAGATCGACGAGGTCGTCGACCGCTATCATGAGGTCGGCGTCCGCCACATCGTAGCACTTCGCGGCGATCCGCCCGGCGGCATCGGCACGCCCTACTCCACCCGTGCCGACGGCTACCAGACCTCGCCCGAGCTGATCGCCGGCATCAAGAAGCGCCACCCCGACATCGAGATCTCGGTCTCGGCCTATCCGGAGAAGCACCCCGAGAGCCGCGATTTCGACGCCGACATCGACATGCTCAAGGCCAAGGTCGACGCCGGCGCCACCCGCGCCATCACCCAGGTGTTCTTCGACAACGATCTCTACTTCCGCTACCTCGACCGTGTCCGCGCCCGCGGCATCGACATTCCGATCGTGCCAGGGATCATGCCGATGCACAATTTCAAGCAGGCGCGCGGCTTCGTCACCCGCGCCGGCACCACGGTGCCGCACTGGCTGGCCGAAAAATTCGACGGTCTCGACGACGATCCAGAGACCCGCAAGCTGGTCGCGGCGACCGTCGCCGCGGGCCAGGTGCAAAAGCTCGCCAAGCATGGCGTCGACACCTTCCATTTCTACACCATGAACCGCGCCGACCTCGTGTTCGCGATCAGCCATCTGCTCGGCATCCGTCCGAAGTCCGCCAACAAGGCTGCTGCCTGATGCCCGCCCCCGTATCCCCAGCGCGTACCGCCTTCCTTGCCGCTGCAGCTAAGCGCATCCTGATTCTCGACGGCGCCATGGGCACGATGATCCAGGCGCTGCAGCTCGACGAGGCCGCGTTCCGCAGCGAGCGGTTCAAGGACTTCCATCGCGACCTCCGCGGCAACAACGATCTCTTGATCCTCACCCAGCCCGAAGCGATCGAGGACATCCACGCGCAATATCTGCGCGCCGGGGCCGACATCGTCGCCACCAACACCTTCTCGGCGACATCGATCGCGCAGGCCGACTACGACCTGTCCGACATCATCTACGAGCTCAACCGCGAGGGCGCCCGGCTCGCCCGCAATGCGGCCACGCGTGTTGCGGCCGAGGACGGCAAACAGCGCTTCGTCGCCGGCGCGATGGGCCCGACCAACCGCACGGCATCGATCTCGCCTGACGTGTCCAATCCCGGCTATCGCGCCGTGACCTTCGACGATCTCCGGCTCGCCTATGGCGAGCAGGCGCGCGGGCTGCTGGACGGCGGCGCCGACATCCTGCTGCTCGAGACCATCTTCGATACGCTCAACGCCAAGGCGGCGCTGTATGCGATCGCCGAGCTCGCCGAGGAGCGCGGCGTCGACGTGCCAGTGATGATCTCCGGCACCATCACCGACAAGTCCGGCCGTCTGCTGTCCGGCCAGATGCCGGAGGCGTTCTGGAATTCGGTGCGTCACGCCAAGCCGCTGACGATCGGCTTCAACTGCGCGCTCGGCGCCGAGGATCTGCGCGCCCATGTCGCCGACATCGGCCGCGTCGCGGATACCTTGGTCTGCGCCTATCCCAATGCCGGCCTGCCCAACGAGTTCGGCCAGTATGACGAGACGCCGGCCTATATGGCGCGGCTGATCGGCGAGTTCGCGAGCGCCGGCCTCGTCAACATCGTCGGCGGCTGCTGCGGCACCACGCCGGACCATATCGCCGCGATCGCCGCCGCGGTCGCCCCGCACAAGCCGCGCGCGGTGCCGGAGATCGCGCCCCGGCTGCGGCTGTCGGGCCTGGAGCCGTTCGAGCTGACGCCCGCCATTCCGTTCGTCAATGTCGGCGAGCGCACCAACGTCACGGGCTCGGCGAAATTCCGTAAGCTGATCACCGCCGGCGACTACACGGCTGCACTGCAGGTCGCACGCGACCAGGTCGAGAACGGCGCCCAGGTCATCGACGTCAACATGGACGAGGGCCTGCTGGATTCGGAAGCCGCGATGCGGACCTTCCTCAACCTCGTCGCTGCCGAGCCGGACATCGCCCGCGTTCCCGTGATGGTCGATTCCTCGAAATTCCACGTCATCGAGGCTGGCCTGAAATGCGTGCAGGGCAAGCCGGTGGTGAACTCGATCTCGCTCAAGGAAGGCGAGGAGAAGTTCATTCACGAAGCGAAGATCGCGCGCCGGCATGGTGCCGCTGTCGTCGTGATGGCGTTCGACGAGACCGGCCAGGCCGACACCTACAAGCGCAAGACCGAGATCTGCGCCCGCGCCTACAAGATCCTGGTCGAGCAGCTCGGCTTCCCGCCCGAGGACATCATCTTCGACCCGAACATCTTCGCGATCGCGACCGGGCTCGAGGAGCACAACAATTACGGCGTCGACTTCATCGAAGCGACGAAGTGGATCCGCTCGAACCTGCCGCACGCGCACATCTCGGGCGGCGTCTCCAATCTCTCGTTCTCGTTCCGCGGCAATGAGCCGGTGCGCGAAGCCATGCACTCGGTGTTCCTGTATCACGCCATCAAGGCGGGCATGGACATGGGCATCGTCAATGCCGGGCAGATGATCGTCTATGACGACATCGATCCCGAGCTGCGCCAGGTGTGCGAGGACGTCGTGCTGAACCGCGACCCTGGCGCCTCCGAGCGGCTGCTGGCGCTGGCCGAGAAATTCCGCGGCCAGGGCAAGCAGACCAAGGAGGTCGATCTCGCCTGGCGCGATTGGCCGGTTGGCAAGCGGCTCTCCCACGCGCTGGTGCACGGCATCACCGAGTTCATCGAGCAGGACACCGAGGAAGCCCGCGCCGCCTCGACGCGCCCGCTCGACGTCATCGAAGGCCCGCTGATGGCCGGCATGAACGTGGTCGGCGACCTCTTCGGCGACGGCAAGATGTTTCTGCCGCAGGTCGTGAAGTCCGCGCGCGTGATGAAGCAGGCGGTCGCCTATCTGATGCCGTTCATGGAGGCCGAGAAGGCCGCCAACAAGGGCCGCGCCAACGAGCGCTCCAACGCCGGCAAGATCGTGCTCGCGACCGTCAAGGGCGACGTCCACGACATCGGCAAGAACATCGTCGGCATCGTGCTCCAGTGCAACAATTTCGAGGTCATCGACCTCGGCGTCATGGTGCCCGCCGCCAAGATCATCGAGACCGCCAAGGCCGAGAACGCCGACATCGTCGGGCTCTCCGGCCTGATCACGCCGTCGCTCGACGAGATGGCGTATCTCGCTGCCGAGATGGAGCGCCAGGGCCTGAACGTGCCGCTCCTGATCGGCGGCGCCACGACGAGCCGTGTCCATACTGCGGTCAAGATCGATCCGAACTACCAGAATGGCCCGGTCGTTCACGTCAACGACGCCAGCCGCGCCGTCGGCGTCGCCTCCTCGCTGCTGTCGCCGGAGCGCAAGGATACCTACGCCACGGAGGTTCGCAGCGAGTATCAGAAGATCGCCGCTGCGCATCTGCGCGGCCAGGCCGACAAGAAGCGGCTGAAGCTCGCGGACGCCCGCGCCAACGCGCCGAAGATCGACTTCGCCAAGGCGAAGCCGGTGAAGCCGACCTTCCTCGGCGTCAAGACCTTCGCCGATTACGACCTCGCCGAGCTCGTGCCCTATATCGACTGGACGCCGTTCTTCCAGACCTGGGAGCTCGCGGGCCGCTTCCCGGCGATTCTCGACGACGCCAAGGTCGGCGAAGCCGCACGGGCGCTCTATGACGACGCGCTGAAGATGCTGAAGCGCATCGTCGCCGAGAAGTGGTTCACGGCGCGCGCCGCGATCGGCTTCTGGCCGGCCAATGCCAAGGGCGACGACATCGTGCTCTATGCCGACGACAGCCGCACCACGGAGGTCGCGACCCTGCACACCCTGCGCCAGCAGCTCGAGAAGCGCGAGGGCCGCTTCAACACGGCGCTCAGCGACTTCATTGCGCCTGTGGGTTCCGGCGTGCCGGACTATGTCGGCGGCTTCGTCGTCACGACGGGCCTCGGCGAGGATGCCGTCGCCGACCGCTTCAAGAATGCCAATGACGACTACTCCTCGATCCTGGTGAAGGCGCTGGCCGACCGCCTCGCCGAGGCCTTCGCCGAGCGGCTGCATGCCCGCGTCCGCCGCGAGTTCTGGGCCTACGCTCCGGACGAGGCGCTCTCGCCGGACGATCTGATCCTGGAGAAGTATCACGGCATCCGTCCCGCGCCCGGCTATCCGGCGCAGCCCGACCACACCGAGAAGGCGACCTTGTTCGAGCTGCTCGACGCCGAGAAGAATGCCGGCGTGCGGCTGACCGAGAGCTTTGCGATGTGGCCGGGCTCGTCGGTGTCGGGTCTCTATTTCGCCTCGCCGGAGAGCTTCTATTTCGGCGTCGGCAAGATCGAGCGCGACCAGGTCGAGGACTACGCCGCGCGCAAGGGCATGACGGTGGCCGAGGTCGAGCGCTGGCTGGCGCCGATCCTGAACTACATTCCGGCAAGGAGTGGACAGCAGGCGGACGCGGCAGCGCGCGCCGTCGCTTCGCCCGCTCCGGCCAACGACGCCGCACCCGCCGAGCTCGCGAGCCATCCGGTGGGCTGCACCTGTGCCGTTCATCTCGCCTGGCGCAGGAAGGCGGTCGGCGCGAAATAGCCGGCGCGCAGTCTCCCACGCCAAACTGTCGTCCCGGCCTCGCGCCGGGACCCATACCGCGTGATGCATCTGTCGGCCGCCGTGGTCGATACCGAGCGCACGACACCTCCCTGTGGTTATGGATCCCGGCGTTCGCCGGGACGACACCAGTTATGGCGGACCGCCGTCGCCTCCCATATGCGTTCGCAGGGGCAGCACCGCATGTGACCCCTCCCCGTGTCCCCCGCGCCACGGCCGCCGCGAATGACAAAGCGCCACAGCCGGCGCCATGCGATGCAGCGTGGACTTATCCCCGCTAACCGGCTGAAATGCCGCCGGGGCCTCCGGGTGGTTTTTCGTTCATGTCGTTGCAGTTCAGGCTTGCGTCCCGAAACCTGTTCCATGACAGGCTTCGTTTCATTGCCACCATCATCGGCATCATCTTCTCGATCGTGCTGGTGACCGTGCAGATGGGCCTCTATGTCGGCTTCCGCCGGATGGTCACGACCATGATCGACCATTCCCCGGCCGAGCTGTGGATCATGCCGGTCGGCACCAAATGCTTCGAGGATCCCTCGCTGCTCGACGAGCGGCAGCGGTTCCGGGCGCTGGCGGTTCCTGGAGTGGCGGAGGCGACGCCGCTGGTGATCGGCTATGCGCAATGGCGGCTGCCGCAGGGCACCACGACGCCGGTCTTCGTGGTCGGCTCGGAACTGCGCGGGCTCGGGCTGCATCCCTGGAACGTGGTGGAGGGACGGCTGGACGACCTGTCCGTGCCGGGCGCGGTCGCCATCGACCAGACCTATTTCGAGCGGCTCGGCATCGGCGGCGCCGGCCAGGCTGCAGAGCTCCGCGACCAGAAGGTGCAGGTGATGGCTGTCACCAAAGGCATCCGCTCGTTCACGACAACGCCTTACGTGTTCACCGACGTCGACCGCGCCCGCGCCTATACCGGCATCGCCTCGAACAAGGCGTCCTATCTGGTGGTCAAGCTGGCGGCCGAGGCCGACCTCTGGACCGTGCAGCGGGCGCTGCGCGACAGCCTGTCCAATGTCGAGGTGCTGACCGCAGCCGAGTTCGCGAGCCGCAGCCGCTCGTTCTGGCTGTTCGGCACCGGCGCCGGTGCCGCGCTGTTCGCCGGCGCCCTGCTCGGCCTCATCGTCGGCACCGTGATCGTGGCGCAGACGCTCTATTCCAGCACCAAGGATCACATCAACGAGTTCGCGACCCTGCGCGCGATCGGCTCGTCCAGCCGCTACATCTACACCGTCATCATCTGGCAGGCGCTGCTCAGCGCCATCGTCGGCTTCGCCGGCGCCGCGGCGATCGGCAAGATCGTGGCGGCGGCGACCGCGGAATCGGCGCTGCCGGTCATCATGACACCGACGCTGACGGTCGCGCTGTTCGTGCTGACGGTGACGATGTGCGTCGGCTCGGCGATCGCGGCGATCCTCAAGGTCATGCGCATCGACCCGACCCTGGTATTCTCGCGATGACCGACACCGTGCTTGAGGCCACCGATCTCGTGCATCACCTCGGCCAGGGGGCCGGCAGGGTGCAGGCACTGAAGGGCGTGAGCCTGTCGCTGAAGGGCGGCGAGCTGGCGCTGCTGATGGGCCCTTCGGGCAGCGGCAAGACGACGCTGCTGTCGATCCTGGGTTGCCTGATGACGCCGGATGGCGGTGCCGTGCGGGTTGCCAACCAGCCGGTCGCGGGGCTCGATCCCGAGGCGCTGGCGAAGCTGCGCCGCGAGCGCATCGGCTTCATCTTTCAATCCTATCATCTGTTTCCGACGCTGAACGCCGAGGACAATGTGCGGCTCGCGCTCGATGTGCGCGGCGAACGCGCGGGGTCTGCGAAGAAGGCGGCGCGCGAGGTGCTCGACAGGGTCGGCCTCGGTCCGAAGAAGCGGTCGTTCCCGCGCGAGCTCTCGGGCGGCGAGCAGCAGCGCGTCGCGATCGCCCGCGCCATCGTCGGCAAGGCGCAGGTCATTCTCGCCGACGAGCCGACCGGCGCGCTCGATACGGCCAATGGCCATGCGATCATGACCCTGCTCGCGGACATCGCCAAGGATCCCTCACGCGCGGTGCTGGTGGTCACGCACGATCCGCGCATCTTGCCGTTCGCCAATCGCGTCATTCACATCGAGGACGGCCGCATCGTCCGCGAGGAGAGCGGCGGCGAGTCCATGAAGAAAGTCTCGCACGCATGATATCGGGAATTCCAGAACGCGCTCACCTGCTCGGGCTCGTCGCAGCGGCCGCACTTGCTATCACCGTCACGCCGACCTCGATTCCACCGACAGCGCGCGCCGCCAATGCCCAGGAGGAACGCTGGCTGGCCGTCGCGCCCGGCCGGGTCGAGCCGGCATCCGGCCTGATCAAGCTCGGCGCGCCCGTGGTCGGGCCGATCCAGGAGGTGCTGGTCAAGCCGAACGAGACCGTGTTCACCGGCCAGGCCCTCGTGCGGCTCGGCGACGCCGAAGCCCGCGCGCAGCTCGCCAGCGCCGAGGCGCAGGTCGCGATGCGCAAGCGCGTGCGCAACAAGGAGTCGACACCGTCTGGCGCGGGTCCGCGGCGCCGGGCCGAAGACGGCGTCGCCGACGCGCAGGCGGCCGTGTTCGACGCGCGTGCTGCGCTCGACAAGGCGGTGGCCGAGCGGCGCGCAGGGCACGGCGCCGATGCCGATGTCGACACCGCACGCACGCAACTGACAGTCGCGCAGGCGAAGCTGGAGCAGCAGGCCGACGAGCTGCGCAAGGTCACCGCTGATGCGCCACTGCCGATCAGCGCCGAGGGCCAGCTCAACGTCGCCCGCAGCGAACTGCAGGGCGCCCGCGCCACGTTGGAAAAGCTCACCATCCGCGCACCGCTCGACGGCACGGTGCTGCAGGTCAATGCGCGCACCGGCGAGATCGCCTCGCCGCAGGCGACCCAGCCGATGGTGCTGCTCGGCGACACGTCGTCGCTGCGCGTGCGCGCCGAGCTCGACCAGCGCGACCTCGACAAGATCAAGGTCGGCCAGCAGGCCGTGGTCCGCTCCGACGCCTTCCGCGGCCGCGACGTCGCCGGCAAGGTCGCCGCCATCGCCCCCCTGGTCGAGAGCAGCCGCGCTGCTGCGCTCAGCCAGCGCAACATGACCGATGTCGATGTCGTCGAGGTGCTGGTCGATCTGGCCGAGCCGGGCCCGTTCGCGGTGGGCATGAAGGTGGACGTGTATTTCCGGCCGTGAGGGGCGCGCGCCGTTCGGCCCACGCCTCGCGCGCTGCTGCCCACCCGCCCCTGGAGGGGGAGGGTCGCTCGCACGCGCAGCGGGCGTGCGGGGTGGGTGAAGCCACGAGCACTGCTGCTGATGGAGAGATCACCCCACCACGCCTCACGTTTCGCTTCGCTCATCGTGAGGCGACCCTCCCCCTCCAGGCCCTCCAGGGGAGGGTGAGCACCGAGCAAGCGGCACGGTCTGACGTCTCGATGGACTCCATCAATCCCCGCTCGGCGGGGCCAGCGGCTGGACGATCTCCTGGAATGGCGGCAGCGCCTCGCAGCGGGCGGCATGCGCGGCCAGCGCCGGATAGCGCGTGGCGTCGAACAGATGCGGATGCGCCTCGCGTGTGAAGCGCAGCACGCAGGCGACGGCAATGTCGGCATGGCCGATTCGCTCGCCATGCCAGTAGTCTGTCGTGATTGCGGCGCGCTCCGCCTCGAGCATCACCAGCACGCCCGAGATCTGCGTCTCGCAACGCGCGACCCACAGGGCCAGGCGGTCCTTGCGCAGCACGCGCTCATAGATCAGGCTGACGGCCTTGTCGCCCAAGCCAGTCGCGAGCGCGATCGTATGCAGCTGCCTGCGGCGCAGCGCGCCGCTCCGCGCCAGCATCGCGCGCTCGGGCCCGACGGTCTCGTCGAGATGGTCGAGGATCGCGACCGAATCGATCAGCGCCTCGCCGTCGTCGAGCACCAGCACCGGCACGCGCAGCAGCGGATTGTACGGCGCGATCTTGTCGGCATCGCCGAAGGTCGACCACGGCTTGTGCTCGAACGGCAGGCTGTAGAGCCTGAGCGCAATCGCGGTGCGACGGACGAAAGGCGAGTCGTATTGGCCGATCAGGAACATCGGTTATCCTCCTGTGCGGCGCATTGAAGCGCCGTTCGGCGCCGTTGTCAGCTCCCATGTTCAGGCGAGCAGCGGCACATGCGGTGCGACATCGCACGGCAGCGTGCCGTCGAGGCGCGGATCGGGGGCGATCTCGATCTGGCGGCGATAGGGCCGGAAGCCGGAGCGCTGGTAGAAGGCGAGCGCGCGCGGATGATCGAAGCTGCAGGTGTGGACCCAGAGCCGCGTCAGCGGCTGCGCCCAGGCGCGGCGCAGTGCGTGATTCATCAGCAGGCGGCCGGCGCTGGTGCCGATCAGCTTCGACGTGACGCCGAACAGCACCAGCTCGCAATCGTTCTTGGTGCGGAAGTCGAGCTCCAGCAGGCCCTCGTCGCCGCCATCATGGACGAGCGTATAGATCTCGACTCCGTCAGCGCGAACTGTCTTGGCAAGCTCCGCATCGCTCATCCGCGTGCGCTGCGACCACAGCCACTCCCAGCCGACGCGGGCATAGAGGTCACGGTACCAGTCGAGATCAGGCTGCGCGACGCGGCGAATGCTCCAGTCGCCGATCGGATCGGGCGGCAGCACTGGCGGTGCCAGCATTTCCAGCGAGGTCACCACGGCCGCGACCTTGCCGGGCGGGACGTCGAAATATCCGTCGGGAATGGTCACTCAAGACGACCTGATTGAAGAGTGATCGGCAACTTGCTTACCCCGGACGTAATTGGAACCGCACAGCGGTCCCGGCATGGTCGGCGCATTCAACATCAGGAGCCATGCCCATGCAACGACGAGACGTGCTGCTGACCGCGGCAGCAGCCAGCTTCGCGGCGACGGGAGCGAGCCTCGCCGCCGCACCGACCGCGGCGCGCCCGCGTATCCGCTGCAGCGACGGCGTGACGCTCTATCACGAGGAGTGGGGCAGCGGCCGGCCGGTGCTGTTCGTACATGCCTGGGCGCTGACCAGCGCGATGTGGACCTACCAGATCTCCGATCTCAGCCAGCGCGGGCTGCGCTGCATTGCCTTCGACCGCCGCGGCCATGGACGCTCCGACGTGCCGGGCAGCGGCTACGAGCTCGACCGCCTGGCCGACGACATCGCCGAGGTCATCGCGCAGCTCGACCTTGATGACGTCGCGCTGGTCGGCATGTCCATGGGCTGCAACGAGATCCTCAACTACGTCGCGCGGCACGGCACGGGACGCATCTCGCGCATCGCGATGCTCGGACCGACGACGCCGTTTCCGCTGCAGACCGCGGACAATGCGCTCGGCGCGCCCCACGGCTATTTCGAGCAGTGCTGGGCCGCGTGGCAGAGCGACTTTCCGAAATGGATCGAGGACAACAAGCTGCCGTTCTTCACGAAGGACGCCTCGCCGCAGATGATGGAATGGGTCGCGGCGATGATGCGCCAGATGCCCATTCCCGTCGCGGTCGCCACCAACCGCGCGCTGATCGCGACCGACCTGCGGCCGGTGCTTGCGAAGATCGACCGTCCCGTGCTGATCCTGCACGGCGACAAGGACGTCTCGGCGCCGCTCGACATGACGGGACGGCCGACCGCCAAGGGCATCAAGGGCGCCGAGCTGAAGGTCTATCCCGGCGGCCCGCATGGGCTGTTCGTGACCCACATGAAGCAGGTCAATGCCGACCTTGCTGCGTTCCTGGCTTAGCTGCTGTGGGACGTGAGCGCCCTACTCGCCCTCGTCGCTCGCCAGCACGCCCTTCACGGCACGGGCCCAGCCGGCGAGCTTGCGCTGGCGGGTCGCGGCGCTCATCGCCGGCTTGAAGCGGTGTTCGAGGCGCCAATTGTCGGCGAACTTTGCCGGCTCCGGATAGACGCCCGCGTGGAGGCCGGCGAGATAGGCGGCGCCGAGCGCGGTGGTCTCCTGGATCATGGGACGGTCGACCGGTGCGTCGAGCAAATCTGCAAGGCGCTGCATGGTCCAGTCGGAGGCGGTCATGCCGCCGTCGACACGCAGCACGATGGTGGCGGCGGAGGCATCCGGCCAGTCGGCGCGCATCGCCGCCCACAGATCGTAGGTCTGGTAGCAGACGCTTTCCAGCGTCGCATGCGCGAGTTCGGCCGGCCCGGTGTTGCGGGTGAGGCCGAACAGCGCGCCGCGCACGCGCGGATTCCAATAGGGTGCGCCGAGGCCGACGAAGGCCGGCACCAGATAGACCGACTGCATGGAGTCGGACTTGTCGGCGAGCGGGCCGGTCTCGGCGGCATGCTTGATGATGCCGAGCCCGTCGCGCAGCCATTGCACCGCCGAGCCGGCGACGAAGATCGAGCCTTCGAGCGCGTAGGTGCGGACGCCACCCAACTGATAGGCGATGGTCGTCAGCAGCTTGTTGTTCGACTTCACCGGCGTGGCGCCGGTGTTGAGCAGCGCGAAGCAGCCGGTGCCGTAGGTCGACTTCATCATGCCCGCCGTGAAGCAGGCTTGTCCGATGGTCGCGGCCTGCTGGTCGCCGGCAATGCCCGCGACCTTGATCGGACCGCCGAACAGGTCGGGCGTGGTGGTGCCGAAATCGGCGGAGGAGTCCTTCACCTCGGGCAGCATCGAGCGCGGCACGCGCAGCAGCTTCAGCAGCGTCTCGTCCCACTGCCCGGTGTGGATGTTGAACAGCAGCGTGCGCGAGGCGTTGGTGGCGTCGGTGGCGTGCACCTTGCCGCCGGTGAGCCGCCACAGCAGGTAGCAGTCGACGGTGCCGAACATCAGCTCGCCGCGGTCCGCCCGCTCGCGCGCGCCCGGCACGTGGTCGAGAATCCAGGCGACCTTGGTGCCGGAGAAATAGGGATCGATGATCAGGCCGGTTTTGGCGCTGACATCCGGCTCATGGCCGTCCGCCTTGAGCCGCGCGCAGATGTCGGCGGTGCGGCGGTCCTGCCAGACGATGGCGCGGTGCACCGCCTGGCCGGTGGCGCGGTCCCACACCACGGTGGTCTCGCGCTGGTTGGTGATGCCGATCGCGGCGATGTCCTTTGCGGCCAGGCCCGCCTTCGTCAGCGCGTCGCGGCAGGTCATCACGGTCGAGGTCCAGATGTCCTCCGGCTCGTGCTCGACCCAGCCCGACGCCGGGAAATGCTGCGGGAATTCCTGCTGCGCCACCGCGGCGATCGAGATGTCGGAGCGGAACACGATCGCGCGCGAGGACGTGGTGCCCTGATCGATGGCCAGCACGAAGGACATGGGGTTTCTTCCCGGGAGGTTGACGACGTTGGGCCGACAAGCAAGCGGATCAGGCGGGCGAGGTCAAGGTCGAGCAGCACGTGCCCTGTCCACCCTCCCCTGGAGGGGGAGGGTGGGCTCGCATGAAGCGCAGCGGAATGCGAGACGGGGTGGGGTGAGCCACAGGCGCGGTGCTCGTGGAGAGATCAGCCCACCCCGCCTCACATTTCGCTTCGCTCAACGTGAGGCGACCCTCCCCCTCCAGGGGAGGGTGAAAACAGCCGTCAACGCCGCTGCTTCGACACAGGAGACGCTCACACCGCCGCCGTCGTCACGCCGCCATCCACGACGATGGTCTGGCCGGTCATGAAGGTCGACGCATCAGACGCCAGATACGCCACGGCGCCGGCGATCTCGTGCGGCTCACCGATGCGGCGGAGCGGGGTGGTGGCGCAGCGCTGTTTCAGGCGAGCTTCGTCCTCCCACAGCGCGCGGGCGAAGTCGGTCTTGATCAGGCCGGGCGCGACGCAATTGATGCGGACACCCTGCGGGCCCCATTCGCCGGCGAGACTGCGGCACAGCGCAAAGTCGGCAGCCTTGGAGATGCCGTAGGCGCCGATCACGGTCGAGCCGCGCAGGCCGCCGATCGAGGAGACGATGATGACCGAGCCCTTGCCGCGCGCGGCCATCGGCGGGATCGCCTTGGCGCAGAGCCAGAGGTTGCTCTTCACGTTGGAGGCCATGATCTTGTCGAAGGCCTCGTCGGTGATGTCGAGCAGCGGACCGTAATACGGGTTCACCGCCGCGTTGCAGACGAGGATGTCGACCTGGCCGTAATGCGTCACGGCGCCGTCGATCAGCGCATCGACTTCGGCGCGACGCGAGATGTTGCAGGGGATGACATGGGCGTCGCCGCCGTTGGCGCGGATGCCGCTCGCGACCTCCTCGCAGGCGTCAAGCTTGCGGCTGGAGATCACCACCTTGGCGCCGAGCTGCGCGAGCAGCTCCGCCGAGGCGCGGCCGATGCCGCGGCTGGAGCCGGTGACGACGGCGACCTGTCCGGAGAGGTCGAAGGGATTGGGGGTCATATCTGCTTCCTCCGCGTCATTGCGAGGAGTGAAGCGACGAAGCAATCCAGAGTTGCGCGTGACGCCCTGGATTGCTTCGCTCCGCTCGCAATGACGGCTCGACGATCAAATTGCTCCGGAGCCAGTCGACGCCGGCAACGTAGCTCTCTCAAATCCGTCATGCGCGGGCTTGACCCGCCTGCGGGGCCGAAGCCCCTTCGGCGCGGCGAAGGCCCGCGCATCCATCTCAGAGAGCGATGGGTTGCCGGGCCAAGCCCGGCAACGACGCATTCGCTTAGATCAACCCGCCGGCCTCGCTGACGCGGCGCATGTGGTAGTCGGTGTCGCCGAACGTCGTTTCGATCATCGACAGCCGCTTGAAATAGTGGCCGATCTTGGCCTCCATGGTCATGCCGATGCCGCCATGGAGCTGGATCGACTGCTGGCCGACGAACTTGGCCGATTTGCCGATCTGGACCTTGGCTGCGGCAATCGATGTGGCGCGCTCCTTGGCGTCGTCGAACTCGGCGGCCATGGTCGCGAACATCGACATCGAGCGGGCCTGCTCCAGCGCCACGAACATGTCGGAGGCGCGATGCTGCAGCGACTGGAACGAGCCGATCGCGACGCCGAACTGCTTGCGCGTCTTGATGTACTCGACCGTGGTCTTGAGCGACTCGTCCATCAGGCCGACGGCTTCCGCGCACAGCGCGATGCGGGCCTCGTCGACGACGCGCTCGATCAGCGGCAGGCCGCCCGCGGGATCGCCGATCACGCTGTCAGCGCCGATCTCGACGCCGGTGAAGGTGATGTCGGCCGCGTGCAGGCCGTCCTGCGTCGGATAGCCCTTGCGGGTGACGCCCTTCGCATCCGCCGGCACGATGAACACGCCGATGCCGGACTTGTCGCGCTGGCCGCCCGAGGTGCGCGCGGTCACGATCAGGGTGTCGGCGTTCTCGCCGTTGAGCACGACGAACTTTTCGCCGTCGATGACATAGCCGTCGCCCTTCTTCTTCGCCGAGGCGGCGACATCGAACAGGTCGTAGCGCGACTGCTTCTCGAGCTGGGCGAAGGCGAACGTCTTGCTGCCGTCGATGATGCCGGGAAGATGCGCCGCCTTCTGCGCTGCCGAGGCGCCATGACGCAGGAAGCCGCCAGCGAGCACCACGGTCGCCAGATACGGCTCGAGCACCAGCGCGCGGCCCATCGCCTCCATCACGATCATGGTCTCGACGCCGCCGGCGCCGAAGCCGCCGTCGTCCTCGGAGAACGGCAGACCGAGCAGGCCCTGCTCGGCGAGCTTGGACCACATCGCCTGGCTCCAGCCGCCCTTCTCCTTCATGTAAAGCTTGCGCTTGTCGAAATCATAGGCATCCGCCAGCAGGCCGTCGATGCTGTCCTTGAGGAGGCGTTGCTCCTCGGTGAGATCAAAATCCATTGGTTGACTCTCCAGTATCCCCATTCTCCGTCATGCCCGCGCTTGTCGCGGGCATCCACGTCGTGCCGTTGTGCGGGCGGCGTGGATGGCCGGGTCAAGCCCGGCCATGACAGCGTGCGTCGTCGAGGCGCTGCGGCTCACATGTCAGAGCCCCAGCACCGCCTTGGCGATGATGTTACGCTGGATCTCGTTGGAGCCGCCGTAGATCGAGACCTTGCGGTTGTTGAAGTAGCTCGGCGCGATCTGGGCGGTCCAATCCATGGTCTCGTTGCTGTCGTCGTCGCCGTGAATGTCGTACGGCGCGGCAAACGGGCCGATCACCTCCATCAACAGCTCGGTCGTGGTCTGCTGGATCTCGGAGCCCTTGATCTTCAGCACCGAGGAGGCCGGATTGGGCTTGCCCTTGCCGTGCTTGCCTTCGTCGGCGACGACGCGCAGCTGCGTCAGTTCCAGCGCCTTCAGCTCGACCTCGCAGGCCGTGAGCTTCTCGCGGAACGACGGATCCTCCAGCACCGGACGGCCGCCGGATTCGATCTTGCCGGCGAGCTCCTTGATGCGGCGGATGCGTTCCTTGGAGACGCCGACGCGGGCAATCCCCGTGCGCTCGTTGCCGAGCAGGAACTTGGCGTAGTCCCAGCCCTTGTTCTCCTCGCCGATCAAGTTCTCGATGGGCACCTCGACGTCGTCGAAGAACACCTCGTTGACCTCGTGGCCGCCGTCGATGGTCTGGATCGGACGCACCGTCACGCCCTTCGACTTCATGCTGAAGACGATGAAGGAGATGCCCATCTGCTTCTTCGCCGCCGGATCGGTGCGGCACAGGCAGAAGATCATGTCGGCGTGCTGCGCAAGCGTGGTCCAGGTCTTCTGGCCGTTGATGATCCACTTGTCGCCGCGGCGCTCCGCCTTGGTCTTCAGCGAGGCGAGGTCGGAGCCCGAGCCCGGCTCGGAGAAGCCCTGGCACCACCAGTCGTCGACATTGGCGATGCGCGGCAGATACTTCCTCTTCTGCTCCTCGTTGCCGAAGGTGTAGATGACGGGGCCGACCATGCTGACGCCGAAGGCGAGCGGCTGCGGCGCCGGATAGGCCTGCAGCTCCTCGTTGAAGATGTAGTGCTGCACAGAGGTCCAGCCGGTGCCGCCATATTCCTCCGGCCAGTGCGAGACACCCCAGCCCTTCTTGTTGAGGATGCGCCACCAGGTCACCATCTCGTCCTTCGACAGATGGCGGCCTTCGATCATCTTCCGCCGCGTCTCCGGCGGCACATTGTCCCTGAAGAACTGCCGCACTTCCTCGCGGAACGCCTGCTCTTCCTTCGTGAATGCAAGATCCATCGGATCCTCCCTGACTATTCAATTCGGTATTCGGTTGGCGCGTCTTGCTCCGCTGTCGTCCCTGCGAACGCAGGGACCCATATCCACCGGCTCACGTTTGGGGGCACGGGCCTCTGACGGAATGCCCCAAGTTAGATCGCGCGGTATGGGTCCCGGGTCTGCACTTGCGAGCGCTCGCGCGCTCGCAAGCTTGCCCGGGACGACAGCTGTGGGAAATCCCGCGCGAGATTCGCGCGGGACGACAATCAAGTTACTGCAGCACCTCGAACAGGCCGGCGGCGCCCATGCCGCCGCCGACGCACATGGTGACGACGGCGTATTTGGCCTTGCGGCGGCGGCCTTCGATCAGCGCATGGCCCGTGAGCCGCGCGCCCGACATGCCGTAGGGATGGCCGACCGCGATGGCGCCGCCATTGACGTTGATCTTGTCGGGGTCGATGCCGAGCTTGTCGCGGCAGTACAGCACCTGCACCGCGAACGCCTCGTTGAGCTCCCACAGGCCGATGTCGTCGACGGTGAGGCCGTGGCGCTTCAAGAGGCGCGGCACCGCGAACACCGGGCCGATGCCCATCTCGTCGGGCTCGCAGCCATGCGCAACGAAGCCGCGGAAGATGCCGAGCGGCTGCAGGCCGCGCTTGGCCGCGTTGGCGTCGCTCATGATCACGCAGGCCGAGGCGCCGTCCGAGAGCTGGCTGGCATTGCCGGCGGTAATCGAGAAGCCGTCGCCGCGCACGGCCTTGAGGCCGGCGAGACCTTCGGCGGTCGTCTCCGGACGCGGGCCTTCGTCCTGCGACAAGGTCACGTCCTTGAACGAGATGTTGCCGGTGGCCTTGTCGGTCACCGCCATCTTGGTGGTGATCGGCGCCAGTTCGTCGTTGAACTTGCCGCCCTGCTGCGCGGCCGCGGTGCGGCGCTGGCTCTCCAGCGCATATTCGTCCTGCCGCTCGCGCGAGATGCCGTAGCGTTTGGCGACGATCTCGGCGGTGTCGATCATCGGCATGTAGACGTCGCCCTTGATCTCGAGCAGCGCCGGATCGGTCGCCTGGAAGGCGTTCATCTTGTCGTTCTGGACCAGCGAGATCGACTCGCCGCCGCCGCCGACGGCGATCTCGACGCCGTCGAAGATCACCGAGCGCGCCGCGAGCGCGATCGCCTGCAGGCCGGAGGCGCATTGGCGGTCGATCGTGGTGCCGCCGACCGACACCGGCAGGCCGGCGCGCAGCAGCGCCTTGCGCGCGATGTTGCCGCCGGTCGAGCCCTGCTGCAGGGCCGCGCCCATCACGACGTCCTCGACCTCGGCCGGATCGACCTTGGCGCGCTTGACGGCCTCGCCGATGGCGTGGCCGAGCAGCGTCGCGCCGCCAGTGGCGTTGAGCGCGCCGCGATAGGCCTTGCCGATTGGCGTGCGGGCGGTGGAAACGATGACGGCATCGGTCATGGGCGGACCTCCTGTTGTTGTTACTGATGTTTGCTGTGAGACGTGCGTGATTGCTGCTGGCGCAGTTCGTGACGCGACAGCTTGCCGACCGGCGTGCGCGGCAGCTCGTCGACAAACTCGACCGCCGCCGGCAGCTCGTGCTTGCCGAGCTTGCCGGTGAGGAAGGCGCGGAGATCCTCGACCGGGAACGGTGCTGCGCCGTCGCGCAGCTTGATGAAGGCCTTGGCCGCCTCGCCGCGATAGGCGTCGGGAATGCCGATCACGATGACCTCCTGCACCGCCGGATGGGTGTAGATCGCCTGCTCGATCATCTGCGGATAGACGTTGAAGCCGCCGGAGATGATCATGTCCTTCTTGCGGTCGACCAGGAAGTAGAAACCGTCGGCGTCGACATAGCCGATGTCGCCAGTCAGGAAATGATCGCCGACGAACGACTGCGCCGTTTCCTCCGGCCGGTTCCAATAGCCCTTGGTGACGTTTGGCCCCTTGATCCGGATCTCGCCGACCTCGTTCACGCCAAGCACCTTTGAGGGATCCTCGAGCGACACGACGTCCATCTCGATGCCGGGCAGCGTGATCCCGATCGAGCCTGGCTTGTCCGGGCCGCCCTTGGGGTGGGCGGTGCCGGGCGAGCAGGTCTCGGTCATGCCCCAGCCGCTCTTCAGCTTCATGCCGACGCGGCGCTCGAGGATGCGCGCGACCTCGATCGGAAGCGGCGCGCCGCCGGAGCCAACGCTGGTCAGCGACGACAGATCGCGCTTGTCGAGATCGGGCAGGTTGGCGATGGCGATCCACATCGTCGGCACGCCGGGGAAATAGGTCGCGCGCTTGACCTCGATGTCGCGCATCACGGCCTCCAAGTCGAAGCGCTGATGCAGCGAGATCAGGCTGCCGAGACGCAGCGAGGTCAGCAGCACCACCGTCAGCGCATAGATGTGGAACAGCGGCAGGACGCAGATGACACGGTCGGAGCCATTGCCGTTCGCGCGCGTCGCGCGCCCCCAGATTGCGGCGATCGAGACCGCGGAGGTGAGATTGCCATGCGTCAGCATCGCGCCCTTGGGCAGGCCGGTGGTGCCACCGGTATATTGCAGCAGCGCGATATCGTCTGGCGAAATCGCGGGCCATTTCGCGGGCAACACCGCGCCATCGACGAAGGCGCGGTGCGTGACGACCGCAGGGTTGTCCGGCAACGGCGTTTGCGGCGTGCCGACCTTGCCCCAATGGTCGTCCTCGCAGACGATCAGCCGATCGAGCAGGCCCTTCTCCAGGAACTTCAACGCCGTCGGCAGCAGCGCGCTGAGGTTCGACGTCACCAGGATGCGCGCGCCGGAATCGCTGAGCTTGTGCGACAGCGCGATCTCGCCATCGAGCGGCGACAGGTGCACCACGCGGGCGCCGGCCTTGAGCGCGCCGAAGAAGTTGATCGGATGATCTGGCGTGTTGCCGAGGAACAGCGCGATCGAGGCGCCCTTGCCAAAGCCCGCACGCAGGAAGGCCGCGGCGGCCTGGTTGGCAAGCGCTTCGAGCTGCTTGAATGTGACCGGCCGATCGCGGAATTCGAGCGCATCGCGCTCGCCGAACTCGCTCACCGCCTGCGCCAACAGGTCCGGCAAGGTGCCGCGCGCGATCGGCGCGTCCCAGCGGACGCCTTCGGGATAGAACTGTTCGCCGGGATGGGTCATGAGGACTCTGTATTTCTTGCCGTAAGGCGGCCCCGCTCTCTCCGTTCCCTCCCCCCTTGTGGGGGAGGGCCAGGGAGGGGGGTGGCCCCAGGCGAGACTGCCGTTGTGGACCCCCACCCCCAACCCCTCCCCGCAAGGGGGAGGGGGGCGCAGTTGAGCACGGAGCTAGAGCGAAGCCTCAAGCGGCCTTCCCCTGTGCCAGCGACGCGAAGGTCTTGCCTTCGTCGGCGAGCTTCTTGAGCAGCGGCGCCGGCTCCAGCGACGGGTCATTGGTCTCCTTGGCATAGAACGCCAGCCGCTCGGCGATGTGCTTCAGACCGACGCTGTCGGCCCAGTACATCGGCCCGCCGCGATAGATCGGCCAGCCATAGCCATAGAGCCAGACGACATCGATATCCGACGGCCGCGCGGCGATGCCCTCGGCGAGGATCTTCGCGCCCTCGTTGATCATCGGATACATCATGCGCTCGAGGATCTCCTCGTCGCTGACCGCGCGCCGCTTGAGGCCGAGCTTGGCCAGCGTCTCATCGATCAGCTTCTCGACATCGGGATCCGGCAGCGGCGCACGCGAGCCGGCCTCGTATTTGTAATAGCCCTTGCCGGTCTTCTGGCCGAAGCGGCCGGCCTCGCACAGCGCGTCCGCGATCTCGCTCTTGATGCCGCGGTCCTTGCGCGAGCGCCAGCCGATGTCGAGGCCGGCGAGATCGCCCATCGCGAACGGGCCCATCGGCATGCCGAACTTGGTGACGACGGCGTCGACCTGCTGCGGCAGCGCGCCTTCGAACAACAGCTTCTCGGCCTGCTTGCCGCGCTGCGCCAGCATGCGGTTGCCGACGAAGCCGTCGCAGACGCCGACCACGGCCGGCACCTTGGCGATCTTGCGCGCGATCGATACTGCCGTGACAAGCGCGTCCGGCGCGGTCTTCTCCGCGCGCACGATCTCGCACAGCTTCATCACGTTGGCGGGTGAGAAGAAGTGCATGCCGAGCACGTCCTGCGGGCGGCTGGTCTCTGCGGCGATGGCGTCGATGTTCAGATAGGACGTGTTCGAGGCGAGCACGGCGCCGGGCTTGGCGTATTGATCGAGCTTGCCGAACACTTCCTTCTTGACGGCCATGGTCTCGAACACCGCCTCGATCACGAGATCGGCATCCTTGACGTTCTCGAGTCCGACCTTGCCATCGATCAGCGCCATGCGCTTGGCCGGCGCATCGGCCGGGATGCCGCCCCGCGCGGCGGTCGCCTCCCAGTTCTTCTGCATGATGCCCATGCCGCGCTTGAGCTGCTCCTCGGCGGTCTCGATCAGCGTGACCGGGACGCCGGCATTGGCGAACGACATCGCGATGCCGCCGCCCATGGTGCCGGCCCCGATGATGGCGACGCGCTCGACCTTGCGGCCCTTGGTCCCCTCGGGCACGCCGGCGATCTTGGCAGCCTCGCGCTCGGCGAAGAAGGCGTAGCGCTGCGCCTTGGACTGATCGCTGGTGAGGAGCTTGAGGAAGCCTTCGCGCTCCTTCTTCAGGCCCTCGTCGAACGGCAGGTCGATCGCGTAGCCGACCGCGTCGGCGGCCGCGAACGGCGCCTCGAGGCCGCGCGACTTCTTGGTGATCGCCGCCACCGCACTGGTGAAGATCGAGCGATCGGCCTTGGCGGCCGCCAGCTTGGAATCGTCGTCACGCAACTTGCGCAGCGGACGGTTCTCCGCCACCACCTTGCGCGCGAAGGCCTCGCCGCCCGATGCCGGCCCCTCGACGATCTCCTCGATCAGGCCCGCCTTGTGCGCCTCCGCCGCACCGATCGGATCGCCGCCGACGATCATCTTGACCGCGAGCTCGGGGCCTACGGCGCGCGGCAGGCGCTGGGTGCCGCCCGCGCCCGGCAGCAGGCCGAGCTTCACCTCGGGCAGGCCGAGCTTCGCCTCCTTGGTGGCGACACGATAATGACAGGCGAGCGCCACTTCGAGACCACCGCCCAGGGCCGTTCCATGAATGGCGGCAATCACCGGCTTGGGGCTGTTCTCGATCGTGCTCAAGACGTCGTTGAGCGCCGGCGGCTTCGGCGGCTTGCCGAATTCGGTGATATCGGCGCCGGCGATGAACGTGCGCCCGCCGCAGGTGAGCACGATCGCCTTGATCGCGGGATCGGCGATCGCCGCCTTGACGTTGTCCAGGATGCCGCCGCGCACTGCGGCACTCAGCGCATTGACGGGCGGACTGTCGATGGTGACGATGCCGATGATGTCATGACGATCAAGCTTTGCCACTTCGCTCACGCGTAAGCTCCTTGGGATGTCGTTTCTTTGCGGCCGGTTAACGTGCCGGCCAATTCTTGGCTTTTCATTTGCGCAGAGTATCAGCCTTGCTTGCGTCTACCCGCTGTTGAACGTCAATTCCGCAGTGCGAAATCTAATTCCACATCTTGACATCCAGGGTTATTTTGAAGCACGAGCGTTGTCAACGAGGCTCATCAATCAACAGCCGATGACATGAAACGCCCAGGGAAGAAACCAGCGACCGATCGGAGCTTCGTCGTCGCGCTGGCGCGCGGCCTGGACGTGCTGCGGGCATTCCGGCCGAATGACGGCCTGCTGGGCAATCAGGAAATTGCCGCGCGCACCAACCTGCCGAAGGCCACGGTCTCGCGCCTGACTTACACGCTCACCAAGCTCGGCTATCTCACCCCGGTGCCGCGCTTCGAGAAATACCAATTGGCGCCATCGGCGCTGGCGCTGGGCTATGCCGCGCTCGCCAACCTCGGCATCCGCCATCTTTCCGAGCCATTCCGCGAGCAGCTGATGCGCGAGACCGGCGGCGCGGTCGCGATCGGCAGCCGCGACCGGCTCAGCATGATCTATTTCGGCCAGAGCCGTCACGGCGTCGTCAACGTTCAACTCGACGTCGGATCGCGCATTCCGATTGCAACTACAGCGATGGGCCGCGCCTACATCTGGGCGCTGCCGGACGAGGATCGCGCCGCGTTGATGCGGGAGATGCGCGAGCATTATGGCAGCCGTTGGCCGAAGATCCGCGACGGCATCGAACGCGCCGGCGAGACCGTCGCGAAATATGGCTTCACGATCTCGGCCGGCGAATGGCAGGACGACGTTCATGCGGTCGGCGTCGCGTTGCGGCTGAACGACGGAACCGGTCCCTACGCCGTGAATTGCGGAGCACCGGCATTCCGCTTCACGGAAGAGCGTTTGCGGACCGACATTGGACCTCGTCTCGTCGCGATGGTAAGGAACATCGAAGCGGCGCTCGGCGGCCTCGCGCTGTCAACTAATCAAACAAGCAGCCCATCAAACAAAGAACTCAATAAGAAGCCGAAGCCAGGAGGAAAAGTTGCCCGTGTTGCCGAGGGTATCAGATAGCCTGCATCATCGCGGTCGGCTGGCGCCGCGTCCTGACCTGAACGATTTCGGGAGGGGCGAGACGAGATGACGCAGGCACAACTCGCCCAGACCAACGATCCGCTGCTCGCCGTCCGCGACGTCAGCGTCGTGTTCGGCGGCATCGTGGCGCTGAACGGCGTCTCGTTCGACATGCGCCAGGGCCAGATCCTCGGCCTCATCGGCCCGAACGGCGCCGGCAAGACCACCCTGTTCAACTGCCTCAGCCGCCTCTATCAGCCGAGCTCCGGCGACATCCTGATGGAAGGCCGCAGCATCCTGAAGCGGCCGCCGCACCGCATCGCCGAGATCGGCATCGGCCGCACCTTCCAGAACGTCGCGCTGTTTCCCAATCTCTCCGTGCTCGACAACGTCCGCGTCGGCACCCACGCGCGCACCTCCAGCGACATCATCTCGGATTCGCTGCGTCTGGCCTGGGTCCGGCGCAGCGAGAATTCCGTCAACACCAAGGTTCACGAGATTCTCGCCTATCTCGACCTCGAGGAGGTCGCGCACAAGACCGTGTCCGGGCTGCCGTTCGGCACCCAGAAGCGCGTCGAGCTGGCACGCGCGCTCGCCGCCGACCCGAAGATCCTGCTGCTCGACGAGCCCGCCGGCGGCCTCAATCACGAGGAGGTCCATGTGCTGGGCGATCTGATCCGGCGCATCCGCGACGACCGCAAGGTGACCGTGCTGCTGGTCGAGCATCACATGGGACTGGTGATGTCGATCGCCGACCACGTCGTGGCGCTGAATTTCGGCCGCAAGCTCGCCGAGGGCACGCCCGCGCAGGTGCAGGCCGATCCCGACGTCATCAAGGCCTATCTCGGGAGCAAGGATCAATGACGCCGCTGCTCAACGTCAAGGACCTGCGCGCCTATTACGGCCAGGTCCAGGCCCTGCACGGCCTCTCCTTCTCCCTCAACGAAGGCTCGCTGACGACCCTGCTCGGCGCCAACGGCGCGGGCAAGACCACCACCCTGCGCGCCATCTGCAACATGGTGCGCTCGACCGGCTCGATCGAGTTCGAGGGCAAGCCGCTCAACAACAAATCGACCGAGAGCATCGTGCGCTTCGGCATTGCCCATGTGCCGCAGGGCCGCGGCACCTTCACCAACATGACGGTGGAAGAAAACCTGCAGCTCGGCGCCATCACCCGCAGCGACAAGGCCGGCATCGTTGCCGACATCGAGCGGATGTATTCCTACTTCCCGAAGCTGAAGGAGCGCCACACCCAGCAGGCCGGCACCCTGTCCGGCGGCGAGCAGCAGATGCTGGCGGTGGCGCGGGCGTTGATGCTGCGTCCCAGGTTGATGCTGCTCGACGAGCCGTCGTTCGGCCTTGCGCCGCTGGTGGTCCGCGACCTCTTCGGCATCCTCGGCAAGATCAACCGCGAGGAAAAGGTATCGATCCTCGTCGTCGAGCAGAACGCGCAGCTCGCGCTGGAGCTCGCCGACCAGGCCTATGTGATCGAGACCGGCCGCATCGTCATGTCGGGTGTCGCCTCGGACATCGCGAACGACGAGAACGTCCGCAAATCCTATCTGGGCTACTAACGGAGGCGGGACAATGGAGCTGTTCACCAACCAGGTCCTGGCCGGCATTGCGACGGGTGCGATCTACGCCTGCATGGCGCTCGCGGTCGTGATGATCTACCAGGCGATCGACCATCTCAACTTCGCGCAAGGCGAGATGGCGATGTTTTCGACCTTCATCTCCTGGCAGCTGATGCAATGGGGCCTGCCCTACTGGGTTGCCTTCGTGGTGACGCTGGCCTTCTCCTTTGCCGGCGGCATCGCCATCGAGCGCGTGCTGTTCAAGCCGCTCACCAAGGCGCCGATCCTGACCCAGGTCGCAGGCTTCATCGCGCTGTACTCGATCATCAACTCCTTTGCCGGACTGACCTGGGACTTCACCATCAAGCAGTATCCGACACCGTTCGGATCGTCGCCGTTCCTGGGCAGCCAGCTGATCTCGACGCATCAGGCCGGCATGATCGGCATCACCTTGCTGCTGCTGATCGGCCTGTACTTCTTCTTCCAGTACACCAGGGTCGGGCTTGCGATGCGCGCGGCGGCGGCGGTGCCCGAGTCGGCGCGGCTGGTCGGCATCAACACGTCCTGGATGATCGCGCTCGGCTGGGGCATGGCGGCGGCGATCGGCTCGATCGCCGGCATGCTGATCGCGCCGGTGGTCTTCCTCGAGCCCAACATGATGGGCGGCGTCCTGATCTACGGGTTCGCCGCGGCCGTGCTCGGCGGCCTCACCAGCCCGTTCGGCGCGGTGCTCGGCGGCTTCCTGGTCGGCATCTTCGAGAATCTCGCCGGAACCTACATCCCGCATGTCGGCAACGAGATGAAGCTGCCGATCGCGCTGGCCCTCATCATCTCCGTCCTGGTCATCAAGCCCGCCGGCCTGTTCGGCCGCAGCATCGTGAAGCGAGTCTGATCATGAGCGCAATCGAGGACATCACATCCCAGGCGCCCGCGGTCGAGGCCGTTCCGAAGCGGGCCATGACCTTGAGCTCCGGTACGACCTTCGTGATCGTGCTGCTGCTCCTGGTGGTGCCGCTGTTCGTCAAGAACTTCATCATCTTCCAGATGACGATGCTCCTGATCTACGGGCTAGCCGTGCTGGCGCTGAACATCCTGACCGGCGGCTCCGGCCAGTTCTCGCTGGGCAACAGCGCGTTTTATGCCGTCGGCGCCTATACTTCGGCGATCCTGATGGAGCAGTACAACGTCAACTACGCGCTGACCCTGCCGGTCGCCGGCGTCATCTGCTTCGGCTTCGGCTTCCTGTTCGGCCAGCCGGCGCTGCGGCTGTCAGGCGTCTATCTCGCGCTCGCCACCTTCGCGCTCGCCACCGCCATGCCGCAGATCCTCAAGCTCGGCTTCTTCGAGGAATGGACCGGCGGCGTGCAGGGCCTCGTCGTCACCAAGCCGGACGCGCCGTTCGGCCTGCCGATGTCGCAGGACATGTGGCTGTATTACTTCACGCTGGCGATCACGATCGCGATCTACGTGTTCTCGGTCAACCTGCTGCGCTCGCGCTCCGGCCGCGCCTTCATGGCGATCCGCGACAACGAGATCGCGGCCTCCGCCATGGGCATCGACGTGGCGACCTACAAGACGCTGGCGTTCGGCGTCAGCGCCGGCATCACCGGCGTCGCCGGCGGTCTCGGCGCCATCGCGGTGCAGTTCGTGGCGCCCGACAGCTACACGATCGTGCTCGCGATATCGCTGTTCCTCGGCATGGTGGTCGGCGGCGTCGGCTGGCTGCCCGGCTCGTTCGTCGGCGCTGCCTTCATCATCTTCGTCCCCAATATCGCCGAAAGCATTTCGAAGGGCCTGTCCGGCGCGGTGTTCGGCGTGCTGCTGTTCCTCGTCATCTTCCTCGTACCGCACGGCTCGCGGCAAGTGGCGATGGTGGCGCAGCAGCTGCTCGGCAAACTCAGAAAGAACTAAGGAGGAACTCTTGCAGCTCGTTCAGCAACTACGAATCGCCGCGCTCGCGACGGCGGTCATCGCCCTCACCTCGGGCGGAGCACTCGCCCAGAAGAAATACGACACCGGCGCCTCCGACACCGAGATCAAGATCGGCAACATCATGCCCTATAGCGGCCCCGCGTCCGCCTACGGCGTGATCGGAAAGACCGAGGAGGCGTATTTCAAGAAGATCAACGCCGAGGGCGGCATCAACGGCCGCAAGATCAACTTCGTCAGCTATGACGACGCCTATTCGCCGCCCAAGGCGGTCGAGCAGGTGCGCAAGCTGGTCGAGAGCGACGAGGTGTTGTTCGTCTTCAATCCGCTCGGCACGCCGTCGAACTCGGCGATCCAAAAATATCTCAACGGCAAGAAGATCCCGCAGCTGTTCGTCGCCACCGGCGCCACCAAGTGGAACGACCCGAAGAACTTCCCGTGGACCATGGGCTGGCAGCCGAGCTACCAGAGCGAGGGCCGCATCTACGCGAAGTACCTGCTCAAGGACAAGCCCGGCGCCAAGATCGGGGTGCTGTTCCAGAACGACGATTTCGGCAAGGACTATCTCAAGGGCCTCAAGGACGGCCTGGGCGACAAGGCCGCGTCCATGATCGTCATGGAAGAGAGCTACGAGACCTCAGAGCCCTCGATCGACGGCCACATCGTCAAGCTCAAGGCCTCGGGCGCGGACGTGTTCTTTAGCGTCACGACGCCCAAATTCGCTGCACAGGCGATCAAGAAGCTCGCCGAGATCGACTGGCATCCGACCCATCTCGTCGTCAACGTGTCGGCCTCCGTCGGCAGCGTGATCAAGCCGGCCGGCTTCGAGAACTCGCAAGGGATTCTTTCGGCCGCCTATGCCAAGGATGCTGCGGATCCGCAGTGGAACGATGATCCCGGCATGAAGAAGTTCTTCGACTTCCTCGCGCAGCACTATCCCGACGCCAACAAGCTCGACAGCTCGACGGTCTATGGCTACGGCGCCGCGCAGACGCTGGTGAAGGTGCTGCAGATGTGCGGTGACGACCTCACCCGCGCCAATGTGATGAAGCAGGCCGCGAGCCTGAAGGACTTCGCACCCGACACGCTGCTGCCGGGCGTCAAGATCAACACCTCGGCCACCGACTTCGCGCCGATCGAGCAATTGCAGATGATGCGGTTCAAAGGCGAGAAGTGGGAGCTGTTCGGCGAGGCGATCAGCGGCGCCATCGAGTAATCGCGCATCGCCGCAGAAAGCGGTGCCGATCTCCACTGGCCCTCCGCGCTATCGGCGCGGAGGGCTTTTTCATATCTGGATCGGCATCGAGCCATTTATCTCAGGCTGTTCTTGCAGAGCACTCACTCGCGGAGATTGCGCCGATCTCTCGCAGTTGCACATGACATGGACCGCCCAGGCACCGCGAAAACACGGACCGTGCCGTGATGTCGCAACCACCCCGGTGCAGCTCTGCTATAGTTCCGGGCGTAACAAGAGCCTCCATCAAGGCGGCCGCGACACGTCAACCAAACCAACACGGGAGAAACGCACCATGATGATCACGCGAAGGGCCGCCCTCGCCTCGGCCGCCGCCATCGTCCTCGCCTCGAGCTCCGCAATCGCCGCCGACAAGAAGTACGACACCGGCGCCTCCGACGCCGAGATCAAGATCGGCAACATCATGCCCTATAGCGGGCCGGCCTCGGCCTACGGCATCATCGGCAAGACGGAAGCGGCCTACTTCAAGAAGATCAACGCCGAGGGAGGCATCAACGGTCGCAAGATCAACTTCATCTCTTATGACGACGCCTATTCGCCGCCAAAGACAGTCGAACAGGCACGCAAGCTGGTCGAGAGCGATGAGGTGCTGTTCATCTTCAATTCGCTGGGCACGCCGCCGAACTCGGCAATCCACAAATACATGAACTCGAAGAAGGTCCCGCAGCTGTTCGTCGCCACCGGCGCCACCAAGTGGAACGACCCGAAGGATTTCCCCTGGACCATGGGCTGGCAGCCCAACTACCAGAGCGAATCCCGAATCTACGCAAAATATCTGCTGAAGGAAAAGCCGGACGCCAAGATCGCTGTGCTGTATCAGAACGATGATTACGGCAAGGACTATCTGAAAGGGCTGAAGGACGGGCTTGGCGCCAAGGCCGCCTCAATGATCGTCATGGAGGAGAGCTACGAGACCGCCGAACCCTCGATCGACAATCACATTGTCAAACTCAAGTCCACGGGCGCCGACGTATTCGTGAACATCACCACGCCGAAATTTGCGGCGCAGGCAATCAAGAAGGTCAAGGAGATCGACTGGAAGACGCTGCATATCCTCAACAACGTTTCCGCCTCCGTCGGCAGCGTCCTGAAGCCGGCTGGCTATGAGAATTCGCAGGACATCATCTCGGCGGCCTATCTGAAGGACGTCTCCGATCCGCAATGGAAGGACGATGCCGGGATGAAGCAATTCCTCGACTTCATGTCCAAGGATTTTCCCGATGGCGACAAGCTCGACGGCGGAACGGTCGTCGGCTACAGCGTCGCGCAGACGCTGGTCCAAGTGCTGAAACAGTGCGGCGACAACCTCACCCGCGAGAACGTCATGAAGCAGGCCGCATCCCTGCGCAACTTCCGCACCGAGATGCTGCTGCCTGGCATCACGATCAACACCTCGGCGACCGACTTCGCACCCGTCAGCCAGTTGCAGCTGATGCGCTTCAAGGGCGAGAAGTGGGAGCTGTTCGGCGACGTGATCTCCGCCGACGTCGGCGGCTAACGACGGAACGCAGTTGAAACCGCCTCCTGCGGCCTCCCGCCGCAGGCGGCGCTCTCTCCAAGCATCTTTGCTGTCTTTGCCAAGAATTTCTTAAGCTAGGAGTTGAAAGAGAGGCGGTCATGCAGCGGCGGCGGTTACGCCGAGCGCGCGGCTGCGCTATGGGGACTCGTCCGGAGTGAAACGAGTCGCCCGCCTTGCGGGCGGATCCAACAACAAGGCCAAGCTCCAAGGCCGAGAAGGAGTCCCCACGTGACCACTGCCCTCACCCGCCGCACCGTCTCCAGCATGCTCGGTCTCGCCCTGGCCGGCGCAGTTGCCGGCAGCGCCCATGCCGACAAGAAATACGACACCGGCGCGAGCGACACCGAGATCAAGATCGGCAATATCGTGCCCTATAGCGGCCCGGCGTCGGCCTATGGCTCGGTCGGCAAGGCGATGACGGCCGTGTTCAAGAAGGTCAATGACGACGGCGGCATCAACGGCCGCAAGATCAACTTCATCTCCTATGACGACGCCTATTCGCCGCCGAAGACGGTCGAGCAGGCGCGCAAGCTCGTCGAGAGCGACGAGGTGCTGTTCCTGTTCGGCGTGCTCGGAACCGCGCCCAATACAGCGATCCAGAAATATCTCAACTCCAAGAAGGTGCCGCAGCTGTTCGTCGCGACCGGCGCCACCAAGTGGAATGAGCCCAAGACATTTCCATGGACCATGGGCTGGCTGCCGAGCTACCAGTCCGAGGCGCGCATCTACGCAAAGTATCTCACCGCGCAGCAGCCCGCCGGCAAGATCGCCGTGCTCTACCAGAACGACGACATGGGCAAGGACTACCTGAAGGGCCTCAAGGACGGGCTCGGTGATGCGTCGCGCCTGGTGCTGGAAGAGAGCTACGAGATCGCCGAACCCACGGTTGAATCGCACATCGTCAAGATGAAGTCGGCCAACCCCGACATCGTCGTGCTGTTCACCACGCCGAAGTCCGGAGCGCAGGCGATCAAGAAGCTCGGCGAGATGAACTGGAAGCCGCTGACCATCATCTCGAACGTCAGTGCCTCCACCGCGGCCGTGATGCGGCCGGCCGGCGTCGAGAACTCGCAAGGGGTGATCTCGGCGGCCTACGCCAAGGACGCGTCCGATCCGCAATGGGCCAACGACCCGGGCCTCGGCGCGTTCAGGGAGCTGCTCGCCAAATATCTGCCGGAAATCAACCCCGTGGATTCGTCGGCGCTGACCGGCTACAACATCGCCACCACGATGGTCGAGGTGCTGAAGCGATGCGGCGACGAACTGACTCGCGCAAATGTCATGAAGCAGGCGGCAAGCCTGAAGCAGTTTGCGCAGGGCGGCCTGCTGCCTGGCATCACGCTGACCACGGGTCCCGACGATTTCCAGCCGATCGAGCAGCTGCAGCTGATGCAGTTCAAGGGCGAGCGCTGGCAGCTGTTCGGCGACGTGATGAGCGGCGAGCTCAAATAGGCTTTGCACGTCGGACGGGCGGCGCCGCATGACCGGCCGCCGTCCGCTGTTGCGCGCCATTTTCGATGCCGCGGTCGCCGCGGCGCATCCCGAAATGGTGCTTCCGGCGCATCTGCCGGCGGCACCCCGGGGGCGGATCATCTGCCTCGCCGCAGGCAAGGGCGCCGCGGCCATGGCGGTGGCCGCCGAGCGGCATTACCTGGACACGCTCGGGTTCGATCCGGCGAGGCTGACCGGCATTGCGACCACCCGTCACGGCCATGGCGTGCCGACCCGGCGGGTCAAGGTGATCGAAGCCGGCCACCCGATGCCGGACGAGGCCGGGCTGAAAGCGGCAGACGACACATTGCAGCTGGCGGCGACGGCCGAAGCCGACGACCTGATGCTGGTGCTGATCTCCGGCGGTGGCTCCGCCAACTGGATTGCGCCGGCCCATGGCGTGAGCTTCGCGCAGAAGCAGCAGCTGACCCGTGCGCTGCTGCGCTCGGGTGCGCCGATCGGCGAGATGAACACCGTCCGCAAGCATCTGTCGCGCATCAAGGGCGGCCGGCTCGCAAGGGCCGGGCAGAAGGCCGAGATCGTCACGCTCGCAATCTCGGACGTGCCGCATGACGATCCCTCGGCCATCGCATCGGGGCCGACGGTGCCGGATCCGACCACGCTGGCCGATGCCCGCGCGATCGTTGCGAAGTACAAGCTCGAGGTCGACCCGGCCATCGCCCGGGCGCTCGATGACCCTGCCAACGAGAGCTGCAAGCCCGGCGATGCCGCCTTTGCCCGCGCCTCGTTCGAGCTGATCGCGCGTCCCGCCAGCTCGCTCAAAGCCGCCGTGGCCAGTGTCGAGGCCGCCGGCTACGACGTGCTCGATCTCGGCGCCGACCTCGAGGGCGAGGCCCGCGAGGTTGCTTCCGACCACGCCAAGCTGGCGCGGGAGGCCCGCGCGCTCGGCCGCCGCATGGCGATCGTCTCCGGTGGCGAGCTCACCGTGACGGTGCGCGGCCAGGGCCGCGGCGGCCCGAACCAGGAATATGCGCTCGCGCTCGCCGACCTGCTCAAGGACATGGAGGGCGTCGCGGCGCTCGCCGGCGACACCGACGGCGCCGATGGCGGCGGCGGCAGCGCCTCCGATCCGGCCGGTGCGCTCGTTGATGCCGAGGTCATCGCCGCGATGCGGGCGCAGGGGCTCGATCCGCAGGCCTATCTCGCCAACAACGACGCCACCACATTTTTCGCCGCGACCGGTGGCCTGCTGCAAACGGGACCGACGCTCACCAACGTCAACGACGTCAGGGTCATCCTGGTCGATTGAGGGGCGCGACTGCGTCCTTCAGAACTCCTCCGCGATCTTGGTCAGCATCGCCAGCAGCGCCTCGCGCCCATCCGGTCCGAGCAGCTCGTTGAGCCGCGCCTCGTGCTTCGACACCACCAGCTTCTTGGCGCGGGCCAGCACGGCGCGGCCCTTCTCGGTCAGCATCAGGATGTGCGAGCGCCGGTCGTTGGCCGAACGCACCCGCGCACACAGGTCGCGGCTCTCCAGGCTGTCCAGCAAGGACACGAAGTTGGGCCGCAGGATGCCCAGGGTGTTGGCGATCTCGGTCTGGTTCCGGCCCGGATTGGCGTCGAGCAGCAGCAGCACCGAGAACTGGGCCGGCGTCAGTTGCAGCGGCGCGACGCAGCGCAGGAAGTCCTCGAACACCTTCAACTGCGCCCGTTTCAGCACATAGCCAAGCAGATCCGACAGCTCGCCGAGCTGGACCGCTTGCGTCTCCTCGACGGCTACGGCAGCTTCCTTCCGGCCTTCCCTCTTGCCGACGGGCTTGGCGCTATCGGCCATCACGATCCGCCGAATTCATCACAATGGCTTCCATCCCTGGTCCCGAATGCCGCAGCCGGAACAGCGGCCTTGAGATTATAATCGATAATTGTTATCCACTATATCAAACACGGGCAGCCGAATTCAACTGCCCAAGACCGGTGGATGGCGCAGGGCGCCGGCCGCGCCCGGTCACCACAGAGGGGGAGCGTCCTGTCTTGAACACAACGATCTTGCTGTTCCTGTTGCAGGACGGCATTACCAATGGCGCGATCTACGCGCTGCTCGGGCTGGCGCTCGTGCTGGTGTTTGCCGTCACCCGGGTGATCCTGATCCCGCAGGGCGAATTCGTCACCTACGGCGCCCTCACCTATGCCTCGCTCGCGGCCGGCCGCACGCCGGGGACCGCGAAGCTTGCCGTCGTGATCGGCTTGGTGGCCTTTGCCTTCGACCTCTATGCGATGCGCAAGACGCTGCACATGCCGAAGATCCTTCGCACCTTCGGCCTCAACGTCGCCTTCCCGGTGGTCGTCATGCTCGCCACGATGTGGGCCGCCGATCAGCGCATGCCGGCCGGCGTCAGCCTCGTACTGTCGCTGCTGATCGTCGCCAGCATCGGCCTGTCGTTGTATCGGATCGTGTTCCAGCCGCTCGCCCACACCTCGGTGCTGGTGCTGCTGATCGCCTCGGTCGGCGTGCATCTGGCGCTGCAGGGCCTTGGCCTGCTGTTCTTCGGCGCCGAGGGCCAGCGCGGCCCGACGCTGCTCACGGCCAGCGCCACGCTCGGCTCGCTGCGCTTCACCGGCCAGGGCATGGCGGTCTATGGCATCACCGTCGCCTTCATCGTCGGCCTCTGGCTGTTCTTCGGCCTGACCCTTTACGGCAAGGCGCTGCGCGCCACCGCCGTGAACCGGCTCGGCGCCCGCCTCGTCGGCATCCGCACCACGCTCTCGGGCCAGATCGCGTTCCTGCTGGCCTCCACCATCGGCGCGCTCTCGGGCATCCTGATCGTCCCGATCACGACGCTCTATTACGACACCGGCTTCCTGATCGGCCTCAAGGGCTTCATCGCCGCGATCATCGGCGGCCTGATCAGCTATCCCTTGACCGCGGTCGCCGCGCTCGTCGTCGGCATCGTCGAGGCGTTCTCCTCGTTCTACGCCTCGAACTTCAAGGAAGTGATCGTCTTCACGCTGCTGATCCCGGTCCTGCTGCTGCGTTCGCTCGCCGCGCCCGCGGTCGAAGAAGAGAAGGATTGAGCCGTGCGCGAGCGTTGGCCTCTCATCGTCTTTGCCGTCATTGTGGCGGCGATCCCGTTCATCCCGGGCATGCCGCCGTTCTGGATCGTGCTGCTCGACAATATCGGCCTCTCCGCGCTGGTCGCGATGGGGCTGGTGCTGCTGACCGGCGTCGGCGGTCTGACCTCGTTCGGCCAGGCCGCCTTTGTCGGCTTCGGCGCCTACACGACTGCGGTGCTGTCCGCCAATTACGGCGTATCGCCCTGGCTGACCTTGCCGCTGTCGCTGCTGGTCTCCGGCCTCGCCGCGGTGCTGCTCGGCCTCGTCACGGTCAGGCTGTCCGGCCACTATCTGCCGCTCGGCACGCTCGCCTGGGGCCTTGGCCTGTACTACCTGTTCAGCAAGCTCGCCTTCCTCGGCCGCAATGACGGCATCTCCGGCATCCCGCCGCTGTCGATCGGCAGCCTCAAGATGCTCGATCCCGGCACGATCTATTTCGCGATCTGGGCTGCCGTGCTGATCTCCGCGCTGCTGACGATGAACCTGCTGGACTCCCGCACCGGCCGTGCCATCCGCGCGCTGCGTCGGGGCCACATCGCAGCGGAAGCGTTCGGCGTCTACGCGCCCCGCGCCAAGCTCCTGGTGTTCATCTACGCGGCCGTCCTGGCCGGCCTCTCGGGCTGGCTCTATGCGCACTTCACCCGCGCGGTGAACCCGACGCCGTTCGGCGCCCAGGCCGGCATCGAATATCTGTTCGTCGCCGTCGTCGGCGGCGCCGGCTATGTCTGGGGCGGCGTGCTCGGCGCGGCGATCGTCGTGGTGCTGAAGGAGGTGCTGCAAAGCTATCTCCCGCTGCTGCTGCATGGCGAGGGCCAGCTCGAGACCATCGTGTTCGGCATCCTCCTCGTCACGCTTCTCCAGCTTGCGCCGACCGGCCTGTGGCCGTGGCTGACGGCGCGGCTGCCGTTCAAGCCTGTTGCCAAGCAGCCGGACACGTCGGTCAAGCTGCCGGCGCGGGAGCGATCTGCGACGACTCCAAACGTACTGCTGCAGGTCGACAACGCGCGAAAACAGTTCGGCGGCGTGGTCGCGGTCAACAACGTCTCGTTCGACGTCCAGGCCCGCGAGATCGTGGCGCTGATCGGTCCCAACGGCGCCGGCAAGAGCACGACCTTCAACCTGATCACCGGCGTGCTGCCGCCGACCTCCGGCAACATCGCGGTGCTCGGCAAGGCCGTCGGCAACGCCCCGCCGCAGGACGTCGTCAAGCTCGGCATTTCCCGCACCTTCCAGCACGTCAAGCTGGTGCCGGACATGACGGTGCTGGAGAACGTCGCGATCGGCGCGCATCTGCGCGGCCGCTCCGGCGCGCTCTCCAGCATGTTCCGGCTCGACCGCGGCGACGAAGCCAAGCTGCTCGCCGAGGCCGCGCGCCAGATCGAGCGCGTCGGGCTCGGTGACCAGATGCACCAGCTCGCCGGCTCGCTATCGCTCGGACAGCAGCGCATCGTCGAGATCGCCCGCGCGCTGTGCGTCGATCCGATGCTGCTCTTGCTCGACGAACCGGCCGCGGGCCTGCGCCACATGGAGAAGCAGCGCCTCGGCGCGCTGCTGCGCGACCTCCGCGCCGGCGGCATGTCGGTGCTGCTGGTCGAACACGACATGGGATTTGTCATGGACCTCGCCGACCGCATCGTGGTGCTCGATTTCGGCACCAAGATCGCCGAGGGCACACCAGCCGCGATCAAGACCAATCCCGAGGTCATCAAGGCGTATCTCGGAGCCACCGCATGAGCACGCTGCTGGAAGTCACCGACGCCCACGTCTCCTACGGCAAGGTCGAGGCGGTCCGCTCGGTCTCGCTCACCGTCGCCGAGAACGAGATCGTCACCATCATCGGCGCCAACGGCGCCGGCAAGACCACGCTGCTCAGTGCCATCATGGGCGTGTTTCCGCTGAAGGGCCGCGTCGCGTTCCTCGGCGAGGACATGGCCCGGCTGGAGATCGAGGATCGCGTCGCGCGCGGTCTCTGTCTGGTGCCGGAGCATCGCGAGCTGTTCGCCACCATGAACGTCGAGGATAATCTGCAGCTCGGCGCTTTCAGAATGTCGAAGGCGCACGCCGCACGCGGCTTCGAGCACGTCTACACGCTGTTTCCGAAGCTGAAGGAGCGGCGCAAGCAGCTCGCCGGCACGCTCTCCGGCGGCGAGCAGCAGATGCTGGCGATGGGCCGTGCCTTGATGGGTGCGCCGAAGATGTTGATGCTGGACGAGCCGAGCCTCGGTCTGGCGCCGATCATCGTCGCCGGCATCTTCGAGATCGTCGCCAAGCTGCGCCAGGAAGGCGTCTCGGTGCTGCTGGTCGAGCAGAACGCCAAGGCCGCGCTGCAGGTCGCCGACCGCGCCTATGTGATGGAGCTCGGCGAGTTCGTGCTCAACGGCAAGGCCAGCGAGATCGCCACCGACGAGCGGGTGGCGGCGAGCTATCTCGGCTTTGCCGAGACGGCCGCGAGCTGAGCCTGATGTCGATGGGGTGAGGCGCTGCTTCAGGAGGGCGCCTCCTTCGACAGCAGGAAATCGACCATCACGCGCTCCAGCGCCCGGTACATGTCGGTGCCGGTCGCCGTCAGGCAGCCGCGCTGGCGCGCAGCGGCGATGAAGGGCGAGACCTCGGGCCGGGTGATGACACAGCCGCAATAGGCTGACGAGTTGATCGTCGCGATATCGACGGGCAAGGGATCGCCGGGCTGCATGCCCGCAGGCGTCGCATTCGCGACCATGTCGAAGCCACCGGCATCGGTGCTGCCGACGAGCGCGCGGCCCCTACCCCGTTCATTGAGGCGCGCGATCAGCGCGTCACGACGACCTGGATCGCTGTCGTGAATGGCGAGTTCGCGCACGCCCGAATCGATCAATGCAAGGGCAATCGCCGAGCCGGCACCACCCGCGCCGACCTGCAGCGCGCGCACACCGGCGGGCTCGAAGCCTTTTGCCCTCGCAGCACCGACAAAGCCGAGACCGTCGACCATGTCGCCATGCCAGCCGCCGTCCGGGCTGCGGCGCATCAGATTGACGGCGCCGATGAAACGCGCGCGCTCGGTCGCGGTTGCACAGGCGCGATAGCAGGCGAATTTGTGCGGAATGGTCGCGACGATGCCGTCGAGATTCTTCACGCGGGTCATCGTCGCCAGGAAGTCGGCGAGATCAGCCGGCGCGACTTGCACCGCGACCAGGATCGCATCGCTGCCGCGATCGGCAAAGGCCTGGCTGACGCCGGCCGGCGCGCGCACCTGAGCGATGGGATCGCCGATGATGATGTGGAGCCGGGTGGCTCCAGTGGGCGCAGGGATCATGGCGGGCTTTCCGGCAAAAACTCTAAAAGTCATGGTCCTGATGGCCGAAAGGCCGGCTCACCGAGCCGGCCTTTCCTGATCGAAGCTATGGTCCCCGCAAGCTCACTTCGCCGGGACGTATTTTCCGTCCTTCACGGTCAGGATGATGCGGGCGCGGTCGTCGAGGCCGGAGCGATCCTTTTCGGTGAAGTTGTAGACGCCCTGCGAGGCCGCCAGGTCCTTCTCGGTCAGCAGCGCCTGGCGGATGGCCTCGCGGAACTCCGGCGTGCCGGGCTTGGCGGTCTTCAGCGCCACCGGAATCACGCGCTTGAGGATCTCGAACGCGTCGAACGAGTGGCCGGCGAACTGGCTGCGGCTGTTCGGGCCATATTTGCCCTCATAGGCCTTGTTGAGCTCCATGCCCGGCTTCTTGGTGAGCGCGCTGTCGTCCTGCGTCTCCGGCGACATCACCGGACCGGACGCCATGATCACGCCTTCCGCCGCCTTGCCGGCGATGCGGATGAAGTCCATGCTCGCAGCACCATGGGTCTGATAGATCAGGCCGGTATAGCCGCGCTCGCGCAACTCGGTCTGCGGCAGCGCCGCCGCGGTGCCGGAGGCGCCGACCAGGATGGCATCCGGATTGGCAGCGACCAGCTTCAGCACCTGGCCGGTGACCGACGTATCCGGACGTGCAAAACGCTCCTCGTCGGCGATCGTGATGCCCATCGGCACCGCCTGGTTCTTCAGGTCGTTGAACCAGAGGTCACCGTAGGAATCGGAGTAGCCGATGTAGCCGACGGTCTTGATGTTGTGCGCCTTCATGTGCTCGTACAACACCTTGCCCATGATCGGCACCGGCTGCGGCATCACCACCGACCATTTGGTGCGCTCGGGCGTGACCGGGAACGGCGCCAGGCCGAAATGCGGAATGCCGGCTTCATTGGCGACGTTGGAGACCGCGATGGTCGGCGGCGTCAGCGCCGAGCCCATGATGATGTCGGCTTTCGACTCCGTCACGAAGCGCCGCGCATTCGTCGTCGCCGTGGTCGGATCGCCGCCGTCGTCGAGCACGATCACCTTGAGCGGCACGCCGCCGATCTCCTTCGGCACGAACTCGAGCGCATTGCGCTCGGGGATGCCGAGCGCCGCGCCCGGCCCCGTCGTCGTCGTGGTGATGCCGATGGTGATCTCGCTGGTCTGCGCCAGCGCCGGCGCTGATGCCAGCATCGCGATGACGCCAGCCGCCGCCAGATAGGCCTTCCTCATAAAATCCTCCCTCAATCTTTTCGGTTCAGCTCGTGATCCGCCGATCCTGTTTGCAGTCCCGCCCCGACAGGGGCGTCTTCCATCTCGGCTGGCCGATGCGTGTCCAAACGTGATCATAGCATTGAACACGAGAAGATCACCTCTCACCAGTCGACCAAAGCACGACGACGATTCATCCTTAAGACGGCCGCATGTCGCACCCATTTCCGCGCCTCATTCCCCGAGAAACTTGGCTCGCATCTCCTCCGGGAAAGGCGCCGATTTCAGCTTGTCCGGGTCGGCCGGATCGCGCCCGACCAGCACCCGTGTCTCGAACCCTTCGATGGCCAGCCCCTCACCCTTGAACACCTTGTGGGTGACGTCGAAGGACGAGCGCTTGATGCTCTCGATTCGGCTCTCGATCGTGATCCAGTCGCCATAGGTGGAGGGGATGTAGAACTTGGCGCGGGTGTCGACCATGGGGATCCCGACCAGGCCGTAGCGGCGGACGATGTCCTGCTTGGAAAACCCGGCCGCCTCGAACATGACAGAGGTCGCATCGTCGAACATCGCGAAATAGCGCGGATAGTAGACGATGTTGGCGGGATCGCAGTCGCCCCACTGGATCTGCACGTCGCGGCGGTGAACGAACATCGATTAAGCCTCGCTACGCCAACAACAACGGTCGGTAGGGTGGGCAAAGGCGCGACGCGCCGTGCCCACCATTTTCCGGGCCGGTGGGCACGCTGCGCTTTGCCCACCCTACGGCTCTCTCCGTCATTGCGAGCGAAGCGAAGCAATCCAGGGCCGGGTCGGGACTCTGGATTGCTTCCGCCTTCGCCCGATGGGCTGCGGCGGATACGTCGTCGCTACGCTGCTCGCAATGACGGAAAATCACTTCGGCGCCATGCGCAGCGAGCCGTCGAGGCGGACGACCTCGCCGTTCAGATAGGCGTTCTCGACCATATGCAGCGCAAGTGCGGCGAACTCATCGGCGTGACCGAGGCGGCGAGGGAACGGGATCGCGGCGGCGAGCGAGTCCTGGGCCTCCTGCGGCAGGTTGGCGAGCAGCGGCGTCAGGAATAGGCCGGGCGCAATGGTCAGCACGCGGATGCCGAACTGTGCGAGCTCACGCGCGATCGGCAGGGTCATGCCGACAATGCCGCCCTTCGAGGCCGAATAGGCGGACTGTCCGATCTGGCCGTCATAGGCCGCGACCGAGGCGGTGTTGATGACGACACCACGCTCGCCGGTCGCCTGCGGCTCCAGCTTGGTCATGCCGTTGGTGACCAGACGCAGCATGTTGAACGAGCCGATCAGGTTGACCTTGATGACCTTCTCGAAATCGGCCAGCGGCATCGGACCGTCGCGGCCGACGACGCGCTTGGCGACGCCGATGCCGGCGCAGTTCACCAGCACGCGCGGCTGCTGGCCGAGCGCCTCGACCGCCTTGGCGACGCCGGCTTCCGCGCCGGCGGCATCGGAAACGTCGCAGACCACGGCCACGCCCTTGATCTCGGCGGCGACCTCCTCGGCCAGCTTGGCATTGAGATCGAACACGGCGACCTTGGCGCCCTGGGCAGCGAGCTTGCGGGCGGTGGCGGCCCCGAGGCCGGAAGCGCCGCCGGTGACGATGGCGGCCTGATCCTTCAACAACATGTCGTTTCTCCCTTGGATGCGTCGATCAGCCGGCGATGATGATGTCGTCGTCCGGCGTCGCGGCGTAGATGCGTTCGATCAGGTCCTTGCGGTGCTCCAGCACGGCGCGCTGGTTGATCGATCCCTTGTCGGTGACCTCGCCCTTGTCGATCGACAGCGGCACGCCGAGCAGGACGGCGCGCGTGATGCGCGTCGACGACCCGGTCGCGGTCTGCAGGAATTTTGCGAAGCGCTCACGGAAGGCCTCGATGATCAGCGGATCGGCCGCCGTGGCGGCGAGATCGTCGAACGGCAAGGTCGCGTTGATCAGCCGGCAGCCGTCGGGGTCGAGCACGACGATGGCAGCGATCTCGTCGCGGTTGATGCCGGCGATGATCACGTCGCGCGCCAGCGGCGCGCAGGCCGCGACGAAGCGCGCCCGCAACGGGCCGACCGAGACCCAGGTGCCGGACGCCAGCTTGAAGTCCTCGGCGACACGGCCGTCGAAGTCGAAGCCGGCATTGAAGTCGTCGGGATCGACGGGCTTCAGCGCGTCGCCCATCTTGTAGTAGCCTTCGTCGTCGAAGGCCGCGGCCGAGACCTCAGGCAGGCGCCAATAGCCCGGCGTCACGTTCGGCCCCTTGGCCCGCACCTCCATCTTGCCGTTGTTGGGCACGAGCTTGGCCTCGTTGCCCGACACCGGCAGGCCGACATGGCCGGAGCGGCTGGTGCGTGGATTGACCGACATGAAGAACGGTGCGGTCTCGGTCGAGCCGAGGCCCGTCAGCATCGGCACGCGAGTGCCGGTCTCGGCCACCGAGAGCTCGTCGAGCTCGTTCCAGACATGCGGCGCCAGCGCGGCGCCGGAGAAGAACATCGCATGCAGCCGCTGGAAGAAGGACTTCCGCAACGCCGCGTCCTCGCGGAAATAGGGCAGCAGCGACTCGTAGCCCTTGGGGACGTTGAAATAGACCGTCGGCGAGATCTCGCGCAGGTTTCGCACGGTCTCCTCGATCCCGCCCGGCACCGGCTTGCCCTGGTCGAGATACATCGAGCCGCCATTGAACAGCGTCAGCCCGATGTTGTGGTTGCCGCCGAAGGTGTGATTCCAGGGCAGCCAGTCGATGATGACGGGCGGCTCGTCCTTCAGGAACGCGAGCGTCTCGCGGATCATCACCTGGTTGGCGCAGATCATGCGCTGGGTGTTGATCACGGCCTTCGGGTTGCCGGTCGAGCCCGAGGTCAGCAGGAACTTCGCGATCGTGTCGGGGCCGATCTTGTCGTGGGCGGCGTCGAGGCCTCCGAACAGCGGCGATGCGATCAGATCGGCGAGCATCGTGATTTTGCGGCCCGGCACCGAGCCGAACGACGCCACGATCTCGGTGCCCTCGGGCACGTTGGCGACGAGCGCGTCGGCGAACTTGTCGGCGTCGTCGACGAAGACGAGGCCCGGCGTCAGCAGCTTCATCAGATAAGCGAGCTTGCCGTAGTCGCGTGACACCAGCGAATAGGCTGGCGACACCGGGCAGAACGGCACGCCGGCATAGAGCGCGCCGAACGCGACCAGCGCATGATCGATCGAATTGCCCGACAGGATCATCACCGGCCGGTCCGGCGACAGCCCGCGCGCGAGCAGCCCCGACGCGATGTGCCGGCTCGCCGCCAGCAGCGTGGCATAGGTCAGCTCGCGCCAGCCCTCCGGGCCAACGCGCTCGGCCATGAACACACGCTCAGGCGTGGCTTTGGCGAAGTGATGCAGCCGGTCGGTGATCCGCGGCGGATAGTCGCCGAGCGGCTGCTTCGGCCGGAGATAGATGGTGCCGTCGTCGCGGCGGTCGACCGTGACGGCCGGGTCGTTGAACGAGATCGCGCGCAACGGATGAACACTGGCGGTGCGCGCCGTGTCGTCCGTTCCTCCCTGTGTGCTTGTTATTGTTTGTGCGGTCATGTCACGTCGGCTTCACTTTTGCGGTCTTGTGATCGAGGAAGGCGCGGATGCGATTTTTGGCCTCCTTGTCGCTCTGCGCGACGGTGGCCATCAGCGATTCCATCAGCAGGCCGGTCTGCGGATTGGCCTCGGCGATCATCGGCAGCGCCTGCAGCACCGCGAAATTGGTCAGCGGCGCGTTGTTCGCGATCTTCGTCGCCAGCTCCATCGCCTTGGTCATCGAGGCGCCGGCCTCGACGAGATATTGCGCGAAGCCGTAGGACGAGCCTTCGGTGGCCGAATAGACCCGGCCGGTCAGCATCATGTCCATCATGCGGGCGACGCCGATCAGGCGCGGCAATCGAACAGAGCCGCCGCCGCCGACGAAGATGCCGCGCTGGCCTTCGGGCAGCGCGAAGTAGGCCGACGGCTCGGCGACACGGATATGCGCGGCGCAGGCGAGTTCGAGGCCGCCGCCGATGACGGCGCCCTTCAGCGCGGCGATCACCGGCACGCGGCAGTACTGGATGCGGTCGAACACGCGATGCCACATCTGCGAATGCACCAATCCCTCGGTCGCGTCGCGCTCGCGCAATTCGGAGAGATCGAGGCCGGAGGAGAAATTGTCGCCGATGCCGTGGATCACGACACAGCGGACGTCTTCGGGCAGGCTGGTGAAGCAATCGCCGATGGCGAGGATGATGCCGTCATTCAGCGCATTGCGCTTGGCCGGGCGGTTGAGCCCGATCGTCAGGACGGCGCCCTGCTGTTCGATCTGCAGCAGAGACGGATCGCCCGCTGGCGTGGCGGTGTCGGCGTTTCCCATCGCTTGATTGTGTCCTGTTCAGAATAGTTATGTTTTATAACGATCTTCGCGGGAGTCAACAAGCGGCGCCCGACATCATGTTGTGCGATGCAAAAGAACAAGCCGCCGAGGGCTCGGTCACGCGCAGCATCGTAAGACCCGCCTGCGCGCAAAGGCAAATGACATGATCCGGCATTCCCGCGGCGAAATCACGCCCGGGGCTTGCTGATTTGGATCGCCCTCTCATGCGGAGGGCACAGGGAAGGCCAGGCGTCGGCTGACGCCTGCGGCCCGCCTGCGAGAAAAAATGCAGGCGGCAGGTACCACAGGTGCA
>NZ_JAUEYJ010000030.1:0-66945 GCF_032489615.1 Bradyrhizobium sp. SZCCHNR1051 | reverse complement strand
GTTTGCCGAGACCCTCGGGCTTGAGCGCGTCGGGATCCATGACAACTTCTTCGATCTCGGCGGCCATTCGCTGCTCGCCATCCGTCTTGGCCGCCGCATCCGCGACGAGATCCAGCCGGACTTCCCGATCACGGCGGTCTATGCGACGCCCATCGTCCGGGACCTCGCAGCGCAGCTCGATCTCGACGGACCTTCGGAGGGGCCGCTGGACTTGTCCCGCGACATTCTCCTGCCGACGCACATCAGGCTGATCGGCGGGCGCGCGCCGCAGAAGCCCAAACGCATTTTCCTGACGGGCGCCACCGGCTTCGTCGGCAGTCATCTTCTCTCCACGCTGATCCAGGAGACGGACGCGCAAATCGCCTGCCACGTTCGCGCCCCAGATCGGCAATCGGCCGAAGCCCGTTTGCGGCAGGCGCTCGATAAGCGAAAGCTTTCGGCGTGTTGGGACGAGGATCGTATCGAGGTTCTGACCGGAAATCTCGGACATCCGGCTCTCGGACTCGATGAGAGGGGTGTCCGCATTGTGCGAGACGAGTGCGAAGCGATCTATCATTGCGGCGCGAGCGTCGAATTCCTCCATCACTATGCTGCGATAAAACCCGCCAATGTGGACAGCGTCCTCACGCTGCTCGATTGGACCGTGAGTGGACGACCAAAGCGGCTGCACTACGTTTCCACCCTTGCGGTGATCGACAAATATCAGTCTGGGCCGGTGTCGGAGCAGACTGATCTGACCTCGTGGCAGGGTCTCGCGAGCGGCTATAGCCAAAGCAAGTGGGTCGGCGACACGCTCGTCCGGCAGGCGCAGCTTCGCGGCCTGCCGCTGTCGATCTATCGCCTCAGCAGCGTCACTGGTGATCGCGCGAACGGAATCTGCAACGAAACGGATCTGATCTGGCGCCTTGTCCGGCTCTATGCGGAACTTGGCGCGATTCCCGACCTGGACCTGATGTTGAACATGACGCCGGCCGATGACGTCGCGCGAGCGATCGTCCGGCTCGCGGGCAGGGAAGCGTCCTGGGGAAGCGTCTATCATCTCATGAACCGTGAGCCAATTGATGTGCGGGAGGTCCCACGGATCTTTCGCCGGCTCGGCCTTCGGCTCGACCTCGTGCCGCTCGATCAATGGATCGACATTGGACGACGGCGGCTTGCCGAAACACAGGACGATGATCTCGCAGCCGTCCTGTCGATCGTGTCAAAGGAGGACACGTCGCGATCGCACCCGGAAATTACCTCGGACTTCACGCAGGAACACTTGGCTGCGGTGGGCGCGGCGATCGCTCCGGTCAGCGCGGCCCTTCTCGAACGCTATTTTGTCAATCTGCGGCTCGCAGGAACTGTGTCCGATGCGGTTGCCAGAAACGGCGAAATGAACAGCGATCGGTTGGTGGGTTAGGATAGGAGAGCACAACATGGCGCGGTTTCTCATCGCGGTCACCGCGCTACCCGGTCACGTATTTCCCTTGTTGGCCGTTGCCCAACTCCTCGTTGGTCGCGGCCACGAGGTCGTCGTATATAGCGGGAGCCTGTTCAGAGAGCGAGTGGAGGCGACCGGCGCGCGCTTCGTCGCGTTTCGCCCGGAAATCGACGTCGATTATCGGAAGCTCGACGAGCGCTTTCCCGAACGCCGCAAGATTGCACCTGGCCCCGCTCAGCTCTGCTTCGGATTGAAGCACATCTTTGCGGATGCAATGCCGCATCAGGCCGCCGGGATACGCGACTTGCGCCGCGACTTTCCTTTCGATGCGATCATCACCGATACGATGTTCTGCGGGACCTTTCCGCTCGTGCTCGGGCCGCCGGAAAAAAGAGCCCCGATCGTCGCGCTCGGGATCACCGCTCTCGCCTTGTCGAGCGCGGACACCGCATTCTTCGGCACCGCGCTCCCGCCATCCATCACGCCAGCCGATCGCGCGCGCAATGCTGCAATGAACAGCCACCTGCAACAAGCGATCTTCGGCTCGGTGCAGCAATACTTCAACGATGTCCTGGTGAAGAACGGGGCGCGCCCTCTGCCGGCATTTCTGTTCGATAGCATGATCACGCTGCCGGATCTGTATTTGCAGCTTACGGCCAAGGAGTTCGAATATTCGCGTGGCAAGATGCCAGACAGCATCCGCTTCGTCGGACCGCTGCTGCCACCGCCATCGATCGGCTTCCACCCGCCGCCTTGGTGGGACGACGTCGACAAAGCGGGTCCGATCGTACTCGTCACGCAAGGCACTCTCGCAAACGGCGATCTTGGGCAGCTTGTCGGACCAACTCTGACGGCCCTGGCGAACGAGGAACTGACGGTGATCGCATGCACCGGCGGCCCACCAGTCGAATCGATCCCGGTGGTGTTGCAGCCCAATGCGAAGGCGGTGACATTCCTGCCGTTCGACCGCCTGCTCCCGAAGGTGAGCGTCATGGTGACCAATGGCGGTTATGGCGCCGTCAATCACGCGCTCAGTCTCGGTGTGCCGTTGGTGGTTGCCGGGGATAGTGAGGAAAAACCGGAAATCGCTGCGCGGGTCGCATGGGCAGGCGCCGGCATCAATCTTGGAACCGGCCGGCCATCCGCCTCGCAGATTCGCGAGGCGGTCCGCGCCGTGCTCACCAAGCCGCAATACCGACGCGGTGCGCAAGCGTTACGCACCGCGTTCGTCCGCCACAACGCTCGTGACGAGATTGCGGAACTGGTCGAACGGCTTGCGGCGGGCGGATCGTCGGCCAGCTCTCAGGGAAATCCGCGTCACAGGTTCGACCCTGTCGGTACTCCTGCGGAGGCCGCCAGCCGCCGGACGATCGACGTCGACGCTGGTTTGATACGCGGGACGTTGGGAACGGTTTGATCCGTCCTGATCCTCGAACGGCGTACGCCATACTCATTCGAAAAGCGGTCGATCGCGGATGCTGACGCCGGCCGTCGGATTCACATCATGCCGGCTTCGCGGTCGGATCCAAAGGAAGGTAGTCGGGTGAAAAGGCCGGTGTTAAGGTTCGCTTGGATCGCCCTCCTAGTGCTCGTCGTCACGGTCTGCGTCTACATCTTCGCTGTGATCGGCGCGGGGCGCCAGCAGGCCGAAGCGGTCGCAACGCAAATCTCCGATCCGCGACGGGACGCAGCCGAGCGCCCGGGGGCCGCACCGATCGCCACGACGCTCGCCCGAGCCGTACGGCATTCGATCACCGAGACACTCGCGGTGACCGGATCCCTCGTGGCCCGAGAGGAGGATGTTGTCGGTGCGGAAGTCGACGGGTTACGTATCGTCGAGATGCTGGCCGACGTCGGCGATCGCGTCGAAGAAGGGCAGGTGCTCGCTCGCCTCGACAGCACGATGCTCCGGACACAGCTCGCGCAAAACACCGCGATGATCGCGATAACCCAAGCGTCGGTCGCGCAGATGAACGCGTCGTTGACGGAGATGCAAGCCAACGAAGCGGAAGCGGCGGAGACGTTGAAACGCACGCAAACCTTGAACGCGACCGGCGCGATATCTCCAGCGCACCTCCTGACGCGTGAGACCCAGGCCAAGGTCGCCGCGGCAAAGTCCGCTGCCGCTGCGGAGAATTTGCGCATGGCCGAAGCCCAGGAAGCGTTTGCGGAGGCGCAGCGTGGCGAGATCGAGCTGAAAATCGCGCGAACCGAACTGAAGGCGCCGTCTACGGGGATTATCTCGCACCGCGCCGCCCGCCTGGGCGCGGTGGCCGGCACGGGGGGCGAACCTCTATTCCGGCTCGTCCGCAACGGTCAAATCGAATTCGATGCCGAGGTTCTGGAAACGGTGCTTCCACAGATCGAGCCAAGCCAAGACGTCGAGGTTTGGCTGCCCGGCGTCAGCGAGGCCGTCATCGGCCATGTGCGGCTGGTCGATCCCACTGTAGACAAATCGAGCCGTCTCGGCCGCGTCGCGGTCGCGCTCCCGCCGCATACGGCCATGAGGGCCGGTGTTTTTGCCCGCGGCAGCATTACAATCGGCAAGCGACAAGCCATCACTGTGCCGTTGTCCGCCGTGAGCTTCAGCAAGAATGGCACCTATGTTCAGCTTGCGACCAACGATGTCGTCGAAATCCGCAATGTCCAGACCGGCCTCAAACGCGGCACCCGTGTCGAAATTGTCGACGGGCTGATCGAAGGTCAGGAGGTCGTCGTTCGAGCCGCCGCTTTTGTCAGGCCAGGCGAACGGATCTTGCCGGTCCGCAGCGATGCCGGACCAGGGCGGGCAGATTGATATGGCCCTCAACATCTCCGCCTGGTCGATTCGTAAGCCTATTCCGTCATTGGTGTTGTTTGGCGTCCTGATCGTGCTCGGCGCGGTCAGCCTGAAGACCCTGCCGATAACGCAGATGCCCAACATCGACATCCCCATCGTGACCGTCACGATCGCCCAGACCGGCGCTGCGCCGAGTGAGCTGGAAACGCAGGTCACGAAGAACGTAGAGAATGCGGCGACCGGGGTCGTCGGGGTCAAGCACGTCACGTCGAGCATCTCTGACGGGGTCTCCGTGACGACCATCGAGTTTCAACTGGGGACGCCGGCGGACCGTGCGGTCAACGACGTCCGCAATGCGATGGCTAACATCCGGTCGGAGTTGCCGCAGAGCATCGAGGAACCCTCGATACAGCGGGTGGAGGTCGAAGGGATGGCAATCGTTACCTATGCCGTGTCGATTCCCTCTTGGACGACCGAGCAGGTGTCCTGGTTCGTCGATGACGTCATCACGGGGGCGCTTCAGGGCGTTCGGGGCGTCGCGCAGGTCAAGCGTGCGGGCGGCGCCGATCGTGAAATCCGGGTATCGCTGCTGCCCGACCGGCTGATCGCACTTGGCATCACCGCGGCGGACGTGAACGAGCAACTGCGAGCGACCAATGTCGATCTCACCGGCGGGCGCGGTGAAGTGGGGTCGGGAGAGCAAACCATACGGATGCTCGCGGGGGCCGCGACGATCGACGGACTGACCAATAGCGCGATCGTGCTGCCGGGCGGTCGAAGGGCTGCGTTGAAGGAGATTGCCACGGTCACCGATGGCGCAGCCGAAGCACGCAGCTTTGCTCGCCTCAATGGGAGTCCGGTGGTCGCCTTCGGTGTCTTTCGTGCAAAGGGCTTCTCCGACGTGGCCGTCGCGGAGGCGGTCGCGAAGAAGTTGCAGGCGCTCACCAACGAGCATCCCGACCTGTCCGTGTCCGAGATCGACAGCACGGTGCGCTATACCAAGTCCGATTATAGAGCCACCATGCAGACGTTGGCCGAAGGCGCAATCCTCGCGGTCATCGTCGTATTGATTTTTCTGCGCGACCTTCGAGCGACGGCGATTTCCGTGCTCGCGATACCACTGTCAATACTTCCGACCTTCTGGGCGATGGACCTCATCGGGTTTTCGCTGAACGCCGTTAGTCTGCTTGCGATCACGCTGGTCACCGGCATCCTGGTCGATGATGCGATCGTCGAGATCGAGAACATCGTCCGGCACATCCGGATGGGCAAATCACCCTATCGCGCCGCGCTCCAGGCGGCCGACGAGATCGGGCTCGCGGTCGTCGCGACGACCACGACCATCGTCGCCATGTTCGTGCCGGTCAGCTTCATGGGCGGCATCGCCGGTCAATACTTCAAGCAGTTCGGCCTCACGGTCGCAATTGCAGTGGCGTTTTCTCTGCTGGTCGCAAGGCTGATAACGCCGCTACTGGCGGCATATTTCCTTCGCGACCGTCAGCACCATGCCGAAGGGCACGGAGTGATCATGCGGCACTATCTTCGCATGCTCGAATGGTCGCTTCGCCACCGCTTCGTCACGGTCGCGCTTGCGGCGCTGGTCTTCCTGGGCTCGCTAATGGTCGCAGGATCCTTACCGCTTGGCTTTCTGCCGACCAATGACCTGTCGCGTTCGGTTCTCCAGATCGAGCTGCCACCGGGCTCGACGATCGCGGATACCGCGGCCGCCGCGGACCGCATCACGGCCCTGCTCGCGAAACGGCCAGAAGTCAGGAGCGTCTATGTCACCGGCGGCGCCGCCGGCGCCAACGGGCTGAGCGTCACCGCCGGTGACGTCCGCAAGGCCACCATCATCGTCGAGCTCGTTGCGCGCAGGAACCGGTCGCACGACCAGAAGGCATTCGAGCACGACATGCGCGCGACGCTCAGCGCGATCGCGGACATACGTTACAGCTTCGGCAATGGCGGCGGCGGACGCGAGTTCACGCTGATCCTTTCCGGACCCGATGGCGCCGCAGTTGAGCAGGCGGCGCTCGCGGTGGAGCGGGACGTCCGGCAGAACGTCTCCGTTCTCGCGAATGTCGTCTCGACTGTGGCTCTTGCCCGGCCGGAGATTCGCATCTTGCCAAGGCTGGAGGAGGCTGCCGATCTTGGAATCTCCGGGACGCAGATCGCCGAAGTTGCACGGATTGCGATGATCGGAGATACATCCGCAAATCTGGCGAAGTTCTCGGCCATCGACCGGCAAGTACCGATCCGCGTGCAACTCGACGAGCGGGCGCGGGGCGATCTATCGACCCTCGATATGCTGCGAATCAGGGCCAAGAACGGCACCGTACCGTTGGCCACGGTCGCCGACGTCGGCTTCGGCGAGGGGCCGACGACCATCGAACGCTATGACAGCAGGCGTCGCGTCGCGATCCAGGCCGATCTCGTCGGAAACACCCCGCTCGGCGAGGCGATCGAGCAGGTTATGGCGCTGCCCTCGGCGCGAAACTTGCCAGCCGGTGTGACGATCGCAAGGTTCGGCGATTCAGAGATCATGGAAGAAGTTTTTTCGAGTTTTTCGCTCGCGATCGCTGCAGGCGTACTCATGGTGCTCTCCGTCCTCGTTCTTCTCTTCGCCGACGCGATGCATCCGATCACCATTATCTTCTCCATGCCGCTTTCGATCGGCGGAGCGTTCCTTGCGCTGCTTCTGACCGGCAATGCCATCAACCTCTCGGCCATTATCGGCTTCCTCATGCTGATGGGAATCGTAACGAAGAACGCGATCCTGCTGGTGGACTTCGCAATCACCGAGGTGGCGAGCGGTGTGGAGCGCACGAAGGCGTTGATCGAAGCCGGCCGCAAGCGCGCTCAGCCCGTGATCATGACCACAGCGGCTATGACCGCAGGCATGGTCCCTTCTGCATTGGGAGTCGGCGAAGGCGGCGCATTCCGTTCCCCCATGGCGGTCGCATTGATTGGCGGGCTGCTCGCCTCGACCTTTCTCAGCCTCGTATTCGTGCCGGCCGCCTTTACGATCATGGACGACGTCGGCCGGATTTTAAGCAGAAAGCTTTCGCGCTTTGTCGGGCCGAAGGATGAAATGAAGCTCGACGAGAGTGACCCGGCCTCACCACGCAGATCGTCTGCACGGCATTGATCGGCTTGAACTCGTTGCCGCCGTTGTGCAGATCGCCGGCAATGGCACCGGTGACACACGATGGAAGGTGACCGGCGTGCTGGACTGGTCGAGCATGAGCCATAATCCCTTCGTGGACGTGACCAAGGATACGACCACGTCTATGCCAGTGATCGCGACGTGTTCCTGTTTCTGGTCGACGACACCAATCCAATCGAGGCGGGACGGCTGCCGGACGGCTCGCCCGATGTCTATTTCCGGGGCTTCTACTGTTGGAACAGTGAGGTCGGGAGCAAGACGCTCGGCATAGCGAGCTTCTCTCTGCGCGCCGTCTGCATGAACCGCAATCTCTGGGGCGTGGAGAACTTTGAGCAGATCACCATCCGGCATTCGAAGTTCGCCGCGCAGCGGTTTGCGCATGAAGCTGCACCGGCATTGACGAGTTTTGCCAATTCCTCGCCCGCGCCGTTTGTCGCTGGTATTGCAGCCGCACGGCAGCGGATCGTTGCTCGCACGGATGAGGACCGGGAGAGCTTTCTGCGCAAGAATGGCTTTTCCAATGCCGAGACATCGAAGGTCATTGAAGCCGTTCTTGGCGAGGAGAACCGCAAGCCGGAGAGCATCTTCGACTTCGTGCAGGGCATCACCGTCGTGGCCCGAAGCAAGGCGCATCAGGACGGAAGACTCGAGCTCGAAAGCAAGGCCAGGCGCCTGATGGAGCGTGCCGCCTGAGCAGGCGGACGAACGATTCGTCCGACGTTTCTGGATCGCGCTGGTTTGCCAATTTCGCGAGATCATGGGCTTAGTGCGCATCCTGCACGGAACGATATCGCCAACGACGTCGGCATGCAGTGGCGAGCTTGGTGCTGACGTCTGGCCGAAAATCGACTGACAACCGACATCTGATTTGCCGTGGGTGGGCAGAAAGTCAGGCGGCGTGCGTCAGTTGCCACGCGTTGGAAGCGGCTTCATCCTTGGCCCCGCGGCGCCGAATCGTCTTGGTCCAATTTATCAGGCTGACGATTCCCAGGATCGATCGGCCGCTGCGAGCCGCGATCGGTCTGCAACGGGACTGCCGAGATAGTCTCATTGCTATACGGGGGTAGGGATATGCTCGCCCGATCGTAATGCAAAGAGCCTCCACGAACTTCGCACTCGGAAGGCAGTTTGTTGGCAGCGCAACTGTAGCCATATCGACTTGCCGACCGCAGGACTTAAGCGATTTGTCCGCTGAGATCTGGCTGATCCACAAGCCACGGAAGAGGACGAGAAGCCAAGCCAAGGATCAAGGAAGGAAGGGAAGGGAAGGGAGATTTCACACCCTATGCACCCCTGGTGCAGGTCTGAAGCAAGATGATAGTCGCAATTGAACGATATCACCGCCAACCGATGATGGTGCGCTCTCGCCACGGAAATCGATCTGCCTGCTAACTCTTTGCGGCTCGACCGTAAGCCTCTTAGCAATGATCTGACAGAAATCTTTGCCGAAAGATCAGATGAGAAGAGGGCAGGGTCTGATGGCAAGATAAAAGCGGCTCGCCTGTTGATCAGCAAGCCATTGACACGGCTAGCGTTCAACCGTGCCGTTCGGTCGAGCTGAGTGCCGCAATCGAGCTTTTTGTCAGCAAAGCCAAAGGCGATTTCGGCACTGATCGTAGTCTAGCGAACTCCGGCGAAAAACTCGGTGGAGCTACGCAACGAGTGCAGGATCTGCGACTCGGAGTGCGGGTTGACCGATCGATCGTGTTGCGCCGTCGTATCTCTGAGCCTTGGCCGATGCGTTCCGCCGCCGCGGCCGGAATGAAATCTTGGCCGTTTCCTTCGGGGGATCACTCGGGTCAGACGGTGCTACTGCCGCCGACCTCGGCCTCCTGTGCCGGCCTATCGGTCTCAGCTCCTTATCGCTCCAGCCAAAAGCCAGGGGCATGATACCAGACCCGTTCGGAATCTGCGGACGATGGGTTCCCGCGGTGGAGTGCCCGGATCGGGACATTCACCGTGTTCGCGCTCTCGAGTGCGCTCTTCAGCCGGCGGCTGGCGTCCTCATCGCGGCCATTTGTGCAGGGGTAGATGCTGACCCCACCGGTGGACGAGGCGTCGAAAGAAGTGCCGCGGCGGACGACGCGCAGCAGGAAGCCGGACCAATCCTCGGTGGTCAGCGGGAGGAGCAGCCGGCCGTTCTCGGCGAGGCCATCGAGCCATCGCGCCGTGGTATGCGTGCAGCCCGCGAACACGATCACGAAGCGCGTGCGACGTCTGCGCAACTGGCCCCGTGGAATCCCCGGGCGGCGACATCGGCGACGACATCGGCGACGACATGGTCGACGAGCGTGTCGGCGCGTCCCCGCGTCTGCAGGGCGAGGTCGGCGCGGCTAACGAGCATTCGCGGGGGTGTGCCGGCTGCCGGGGAGGGCGGCGAGGATTCCTTTCGCTTTGCGCAGGGACCAATGCGCTGAGCAGCGGCTCGGAAGAGGTCACCGGGAGCTTGAGCCGGACTACATGTTCGGCAGGATGGGCGTTGACGCCAAGGTCGGTGGTGCCGCAATCCCAGGCTGGACCGTTACGGCTCTGGTGTTCATTCCATTCGCGGCTGGTTATTTCCTGTCGTACCTGTTCCGGACGATCAGTGGCGTGGTCTCCCAGCGCCTCGCCTCCGAGCTTGGACCGATGCTGATGATCGCTCTTGGCGCTCGCCGAGGCGAAGCAAGCCACGCGTCTGGAGGTCGTATCAATAGAGCCGAGCCGGACAAATGCAGCGCTGCGGTTGGAGGCTTCGGCACGTCGCGATGAACTGATGTGCCGGCCGAACCGGCTCCATGGGGGAGCGGCGGAGGTTCATTTCGCACCCGACAGGAAGCTCTTGATGAAATCGACGGCTCCCGCCGATTTTGCCGGATCGGGCGGCGGCGCTTCGGCGGCCGACGGTTGCGCCGCCTGACGCGCGGTGTGCGCGTGAAGATGCCGCGTCCGCCGGTGGGCGTGAGTGGCGCTCCGCCCGTGCCTCTGCGAAGCACTGCTCACGGTGATCGTGATCTTCTTCGATACCAGCGGCGGATCGAAGTTGAAGTGCATGCCGTCGCCCAGGACGAGCTGCAGGGTATGCTTGCCGGGGGGCAGCTCGATCAGAGCCTCGGTCTCGCCCGCGCCGTAGTGCAGGTGCTTTCTGTCCTGCGGAATCGGCTCGCCTGGGCTGATCGGCTCATCGGCGTCGATCAGGAGGTGATGATGGCCGGTATTGGCAAAGGCGTCACCGGCATGGGTCACGCCCATGTTGCGAAGTCCGAAGCGGCACCAGAACGCGCTCTTCACGGTGTCGCCGTCGGTTGGCGTGATGAAATACAGGTAGGCGTCCTTCGGCGCCGTTTTCGCCTGTGCCCATGCGAGAGTCGGCAACAGCACCAGCGTGCAGGCCAACACGGTGGATCCGAGCGTCGCGACTGGGGCGAGACGACGTCGTCGCCAGGGCGTCAGATCCAATAGCGGCGCGCGACGCGTAGATTTCTCACTCCACATAAATCCCCAACTCATAAACAACGACGATCATCGATCGCAAATATCGAACGGTGTAGCCGGCCCATGAATGGGGCGTAGCGCGGCAAATTTGAGGTTTCGATCGGTCTCGTCCTACGATTCCCGATAAGAATTTGAATAAAGAGGCTCGGCAGAACAGGCGTCCTGCGGATCTGCGACGCTGGTGTTCGCTGTGGTGCGAGACATTTGCGGGCGCAGGCCCGGCATCGGTGTCGACGGCACGCTGGCCTGGCTCAGCATACAGCGGCCGCATCAGAGCGAAAGAGCGAGGCGAAAGCCATGGGTCGGATACCTGACGCGCCCATCATAGCGATCGCGGCTCCCGCTGCGGGCATAGCTCGCATCCTTCTTCCATGAACCCGAGCGAATGACATGGACGAAGCTCTGCTCGTCGATCCATGCCGAGCCATCGGACGGCGCGCCCTGATAGCTCTTGTGCCAGCTGTCGGCCACCCATTGGTCGACGCTCCCGCCCATGTCGAACAGGCCAAACGGATTGGCCGCAAAGCTTCCGACCTTCATGAGCTGCGCGGGCGCGCCGGGCTCGTTGCATCCGTTGCAATTGGCCATGCCGGAGCGCATCTGGTCGCCCCACCAGAACGCCGTCGTTGCGCCGCCGCGCGCTGCATATTCCCATTCGGCCTCGGTCGGGAGCCGGAACGGCTTGCCGATGGCCCGCGAGAGCCAAGCCAGATAGCCCCTGGCGTCGTCGTAGCCGACATTTGTCACGGGGTTGTCGTCCGGGCCGCTCATCACGTCGGCGCATGCCCTGTCAGCCACGCACGCCTTCCACTCGCCAATCGTGACGGGGTATTTGCCGAGCGCGAACGGCTTGATCGTGACGCGGTGGACCGGAAGCTCGGAGCGCTCGACGCCGCCCATCGCGAATTCCCCTCCTGGAATCATCACCATGTCAGGCAGGCGAATCGCCGCTGCCTCCGCCGGCCCTGGGGTCGCAGTCGACTCTGCCGCCGGCGCAGTCTCGGGAGCGGTCGCAGCGCTTGCCGACGCGAGCAGGGCGGGCGCCTCGAGCGGCGCGGTTTCCGCGGAACGCGAGAGCGTTGCAGTGTCCGAGGGCGCGTCCGGCATCGGCGCCGGGGCGGGGGCGGTCGCGGCCGACATGGCCTCTGCCGTGACGACGCGCCCCGAACTCTCGATGCTTGCGCGGCTCGACGCGGCCACGGAGGCCTCGGCGGCTTGCGGCTGTGTTGGTGGGGGAGCGGCCGGCTCCCGCGCCAGCATGAACCAGCTAGCGGCGGCAGCGAGCAACAATGCGCCGAGGCCGGCCGCCGCAGCGCGGGTCCAGACCAGCGGCCTGCGCTCCGCCCTCGCCGCGGCCGCACGAAGCGTCGTGGCCAGCTTGTCGTAGCCGTGCGCCTGCCAGATCTCCGCGCGGCTGCGCGCCTCGTTCGGGGCGTATTGAGCGATCGAGACGCCGGGAATGCTGCAGACGACCCGTCCCGCCTGTCCGCCACCGGGAGCGGTGGCCTCGACCTCGGCCGCATCGCATCGTGCGGCGAGCGATTGCTTCAAGGGGCCGCACATCATCAACAACAGTCCGCCGTCGCCCCTGCTGCGGCGCTCCTGGATCTCGGGGCAGGCGACCTGCTCGTCGACACTGTGGAAACTGAGCGGGCGCAGCGTGTTCATCGCCACCCGCACGATCCGGCCGCACTGCTCGCAAGGCACCGGATAGGTCACGGCGGTCAGCGGTCGCTCGTCTCGATCGGTGGCCGGCGCCTGCGCTGGCGCGACGACGTCGATGCCGATCATCGGACACCTTTCGTGCGCCGGCCTTGCCGCCGAGTCATTGGCCCCAGGCGGCAAACGCATCCTTGAATGCACGCTCACCGTCCGCTCCCTTCTCGATCGCCAGCACCGCCCGGCTGCCGCCATTGTAGACGATCGGGATGTCGATCCAGTCCTTGCCCTTGAGCAGCAACACGTTCCGCTTCATGTCGACATCACCCGCCGACAGCGCGATCATGAAGAACTCTGGCGTCACTTTGGCGGTCATGGTGGTCAACGGGGTCCCGCGGCCCGCTTCCTTGGGCTTCATGCTGACGCCCTTCAAAGTCTCCACCCCGACGTGAGACGGATCGTCCGGCCAGTTGAACTTGATCTCCATGATGTGGCTCGCTGGCATTTCGGTTTCCTTATTTGGACGCAGCGACAACGTCGCCTTCATCCTCTTGTCGATCTCCACATCGCCTTTGATCGATGCCGGCACCGCTCCTGCCTCAGGCTCGACATGCCAGGTTACCTTCCCGAGATAGCGCTTGCCGTTCGGATCCTGCGGATCCTCCTGATACAGCACGGCGTGGGATACCATCGTCGCGGTCGCGTTCCCCGTGGTGATCGCATCGCCGCCTGCACCGCCCCTGACGTCGGGCGTGATCCGATCCGCGGTGACCTTGCGGGGCTCGGTGCCGGCCGGTAGCGCGGCGGCCGGCGAGGCCGCATTCCAGGAGACCGGGAGTCGGTTCAAGACCGTCTGCCAGGACGTCGTGATCCGGCTCGCCGCCGGCTGCCAGTAGATCGATGCGCCAACCACCGCGACCGCCAAGCCGGCGGCAGCGGCCATCATGTGCCGGCGGAGCGAGCGGTGTGGACGCCTCGCTCCATGATCAGGCCGCGGACGCCGACCCGGCGACAGCGCGCGATGATCGATACGGACAGCGGCAGGCTCCGACTCGGCTTGACCGAGTGTCATCGTCTCGGACGTTTCCACCTCGTGGGCGAGCACGGCCACTCGTGCGACGGCGACATCGTCCGCCGGCGGCCTTGCAGCCTGCGCAAAACGATCGGCCACGGGCGGCTCATTCTCCGCGATTTCGACCGGCGCTGCGGGCGCGACGGACGTTGGCGGCGCAGAGGCGGGCGTATCAGACGACGAGGCGGCAGGCGTTTCGTCGGTCGCGACCTCACGCGCCCCGCGCCGCGATGGGCGTGCATCGATGCCGGCGCCTGTCCTGTTGCTCAGCCAATCCGGCACCGGACTCTCGATCGAGATGGCCGGCTCGTCGCGTTGCTCCGACAGCCGGGCCATCGACAGGCTTTCGGCCACCGTGGCGATCTCGTCTTCCAGCGAATAGGCGCGGCGCGTCAGGGATTGCGCAGATGCAGGGTGATCCGCCGCCGTGCCAGCAGCGGGTCCCGTGGCAGCCGGATGCATACCGGTTGCCGGCTGTGCCGATGGCTGCGGTGAGCCGACGGCTGCAAGCGCGACCGGATCGACCCGGCGAGCGTGCTCCCGAAGTCTGATCATCCGGTCGGGAAACAGCATCTTGACGAAATCGCAGAGCGCTGCGCCCGGCAGCAGGAACTGGCGCATGGCAGCCGGACCGCTGCGCAGGATGCTGCGTGCGATGGTTTCGATGTCGTGCTCACCTTGCGCGACGCGCTCGCCGGTCTGCCGATCGTCCTCGATGACGACGACCTTGCGGGCCCGGAGCATCGCAGTGAGTTCGCGCAGATTGGATTGCGAGGCATCGTCGATGACGACGAGATCAAATGCGCCGAGCCGGGCCGGTAGCTGCTCGGCCACGCGCCATGCCGGCACGAGCTGGCATGGGATGCCTTCGTAGCAGCTCTCGAGTGCCTCGCGTGTAACCTGACGCAACCGGCATGCGGTGGGGCCGGAACAGGTCGCTGCCATTTTTCGCAGCGTGGTCATGAACACGGTGAGGGCCTGCCTCATGGCGCTGCCGGTGTTCTGTACCAGGCCGAGATGCATCCGTGCCACGACCACCTGGCCGAACAGCTCGCGCAGTCGCATCTCCATCGCCGCGCGCTGGTCGGACAGATCTCGCAAGCGCTGATGCTGACCGATGCCTTCGTTCTGCCGCATCAGCACCGCCCAGTTCCAGGCCATCATCCAATCTGCAACGAGCACCGGATCGCCGGTCTGCGGATGTGCCGGCTCGGTCCTGAGCCGACGGGCGAAGGCATCTGCTCCGGCCTCGGTCATCGCTCGGCAGACCTCGTCGAGCAGCTCGAGATCCTGGCGCCGGTCGTGCAGCGACTTCAGCCGGGTGCGAAGGGTGGTCCAACGCGTCTCGATGTCGCGCGGCTCGACACCATCGCAGCCGATCTGCGACAGCACGTCGGCATGAGCCAGCGTTGTGAGCTTACCGCTGCCGCGAAACAGCCCGTTCAGCCGGGTGAGCTCCAGCCGCTGCTTGGTGATGCGGAGAGCCATGCTCCTCACCGCAGCTGCCAGCGCAGAAAGTCGTCGGCCGTCGCCGAGCAATCCGGCGATCGCGTCGTCCGACATCGACAGCTTCGGTGCGGCGGTGAGAACATTGCGCTTCGCCAGCGCCGCCAGCACGATCGCGGCCTCGACGCTTTTGACGACGCGCTCGTGACCGTGGAACGTGTGAGAGGAGTCCGGCTCGGGCGCAGGCGCACCGATTTCGGCCGCCAGCGATCGCCATCTGGCGTCGAGCGAATGCAGGTGACGACGCCAGGTCAGATAGTCGCGAACATGGCCCCAGTCGGCCGCGCCTTTCGGCGCGAAGCCCGCCACCCTGATCGCCTCCACGGTCTGCTTCAACGCACGGCCGGACAGGGAGAATGTCGCGAACGGCCTTGCTCCGGCCGACAGCCGTTCGACAATCGTGAGCAGTTCCTGGCTGGCGAAGGCGTCCGCCGGCGTTTCCACCGGCCGAACCAGGAAGCCGGCACGTTGCGACAGCAGGGACGACGCATCGCGGGCAAAATCGACGAGGATGCCACCGTCAACCGACATTGCATCGGCCTTGCGGCCGACCGGCGACAGCGCTGCGAGCCAGGGCTCGTCGGCAATGACCCGGTGGGCCGCCGCGAGCGCGTCGAGGTCGCCGGCGAGCAAGTCCGCTCCGTCCGGCCCGAGCTCCGCGATGATCTGGCAGGCAAGCCGGCCGTCACGGCTTTCGCCGTCGATCCGCGCCGGCTGCAGGTCCTGGTGCAGACGTCTCACTGTCGCGGCGTCCGGCAGGGCCGCGATTTCCGGGAGCGCGTCGTCGACATATGCGAGATCGGCACCCAGCCGAACACGCGCCTCACGGGCCTGCTCGACCGCCGCAACCAGAAGGTCGTTCTCACTCACGAATCGTGACGGCTGGTCGGTGAACCAGGCATAGGCGTCGCGGTCGGCGATCAGCGTCGTCAACGCGTCGAACGGCAGGTCGGGGACACCGGATGACCGCAGCATGCTGCGGCTGGCGATGTCTGCGAACGCATCATCGAGACGTGATATCTCGACGCTGGTCGCGATGATGTCGCGCTCCAGCCGATTGACCTGTTCCGCCTGCGCGCGCGGGTTCGTGGTCTTGAGGATCGACAGCAGCCGGCTGACGACTGTCTCTGCATGCTTCAAGACGTCCTTGTCGGAGCCGGTCAGATCGACGGTCAGATCACGGACGGCGCGCGGCAGCTTCTCGGACAACAGTCCGAGTGCAGCCTCGTTGCGCGAGACGACGAGAACGCGCAGGCCCATTGCGAGGTGATGGCAAACCAGGTTGACGAGGGTGGACGTGCGCTCGGACCCGCGCGCGCCTTGCACGACAAGTCCGTCCGATCGCCGGAGCTGTCGCACGATCTCCATCTGGTCGGAGTTCGTCGGCAGCGGAAAGAACAGGTCGCCGTGATCCGCCGCGATCTGCGCATCCGGCCCGACGTCGATCGGGTCACCGATCACGCCGGATAGACGACGGCGCGCGCCGTCATGGGCTTCGTGGTCCGGCGCGCCAAGCAGGAGGCGAGACAGTGCGGCCAGGCAGCAAGCGTCGCCGGGCGCGTATTCGATCGCTCGCTTCAGTCGGTCGATGTCGCGCAACAGCAGTGCGTCCGAGCGCGGCCGCGCAAAGATCACCCAGCGATCGGAGACGACCAGTTGCTCGTCCTCCTCGGGAAGCAGCAACGCGGAGTCGGGCATGGTGGGACAGTAGATCCCATGCGGGTCGAGCTGTGAGCCGATGGCGCTGAGAACCGGCTCGAAGCTGGCGGGCTGGAATGGCGAAAGCTCGTTGCCGCGCTCGATCGTCTCGAGCAACTGCTCGGCCGTTTGCCCCGCCAAGCCGGCCGCTGATGTCAGCGGTTCGAACGCCTTGAGATTGGCCGTCGCGCCGACCATGCGGGGCCGGATTCTGATTTCGGTGTCGGAGCCATCGAGGACCTCGATCTCGACCAGGCGTTCGAGCAGCGGCAGATCCAGCTCGCGGCCTTGTCGCCGCCAGCGTGACACGCCAACGCCCCACACGATTTCGCAGCTGCCATCGTTGCCTCCGGCTCCCGCCACGCGAGCCATCTCGCGCAATCGCTGGTGAACCGCGATGGTCTTGCGGCGTGGCCGCTCGGCCGCGGCCCAATTGGCCCACGAGCCGGCGAGATAGCGGTCCAGACGCTCGACGATGTCCGGGCGCTGCTCAAGATGCAATCGCACGCTCCAGAGCCCGGCGGCCACCCCCGGGCCGTTCGCCGGCGAGCAGTGCTCGGCGCGTGCGTGACCGGCCGCGATCAGCAGGTCTTTTTCCGCCGCGTGCACCGTGATCGTCACGCGCTGCCGAACCAGAGGGCGACGGTCCGGATCGGCGGACACGTCGATCCACATCGCCAGGTCGTACTCGACGGCGGGAGGATCGGTGGCGACCAGGCGTTCGATGGAGAGCCACACGGGGCCATCAGCATCGAACGTGTTGTAGGTAATGCCGGGCAGCTTCTCCAGCTCATGCTGATGAAACACGAAGCATTGTCCGCCCGCAAGCCGATGGTCAGACAGGCGCGCGACCGCACGTGCATCGCGCAGGATCATCTCGGTGAGATATCCAAGAACATTCTGCAACGGTCCGGCCGCCGGCTCCAACCGATGGACAGCGTTCATAGTGCCTCTCCGATGATAGCGGCGACCAAGCGAAGCAATCGGTTCACCCTCAACTCCCGTCCTGACGTTCGTCCCGCTTTGCAGAAAATTCCGTCACGCGCGTCGAAGAAGATGGACGTATCTGACTATTCACGATCCCGATGTGGCCAGGCGACGTCTTTCGTCGACGGCATTCGAGGGAATACTGAAGCCAACGTCAGATAGACCGCACTAACTGGCGAATAGTAGCGTCACGCAATGCGGCGTAATGATGGGAGCTAGTCCGGGCGTGTCGTCGGTCCTGAAAATTGCGCCAACTGATTTGTTATCATTTCGAGAACCGCCGCTGTCGGTTCGCGTAACCGGTTTAGAATCCCTTTAAAGAAGCCGAGCGTCTTTCCGGTTTGACTGCCTTGATCGGAAACGGCTGGTATTCGCGTGCGTAGATGCGGCATCTCCATGAGAGAAGCATGCGGCGTCTTGCCGCAATCTCAGTCGCGATCACTTGCGGTTTTTCGTCGGATTCCATCGCTTCGTCCGAGCTGCGCCATCGCGCCAACGCAATTTCTTTCGGAGTAGGGCCGTCGCTGACGAAGTGTGACATCGCTTATTACTTCGCGATGCAAAGGCATGAATGCAGCTCTACGCTGCGCTACTCGGCGCTTCGCACGCCGGACATGAACCCAGCAGCAATTATCAATGACTGAAAACACTTAGCCAGATCTCGGCAGGGTCCGAGCGATTGGTAGGCCCAGCCGCGCCTCTGCCGCGCAACGAGCGCCGCCCAAGTGCTGACACGCGAGCATCCCCGACGAGCCCAAGTATCGACATCGCGGGCTTCTAGCGCGAATGGCTCGCAGTCGCGCACGAATTCTGTGCTCACGGCGGCGCGGGCGAAGGGGATGCACGTCCGCGCATCATCATGGGGAGGTTTGACTGATGGTCTTGATTAGCTGCAGCGGAAGGCGCGCAGATTGCTCCGCGTCTTCACACGACGGCGCTTTGAGTATTGGCAAAGGCGGCGGCCCGCTTCGCGGCCGCGACCGACTCCTGCCATCTCTGCTTGCCGCCGTATCGACATTGGCGTTGAGCGCGGCAGCAGCCCAGGCGGCCGACGCCGGCTCGGCGCGGTCCACGGACGGGGCGGCCGTCAAAGCGCTGATGGCGAAGCTCGAGTCCATGGAGCAGCGCATCAACAGCCTTCAAGTCGAGCTCAAGGACGCCAAGGCAAAGAAGACGACCAGCGTCGGGCAGTCCGCATCACTTGCATCCCGCCGCCCGTCCGATCCGATGCCTCTGATCGGCGCCAAGGACGCGCGTGCCGGCGGCGCGAAGGCATCCGACAACGCGCAGGCTGCATCCAGGTTGCCGGTCGGCAATGCCATGGCGCTCGCCGACCCGAAGGACGTCAAGGCCAGTGGATCGAAGGCGGCTGATGCCGCACCATCGTCGTCCCCGGCATCACGGCTCGCGGCAGCGTTCGCCGATTCGGATTCCAAGCCGCGATTTCTCCCAGCAGCCGATCTGAAAGCGCCTGCGCCGCAGCCCAGCAGAGACCTGTTCGGTGCCGCGCCGTCGCCGGTCCCCGGCATGAAGATCGGCATGTACGGCGAGATCAAGTTCGGCTCGGTGCAAAATCCCGCAGCTAACGGTCAGTGGCAGAACGGCTTCGACATGGCCCGCCTGGTCTTGCTGCCGACCTATCAGGTCAATGACTCCATCACCTTCAACGCGGAGCTGGAATGGGAGCATGGCGGCATCGCGTTCGACAATGACGACAAGCTCCACGGTGCGGTCGAGGTCGAGCAGGCCTTCTTCGACATCAAGTTCAACGACCACTTCACCCTGCGCTCGCCGGGTATCGACCTGATCCCGATCTCCTTCACCAACCTGTATCACGAGCCGACGCTGTTCTACAGCGTGCATCGGCCGGAGCTCGCCAACGGCCTGATCCCGACGACCTGGTATGCGCCATCGGCAGGATTTCATGGCAAGATCATCGATGGCTTGAACTACCAGTTCCAGGTCAGCCAGAGCGCGGAGGACTTCGGCGACGGATTCGATCATCGCGGCGACAATGGCCACATCAATCCGGGCGGCTATGAAGGCGGCATCAGCGGCTCGGAAGCGCTCGCGCTGTCGCGAGCGCCGATCGGCGACTATCGGCAGCTGAGCAACCAGCTCGCCTATACGCTCCGGCTGAGCTACACGCCATCGTTCCTCCCCGGCTTTGCCGGAAGCTCGGCGATCTATTATTCGCCGAACGTCACGCCGCGGGGCGCCTATGCGACGCTGCCGGACGGCAGCGAGGTTCCGCTCGGCAAGAACGCGATGACGATCTTCAATACCGAGGCTCGCTATCGCGTTCCGAACACCGGGCTGGAGCTGCGGGCTGAATATGCCCATGTAAACTTCTCCAATCCGGAGAACCTCCGCGCCAACAATGATCTCGTCGACGACAACAACGTCGGCAAGAACATGTGGGGCTATTCCGGCGAGATCGCCTACCACTTCAGGGCGCCGAACGACTACGATATCGTGCCGTTCTACCGCTATACCCGACAGAACTTCCAGACGTCGGGCATGCTCGGCTCCGATCTCACCAACGGCCTGAACAACATCACGGGCAGCGGTGACATGACGTTCCACGATGTCGGCATTGCCGTGTTTCCCAATCCGAGCCTTGTCTACAAGCTGAACTACACCAAGGTGATCGATCACAGCGCGGCGGGGGCGATGTCCGATCGGGTTCTCGCCGGCGTCGGCTGGCTCTGGTAGCCGACCGACGCGAGCAGGGGCCGTGGCCTGACGGCAGCGGCGTCTCCTCGCAAGACACAGGTTGGAGCACCGGGGCGGAAAGCGACCGCTCTCCGCCCGGGTGTGCCTCGAAACGAAGAACGGACTCGGCAGATCGGGTGGGCGGGCGAGTGGTTGAGATTGCTGATTTGAGCGCAGGTTGGCTGCGATGCCGCACGCTCGCAACGCTGGTCATGGTGTCGATCGCGTTGGCGGGCTGCAACCCGGCGACGCTCGGCAGCGATAGCCGCGGCGATGACGTGCTTGACAAGGTCGGCCGGATCGACCTTTCGCCGCGCTATCCCAGGCAGGCCATGCCGGAGCAGTCGCCGGCGGCGCGGCGCGCCCGTGCCGAGATCTATGCCGGCAACGACGATGCACGGGATGCCAGGGACGCGCGAGCGGAAGCGCCGGCCGCGGGCTCGCTTCCGATCCAGCAGGTGGCGGCGCATTCGCAGCCGGTTGGCAACGGGTTCGAGCTGAACTTCGAGAATACGCCGATCGCGACGGTGGCCAAGGTCGTGCTCGGCGACGTCCTCGGCGTCGGCTACACCATCGATCCAAGGATCCAGGGAACGGTCAGCCTGTCCTCGGTGCGCCCGGTCCCGAAATCGGACGTTGCCTATGTGCTCGAGAACGCGCTCCGGCTCTCGGGGACGGCGCTGGTTCGCGACAACTCCGGATACCGGCTGATTCCGCTTGGCGACGCGGTCGGCGCCGGCAACGTCGATCCCGCCGGAGGCTCGGCAGAGCCTGGCTACGGCATCTCCGTGCTGCCGCTGCAATATGTCTCCGCCCCGACACTGCTGAAGCTGCTCGACAGCTTTGCGCTCAAGCCGGGCACGGTGCGCGCCGACCCGGGCCGCAACCTGCTGCTGATCCAGGGGACCGGCGCCGAGCGCCGCACCGCGATCGATGCCGCGCTGAGCTTCGATGCGGACTGGATGCGCGGACAGTCGGTCGGGATCTTTCCGATCGTCAATGGCAATCCCGAGCCGATCGTCGCCGAGCTCGAGAAGATCATGGACACAGGCGACAGCGGGCTCGGCCAGAACATGGTCAAGTTCCAGACTGTCAGCCGGATGAACGCCGTCATGATCATCAGCCGCAAGCCGGCGCTGCTGCATACGGCGGAGACCTGGATCAAGCGGCTGGATGCCGGCAACACGCTGCGCAACAGCGTCCATGTCTACCGTGTCAAGTATGGCGAGGCGCGCCAGATGGCGCGGGTGCTGAACGACATGTTCACCGGAAACGCGGGCAGCGCGGCCGAGGGATCGTCGACTGACCTCGCTCCCGGGTCGGGAGCATCGTCGAGCTCGAGCAGCGAGCGGCTCTCGGCCGCCGGCACGACGGCACAGTCGGGCGGCTTCGCGAGCCAGCAGCAGGGCAACGCCGGCCTTGTCGCCAACCGCGGCTTCGGCGGGACGCCGCCACCGACCCAGGCTGGCCTCGATGCGGGATCGGAATCGCGCGCAACGGGCGCGGGCGGCAAGCCGCTCATGGAGGGCGTGCGGATCACGCCCGACGTCGTCAACAACACGCTTCTCATCTATGCGGACAGGGAAAACTATCGGCTGATCGAAGCCACCCTGCGTCAGTGCGATCGTCCGCAGCTGCAGGTCGCAATCGACGCGACGATCGCCGAAGTCACGCTCAACGATTCGCTGAACTACGGCGTGCAGGCCTATCTCACCAGCAAGAATCTCGGCCTGAAGCCCGACCAGGGGTCAGCGCTCAACACCACCTCGACATCGGCGCCGGCAACGGTTGCCTCGGCCGCGGGAACGATCACCAACGCCTTTCTCAGCCGCGCTTTCCCCGGGTTCAATTTCCTGGTCGGCTCGGAATCCCAGCCGAGCGCGATCCTGAGTGCGTTGCATACGGTCACCGACGTCAAGGTGCTGTCCAACCCATCGCTGGTGGTGATCGACAACCAGGCGGCGACTTTGCAGGTCGGCGATCAGGTGCCGGTGTCGACCGGCAGCGCGACGGTGCTCACGACAAACAACACGGTCGTCAACACGATCGATTACCGCAACACCGGTATCATCCTGCGGGTCGCTCCGCGGGTCAACGAGAACGGCAACGTCCGGCTGGAGATCGAGCAGGAGATCAGCAACGTCTCGCCGCAGACCGCCAACAGCCTCACGCCGACGGTTGCGCAGCGCAAGGTGAAGAGTTCGGTCGCAGTCGCCAGCGGCCAGACCGTGCTGCTGGCCGGTCTCATCAGCGAGACCCATCAGGGCAGCCGCAGTGGCATTCCGGGGATCGACCAGATCCCGGGTCTCGGCGACCTGTTCAGCAACAACGACCGCAGCCGCGGGCGGACCGAGCTGATCATCTTCATTCGCCCCCAGATCATCCGCGACGGGACCGACGCCCATTACGTCGCCGAGGAGCTGCGCTCCAAGCTGCGCGGCACGATCAGGCCGGTGTCGACGAGTGCGCTCCAGGCGCCGCGGAGCAATCGATGACGCGGCAAGCGACGGCCGCCTTCGCCATTCTGGCGCTTGCCTTGAGCACCGCTCCGTCCGGCGCGCGGCCGAAGGGAGACGGATGGGCCGCGCTCGCGCATGGCGACTATGTCAGGGCGGCGGCGTTGCTGGCGCCGATGGCGCAGCGCGGACATCCGCGGGCCATGACCGCGCTGGGCTACATGTACGACAACGGGTTCGGTGTTCCGCAGTCCTACGAGGCCGCGGTCGAGCTCTATGCCGGAGCCGCCGAACGCGGCGATCCCACGGCGCAGCATCATTTGGGCCTGAACTACGACAAGGGGCATGGCGTGTGCCGGGACCATGTGCTGGCCTACAAATGGCTGAGCCTGGCAGCGGCTGCCGCGCCCGTTCCCCTGCGCGAACCTTATCTGCGAATTCGCGATGCGGTCGCACTCAAGATGTCACCTGATCAGATCGTCGACGGTCAGCGCCTCGCGCTCGAATGGCGGCAGACACAGACGACCAGGGTTGGTGCGGCCGCATCGGATTCAGGTTTGTAGTTCTTCTAATCAGGTCATCGCAGAAGTGTCATCTTTGACATCGACAACGAACCGTTCAACGATCCGGCCCTCGGCAATGAGGTGATCGACAACGATCCATCACGGGACGCGCCATGAGCTCGACTCCTCTTCTCCGATTTGCTGACGATCTGCAGGGTGGCGGAGGGGCGGACGGTCTCGCCGCTCGATCGGTCGGCGCGGCGCGCGAAAGCGCGGGGATGAGATCAACGGCGGCGACCGATGCCGCAATTCCCGAATCCGCCGACGACATCGCGCGACAGCTCGGATTGCCTCGGATCGCGCTGCCGGATCTGCTGGCGTCCAAGCCGCTGGCCGAGCACTTTTCGCGGCGCTTCCTGCGGGAGACGATGGTCTTCCCGTTCCAATCCGCCGGGCACGGACCATGCCTTGCGGTGGCCGATCCCCGCGACACCGCGGCTGCACGCGCCGCGGAGCTGGTGTTCGGCACGGCGGTCGAACTGGTGGTCGCCTCCGCCGAGGATGTTGCCACCGCGCTGAACCGGCTCGCCGGCGAGGACGAGGTACCGGCGCGCAACGAAACGGCTGAGCCGCAGCTGCGCGACGACGACATCGAGGGTTTGCGCGACCTCGCCACCGGAGCGCCGGTGGTGCGCGCCGTCAACGATCTGTTCGAGCAGGCGGTCGAGCTGCGCGCCAGCGACATTCACGTCGAAGCGATGCGGAGCGGGTTGTCGGTCCGGATGCGCGTGGACGGCCTGTTGAAGCCGGTCCCTGAGCCGTCGGGCGTGCTGCCGCAAGCCGTCATCTCGCGCATCAAGATCGTCGCCGGGCTGAATATCGCCGAACGGCGCCTGCCTCAGGATGGCGCTGCGCGGCTCCGCGCCGGCCGCTTCGAGCTCGACGTGCGCGTTGCCGTGATGCCGACGCAGCATGGCGAGTCGGCGGTGATCCGGCTGCTCCCGAAGGACCGGGGCCTGCTCGCCATCGAGAAGCTCGGCTTTGCCCCGCACGACGATCGATCGCTCCGCCGCCTGCTGGCGCTGCCGCATGGCATGATCGTGATCTGCGGGCCGACCGGCAGCGGCAAGACCACGACGCTCGCGACCGCGCTGTCGATCCTCAACGAGCCGACGCGGAAGATCCTCACGATCGAGGATCCGGTCGAGTACGAGATTCCCGGCATCAACCAGTCGCAGGTCAAGCCATCGATCGGGTTGACCTTCGCCTCTGCCTTGCGGTCCTTCGTGAGGCAGGACCCGGATGTCATCATGGTCGGCGAGGTGCGCGACGACGAGACCGCCCATGTCGCGGTCCATGCGGCGCTGACCGGCCATCTCGTGCTGACCACGCTGCACACCGAAAACGCTGCGGCGGCGGTGCCGCGGTTGCTCGATCTCGGCGTCGAAGATTTTCTGTTGCGATCGACGCTCCGCGCGGTGATCGCGCAGCGGCTGGTGCGCCGGCTGTGCGAGCGCTGCAGGTCGAAAAGGATGCTGAGCGCCGCCGATCTCTGCGCGGACCCGCGCTACGCCGCGGTGGGCTTCGACGTCGGCGAGACGGTCTATGAGCCGGCGGGCTGTGAGAGCTGCGGCGGTACCGGCTATCGGGGCCGGCTCGGCATCTTCGAGGTCCTGGAGCTGACTCCGGAGATCCGATCGCTGATCCAGGGCACGGCCGATGCGGCCGTGATCGACCGCAGCGCCATTCTGAACGGCATGACCACGATGCTCGACGATGGCCTCGAAAAGTGCCGGGCCGGCGCCACGTCGGTCGCGGAAATCCTGCGCGTTACAACGTTGCGGTGAGCCGGTGAGCAAGTTCCGCTATCGCGCACTGACCGAGAACGGCGACGTGGTGCGCGGCACGATCTCGGCTGCGACGGCCAAGGAGGTGATTGACCGGATCGAGTATCTGCGGCTGTTGCCGATCGAGACGATCGAGGAAAGGACCGCGAGCTTCGTCGCGCGCGACATACTTGCGCTGCTCGGCGGTCCGACCCACGGCGATGTCACGACCTTCACGCGCGATCTGGCGCTGTTGTTGAAAGCCGGGGCACGGCTCGAGGAGTCGCTCGAACTGCTGGCCGGCGACGCCGATATCGGGCGGCTGCGTCCGATCATCGGCCGGTTGCGATCCAGCGTGCTGGCGGGAGAAAGTTTCGCCGATGCGCTGTCGCATCATGCTGTGCAGTTTCCTGCGATGTATGTCGCGCTGGTGCGGGTCGGCGAGGTCTCGGGCACCCTCGATCACGTGCTCGACGTGCTCGGCGCCGAGCGGGCGCGCGCGGAAGCCATGCGTCGCAAGCTCAGTGACGCGATGCAGTATCCGTGTTTCGTGCTGATCGCCGCGTGTCTGGTGATGCTGTTCTTCTTCATCGTCGTGCTGCCGCAGTTTTCGGCCGTGCTGCGCGACTTCGGCGCCAGGACCGATGCCACCATCAACACGTTTCTGGACATCTCCGATTTTGTGCGCGGCAACGGCACGGCGATGGCGCTATCGGCAAGCGCGCTGATCGCTGCAGGTCTGCTCGCTTTCAGCCGCGCCGGCGTACGGGCTGCGGTGATTGCGCGGCTCTGCCGACTTCCGGGTCTTGCGACCGTGTTCCGGTCGTATCGCACGAGCGTGTTCTGCCGCAATCTCGCGATCCTGCTTGGCAGCGGGCTGACATTGACGGCGACGCTGCGCATCCTGGTCGACATCATGTCGGTCACCGGCAGCGGTGCAGCGTGGAACGCCGCCGCTGACCGTGTTCGTCACGGCGGCAAGCTGTCGGAAGCGCTGGCCGCGACGAACATTCTGCCGGCCATGGCCACGCGGATGATCCGGATCGGCGAAGAGACCGGACAACTGCCGGTCCTCGCCGGCCGCATCGCTGAGTTCTACGAGGCGAAGCTGCAGCGCGGCCTCGATCGCATCGTGGGCATCGTCGGTCCGGCCGCGATCATTCTCATCAGCACCGTCGTTGGCGGCCTCATCGTCTCGGTGATGACCGCACTCCTGTCGGTGACGCAACTCGTCGGGTAGCACAAGATGGACCATCGCATGAAACAGGCAGGGATCAGCGGCACCGCGCGGCGGAGACGCACCGCGCGCGACGACCCTCAGAGCGGCTTCACGCTCGTCGAGATGCTGGTCGTCATTGCCATCATCGGAATGATCATGGGTCTGATCGGACCGCGTGTGCTGTCCTCCCTGAACGAATCCCGGGTCAAGACGGCCCGGATTCAAATTCAGAGTTTTTCCAGCGCGCTCGATCTGTTCTATCTCGACACCGGCCGCTATCCGACCTCGTCGGAAGGCCTGACCGCGCTGGTCCGGCCCGCCTCGACCATCCCAGGCTGGGCGGGACCGTATCTCAAGGGAGGAAACGTCCCGAGCGATCCCTGGAGCCACGCTTACGTCTACCGCTCGCCCGGGCAGCATGTGCCCTACGAGATCGTGTCGTACGGATCGGACGGGCAGGAGGGTGGCGTGGATCTCGCCGCTGACATCTCCTCGTCGATGACGATCGGTGCCAAATAGCAATGGGGGGCCGCGACGGCTGCGAGGCCGGCTTCACTCTGATCGAGGTGGTGTGCGTGCTCGCGATCGTCGCGCTGCTGGCGTCCGTCGTGGTCCCCGCCGTATCGCGACAGACCTCGCGGCCGCAACTCGAAGCCTATGCGGTCGAGGCTGCTGCGCTGTTGAAGGCCGATCGCAATGCCGCGATCAGGCGGGGCCTCGAGGTCACGACTCGCATCGATGCGCAGGCGCGGTCGCTCCGCTCGGGCGCGAACGGGCAGGTCGTCCGCTTACCTGCGGACGTGCGGTTCGAGACGGTGCTGCCGCGCAGTTGCGACGAGCGGCCCGCCTTCGAGACCATCAGCTTCTTCGGATGGGGCAGGTCGTGCGGCGGCGTCATCACGCTCACCCATCTCGACGCCGGCTACCAAATTCGCGTCACTTGGCTGACAGGAAGGATCGAAGTTGTCTCAAACGCTGGTCTGTCGAAGCGATAGGGCGACAGCAGGATTCACGCTGATAGAGACGCTCGTCACGCTTGCGATCGTGGCGGTGTCGCTCGTCGCCATCGGTGCGCTCATGGGGTCCTCGGCGCGCGGCAGCAGGAAGCTGGAGCAGCACGTCGCGCTGGTGCAGGCCGCCTACGACGCGCTGTGGCTGGCCTTTCCGTCGCGCCTGCCGCCGGCATCTCCGACGCAGTCGGGGGAGGCGACGGCACATCTCTGGCGCGCGCAGGCGGAGCCCTTCCCCGTCGATATCGGCGCGCCGGGCGGCGCATCCGCCTGGATCCCGCAGAAGATCATGCTCCAGGTGCGATCGCCATCGGGCGCGACCATGGAGCTGGAAACCGTCCGGCTGTTCCGGAGGCGGGCCGAGTGATGACGACACGGGTCAACGATCGTCGAGCAGGCTTCACGCTGGTCGAAGCCCTCGTCGCAATGGTGGTGATGGGGCTGCTGGTCTCCGCGCTGTTCGCGATCACGGCGCAATGGCTGCCGAACTGGAATCGCGGTCTGCATCGCATCCAGCGCAGCGAATCGGTGAGCGTGGCGCTCGACCGCATTGCCGCCGATATCGCGGCCGCCGAGTTCATGAGGCCCGATGGACAGGCCAAGTCCGTTCTGTTCGACGGATCGGAGACGTCGATCACGCTCGTCCGAACGGCGCTCGGACCGCAGCGGGGCCGGGGTCTCGATGTGATCCGCATCGCCGAAAGCGGCGGTGGCGACGACGTGGCGTTGACGCGGACTCGCGCGGCCTTCGCACCTGGCAGTGTGTCCGCCTGGGAGTTCGCCGATCCGGTCGTGCTGCTGCAGGCGCCGTACCGGGTGTCGTTCGCCTATGCGGGGTCCGACCGGATCTGGAGTCCGTCGTGGCGCAATGCAGAGAAGCTGCCGGCAGCCGTGCGGGTGACGGTGCATGACGGAAGCCGCGGGAGCGCGCCATCGCTGTCGCGGATCGCGGTCATTCGTGTCTCGGCGCCGGCCGACAGCGTCTGCCGGCCCGCGGACACCAATTGCGACAGGCAGGCGCTTTCCGCCGATGCGACGGTCGGGCGTGCCTCCGCGGCATCGAAGCAATGATCATGTGCCGAGACAGCCATCCGCGAGAGTCTGATCCCGATGATCGGGAAGGTGGCTTCGTCCTCGTGGCGGTGCTCTGGCTCCTTGTCTCGCTCGCAGGACTCGCGGGAGCCCTGTCCGTCTATCTCGTCAGCACCGCCCAGCGGCTGTCGCTCGACGATGCGCGCCTGCGATCCGCCGCGCTGGTCCCCGCCGGCCTGGAGCTTGCGGCCTACAAATTGTTGGCGTTGCCGAAGCCGCAGCGCCCCGCTGCCGGGGCCTTTTCGTTCCGGCTCGATCATGCGCAGGTCTCGGTCGCGTTTCGGTCGGAAGCAGCTCGCATCGATCTCAATCATGCCTCCAAGCAGATGCTGGCCGCCTTGTTAGAGGGTCTCGGCGCGCGCGCTGACAGGGCCGGCGAATATGCCGAGCGGATCGTCGGCTGGCGAACGCCGCCGGCCGAGACCGGCGCGGACACAGAGCGCGATCTCTACCGCACAGCCGGTGCGGACTACATGCCGCGCACCGCGCCGTTCGCCAATGTCGAGGAGCTTCGGCTGGTGCTCAACCTGCCGCCGGCGCTGGTCGACAAGGCGATGCCCTTCGTGACCGTCTTCAGCGGCCGCAGGGAGGTCGACCCGCTGGAGGCCGCCCCCGAAGTGGTGGCCGCGCTTCCCGGAATGACGCCGGATCAGCTGAAGAGCTTCCTCGAGCAGCGAGCCGGCCTGCGTCGAGACGTCAGGTCGCTCAACGCGGCGCTCGGTCCCGCACGCGCCGCAGCGACGCTGGAGGTCGCCGATGCCGTCCGCGTGTGGATCACGATCGGCTTTGACGGCGGTCGCCGGGCCGCAACGGAGGCGGTCATCCTGCTGGGCGATGGTGACGATCCTTACCGGGTGCTGTCGTGGCGCGATGACGTCGATGCTCCGGGGATGCTCAAACAAGCGGGGAGGGCGCCGAGATGACGATGTCGACGAGAGTGCGCCACGAACTGGCGGCCTGGATCGGCTCCGTCGCCGAAACCATCGTCGCCGCGATCGGCCGGCTCAATATCAGGCCGGGGATTCGGCTGATCGAGACCGAACGGAACGTCTTCATCATGCGGATGGTCGCGCGGCCTCGGCGACCGGTCCCGCCGGATTGTCGCGTTCGTCTGCCGGACGGCCACGAGGCCTTTCCCGCACTTCCCGAGAGCTGGAAGACAGTCCTGCGCGGCAGCCGGATCGAAGTGGCGCTGAGATCGGACCGCTTCCTGTGGCGGCCGCTCGATCTGCCCAAGCGGGCCGTCGAGTTTCTCGATGCCATGATACGCTCGCAGCTCGATCGGCTGACGCCGTGGTCGGCCGAAGAGGCCGTGTTCGGCAGGACTGCGCCAGTAGAGATATCGGGTGAGCGCATCCGGACCATGGTGATCGCAGCACCAAGAGCGAAGCTGGATCCGCTCATTCGCCTTGCCGAGTCCTGGCGTGCCGGATCGATCGTCCTGTTTGCTGCGCCCGAGACGGCGCCGACGCCGCGTGACGACCGGCTCATTGCGTTCAGCGAAACGAGGCTGACCGAGCAGCGCTTGGAGGGAGCGTTCGACGTCGGCCGTATCAGTCGCGTCCTCACCGCGCTCCTGATGGTCGCCGCCCTCGCGGCGGCGCTGTCGTTCGCGACAACGAGCCTGCTGGGAGGACATCTGGACGAGCAGCAACGCCAGCTCGCGCAGAAGATCTCGGATCGGCGCGCAGCGCTGCGCCTCGATCTGCAAGGGGCCGACAGTGCCGCGCTGCGTAGCCTGATGCGACGCAAGCAGGAGACTCCCGCAGCGGTCGTGCTGCTGGAGGCGCTGTCCCGGATCCTACCGGACAACACCTACGTGACCGAGTTGCGGATCGAGAAGGACAGGATGCAAATCGTCGGCATGACCCAGGACGCGCCGGCGCTGGTCAAATTGATCGAGCAGTCGGCGCACTTCACGCGTGCGACCTTCTTCGCGCCGACCACGCGTTCGGCTGAGGATCCCGGAGAACGGTTCCATATCGAAGCTGGCATCAAGCCCCATTTTGGACTTGGCACATGAGCGTCGCAAAGCTCGTCACGGATAATTCCGCATCGCCCTCGATCGCCGCGGTCGCCTATGCGGGACTGCTGATCGTGCTGATCTCGGTCACGGTGCTGTCGATCAAGAGCATGATCGATCAGCGCAGCGAAGTGACCTCGCTCGCCGATACACTCCACCTGCTGGACGCCCACAGCATGGCGGCCGCGCGTCAGGACAGCAACGGCGATGCCGGCATGACGGGATCGGCCTTTCTCGAAGGACCGACCGTGACCGTAGCAGGAGCAGCGCTGCTGCAGCGCCTCGGCGACGTGGTGACGCGTCATGGCGGCAGCGTGTCGTCGTCGCAGCTCGATGTGCAGGGCCCCCGTGCCAAGGACGGTCATATCAGCGGGAGCGCGAACTTCGAGGCCGGTCAGTCCGACCTGCAGCCGATCCTCTACGATCTGGAGGCCGGCATGCCCTGTCTGTTCGTCGACGAGCTGGTCGTCGAGGGGCACGCCCCCGCGGCGGCATCCAGCGGAAAACTGCGCGTGCTGATCACGGTCTCTGGACAGTGGCAGGGCCCGCAATGAGCAGTCTCGCCAAGCTTTGCATGATCGGCTGTTGCAGCGTTCTGGCGGTGGGGTCGGCGTTCGGCATCGCTCATTCGACCGGCCTGGACGTCTCGGAAGCGGTCTCCGCCGAACAGCCGAGCGGATCGGCGCAAGCCTCGTCCATCGCGCAGCGACCGCCGTCGCGCACCGGCAACCCATTGTGGGGCATTCCGCTCGAGCAGCTGTCGGCAACGCGCGAACGCCCGCTGTTCTCGCCGTCTCGCCGCCCTCCGCCGACCGATGTCCCGCCGCCGGCCGTCGTGGCCGCTCCGGTGGTGCAGGAGCCGTCCGTTCCGGAACGGCCGCAGCTCGCGCTCGTCGGCACCGTCGTGAACGGGGACCGCGGCCTTGCCGTGTTCGTCGATACGAGCAGCAAGACGCCGTTGCGGATCAGAACCGGCGCAGACTATCGGGGTTGGACGCTGCGTCTCGTCGAGGCGAGATCGGTCACGCTGCAACGGGGCGAAGACGTCACCGTTCTCACGCTGCTGCCGACGCCGGCCCAGCCGACAAATTCAGCTAACGAAAGCTCTGCGCAGATGCCGTCAACCCCCACGGCGCCTCCGCTGGCTCAAGCAGGGCCGCCCTTTCTGTCGCCTGAGTCCAGGCTACTTCGGATGCATCAACGCCAACGTTCGGGACGCCGCCAATTGTGAGGATGGATCCGATCTGGATCGAGGCGCGACGGTGGACGCCGGACGGCCGCACCGGCATGCCCCGATCGAAGCCGATGCGGCTGTCGGTCGGTGGCGCTCAGCGCTTGCACAATCCGCTCGTCAGCACCCATCCCCTGTCCGTGAGAGCCGCGGAGACGATGTCGAAATACAGGCGCTTGTCGGGATCGTCCTCCGACACGAACGAGACCTGGCACAGGAAACGGCCGCCCTCGTCGCCCTTGTCGCAGGTCGCCTCGACGATCTTGAGGCCCTTGTCGTGGCGGACTCCGGATGACGGCGCCTCCTGCTCATAGGCCTTCTGGATGATCTCGGTGGTCGGTGCTCCACAGGCCATGCCGGTCACGTTGCAGGCCCATGCGAGAACAACAGCAAGCAGCATCGTTCGGTCTCCTCGGAGCGGGGCACTCACAAACATGTCCGGCAGCGTTCGCATCCGACACGATCTCATGAGCTTCATGGCGAGCTACGAGAGCTGGTTGTCGTTTTTGTGTCGCTGCTGTCCGCCACGCGCACAACGCAGCCGGCTGGATGTGTAGTTAGATCGATTCTTAAACGCCGGTCGGCAATTCTCACAAAGCGAAAGAAAACGTCACAAAGGAGCCACCCGACGTAGCGACGAAGGCAGAGGGGGACGATGCGGCAGATCGGCTGATGAGTTCGGACTGCTCATTCGAATTCCGCATCCCGGGAACGGTGATCGTTCCTACCGGTGTATCTCGAGCCAGATGGGGATCAGGCATGTTAGTTGGGCGTGTGCGCAAGCCAACTCTGCGATTACTGACATCGGCGGCCGCGATGTTGGCCGGTTTGACCGTTGCGGGTTCTGCGGCGCAGGCCCATGATCTGGCCGAGCCGACGGTGTTCAGGAGCTGGCACGGCGTGCTCGATCTGCTGATGATCGCACGCCCCAAGCCGATCTCGACGATCACCTATGCGCCCCCTGGGGGCTCGCCGATGAACCCGACCGGCTGGGTCTACGAGATCTGTCGGCGGCCCGCCTCAGGCGACAAATGTCCGGCCGGCGCCGCGGTGGCGGACTACGGTGGCGTGCGACTTGCCCTGCAGAAGGGGGATACGCTGAAGATCAGGCTGGTGAACCAGCTGCCGCAGCTCGACCCGGCCAAGGTGAATCACAACACCGATCCCGGTCAGGCCAATTTGTTTCGCAACCCGACCAACCTGCATACCCATGGGCTGATCGTCGAGCCGCGCGCGCCGACGCTGACCGACCAGACCTTCGGGGACTACGTCTTCGTTCAGGTCTTCAACTCGGCCAACGGCATGCCGGTGCCGCAGACGACCCATCAGCACGGCTCCAACAAGATGGACTCCGCGGACTTCCGGATCGAGATCCCGCGCAACCACCCGTCGGGCCAGTTCTGGTTTCACCCGCACATCCATGGCATTTCGCTCAACCAGGTCTCGCAGGGGCTGGCCGGCATCATCTCGGTCGGCGAGGTCTCGGACTACGCGCATGGCGATGCCAGGCATTCGCCGTTTCCGGACGCGAGCGTGCGCCATCTGATCCTGAAGGATCTTCAGGTCGCGCCCGGCGGCCCGGTGCAGTTCGACAGCGGTCCGGTGGACGTCCAGCCGGGCGAGGTGATCAACCAGCAGGATCCGGGCTTCTGCGCCCAGTTTCCGGCAGACAGCTCCGAAGTGCGTGAAGGGTCGTGCCCGGGCGTCGATCTGTCGGCCGATGGCGGCTCCAACTTCTCCGGCGGCAAATGGTTCTTCACGGTCAACGGCCAGACGTTCCCGAAGATCAAGGTCACCGATCCCGATGGCGAGATCTGGCGGCTTACCAATGCGTCCGGCAGCCTGTCCTACAATCTTCAGCTGACCGATGACGAGACGCAGAAGCCGATGGTCATGCAGCTGATCTCGGTCGACGGCGTGAGCGTGAACCTGCCGCAGGATACGACGATGGACACCATGGTTCGTCTCGGCGGCGCCCGCTTCAGGGTCGTTCCCTGTCCGCCGTCGCCGACGTCGGGCTTCCATTCGAAGCCGGTCTGCGTCACCCAGATGGTCATGATGCCGAGCTCGCGCACCGAAGTGTTCGTCACCTATCGCGATCCCGCGACGGGTGCGATCGCCAGCCTCGGGCGGTCTGCCTCCGCGACCTTCAAGATGGCCGGACTGACGATGGGCAGCGGCGATCAGTGGCCGGCGGTCGATCTCGCCAAGGTGCACTTCCACCAGCGCGGTTGGCGCAACCACATCGCCTACGCCATGGACATCAGGGGCGACGCCTTGGCGACCATGCAGCCATCAGGCATCCTCGATGCCAAGGTGCCGTATGCGAACGCTGCGCCGCTGCGTGCCGGCTGCCGTCCGCTGCCGGCGGGACATCGCCGCCGGATCTTCTTCGGCATCGCCGACCTGACCGACGACGGCACCTTCGGTCTCGGCTATGAGGAGGTCGATCAGAACGGCAACCCGGTGCCCGGCACCCAGCTTCCGGTGAGCCAGTTCGACCCGTCGCAGAACATCGTCTGCCTACCGCTCGCGCCGGGACAGCGCCCCGTCCACGAGACCTGGGAGCTGGTGCAGCTGTCGACGGAAAATCACAACTTCCACATTCACCAGACGCGCTTCCGGACCGTCAACAGCAAGGCGGGGGAGAACACGCCACTATCAGTATCGCTGAACAGGAGCATCGGCGGGGGCATGCTGCAGGACAACGTCCCGCTCGGCGTCGCGACTCCGAACGTCCCGGAAGTAATGGAATCCCAGAGCGGGGTCTGCAGCATCGAGCAGTGGCGGAACGGGCAGTGCACGTCGAAGCCCGTGGTGGTTGATATCCCGTTCTCACAGGTCGGCGAGTTCGTCTATCACTGCCATATTCTCGAACATGAGGACGGAGGCATGATGGCGAAGATCAAGGTCGTGCCCTCGCCCTATGGCGGCAATCCATGGGAGGCAATGAACCAGATGCCGCGGTAGTTGCGGCAGCGGTCTTCTGCCATGTCGTTCACGAGGTCGGCGCCACATCTGCGGCGCCGACCTTCGTTTGTGCGCAGCGATGCTCTTGCGCGGCTGCCTTACCGCCGCGAAGGACGATCGCCTGCCAAACGCGACGCGCTTTCCAGGTCCGGTTCGAAGAAGGAATTACGCATTTTGAATCGGTCTAAACGGCTGCAAACGTCTTTGCATGACTTTGAAATGTCAGGCTCGCGTGCCGCAAGCTGCACGAGCGCGGTCCCCGCGACGTGGCGATCTGCAGCAACATTGTTATTCCTCAGCCGCTCCGGCAAATCGCCAACATCGACGTGGCAATTCGCCGCAATCGAAACACTACTCTCTCGACTGACATTCGGAGCCATTTGCAGCGCGCTTGGTTGCGAACGTCGCAAGGACGGAGGCAGACCCGCGAACGGGTAGGGCTGTTGCCGAGGCAAAGTGTGATCGATCGCTCGGGTTCATTGTCGCACTGAACTGGATGGTTCGGAGCGTCGCTGCTGCCGTTTAGACGGCTTCGCAGGAGAGGTTGACAGCGATTGATGCCCTGAGAAGACGAAAATGCGTTCGGCGAGGGAGGGCGTACCATGGAAACAAAGTTGAGGTGGACGAGATGAGCGATTGGTTGAAATGGACGGCGCCCGCAGTGGCCGTCATGTCGATCGCCGCACCGGCCCATGCCATTCAGTACATGAGCGTCGAAGAGGCGCAGAAGGCCGCTTTTCCGGGAGCCAGCTTTTCCGAAGTCCAGCCGGGCAGGGTATGGAAGGCGAGCAATGGCGGCTACTTCTACTACGATCACGTCGTCGGCAAGCACCTCCTGATCGACTACACGGTTGCCGTCGGACCCGACGGGCGGGTGCGTCGCGTCGACATTCTGAACTATCGCGAATCCTATGGCGGCGAGGTGCACGATGCCAGCTGGCTCGGTCAGTTCGTCGGCAAGAGCAGTCAGAACGAGCTTCGCATCAACTCCGACATTCGCAACATCTCGGGCGCCACGCTGTCCTCGACCCACTTGACCGAGGGCGTTAAGAAGGTGCTGTCGTATCATGCCAGCCACTTCCGCTAGCCTTCGACGAGCACGGGCTCTGCTCGGGACATTCGTCGAGATCGACGTCACGGATGCACACCGCTGCGATGCGGAAAATGCCGTTGAAGCTGCGTTCTCCGTGGTGACCGACGTGCATCGGCTGATGAGTTTCCACGATCCCGACAGCGACGTGTCGCGGCTGAACCGCGCGGCATCGAGCGGCGTCGTGAAGGTGCATTCCTGGACCTACGCCGTGCTGAAGATGGCGCTCGATGTGACCCATCACTCCGACGGCGCCTTCGACGTTGCCGTCGCCGGCGCGGGAAGGCCGTCTGTGGGCTCGACGGCGCAAGCGGATGTCCCGCAGTCGACTGCGATCGAGTTGCTCGCCGACGACCGCGTCCGTTTCCGCGATTCCGCCGTCAAGATCGATCTCGGCGGCATCGCCAAGGGGTTCGCCGTGGACCGCGCGATCGCGGCGTTGCAGAGCCGCGGCGTGCGCTCCGCAATGGTCAATGCAGGTGGGGACCTCGCCGCCTTCGGGCCCGATGCTCGCATCGTCCACATTCGCGACCCGCGTTTCCCAGACAGGCTTTTGTGCCAGGTCGAAGTAAGCAATGGGGCGCTCGCGTCGTCGGCGCGCCGCTTCGACCCGTTTCGATCGATGGAAACAATGGATACAGCGGTCGTCACGCCTTCGACCCGGCTGCCCACAGGGGTGGCCCACGGCGCCACCGTGAGCGCGCCAACCTGCATGGTTGCCGACGCCCTCACCAAGGTCGTGATGGTGGCTGGCCAACAGGCTGCGGCGCCACTGGCGCGCTTCCAGGCGAGCGCGATGTTGATTGCGGCGAACGGCGCCATTCATACGACACCGGACTGGCAAGGAGTTCACCAGCATGCGGCTTAAAGGCTTGTTTCGGTTCGCCCTCTACGGAATTCTCGGACTCTTGTTCGCCAGCGGGGCGCTGTGGATCTATGCCGATCAGATGAAGACCCGCACGGAGCTGGACAGCGAGATGTGGCAGCAGGCCGCCGCATTCCTGCTGAGCATGCATGGCGGAACTGCAATGGTGACGCTGATGCTGCTTGGGGCGCTCGGTCCCGTGCACGTCCAGCGCGCGTGGCGTGCCGGGAAGAATCGAGCGACCGGTATCGTCAGCCTCGCGATGTATGGTCTGCTCATCGCGACGGCGTTCGGGCTCTACTACGTCGGATCCGAAGCGCTTCGGCCCTGGATCAGCACGGTCCACATTGCGTTCGGGCTCGGCGTTCCGGCTGTCATCACCGCCCACATCATCGTCGGCCGCTCGAGCGTTGTCGCCACGGCTCAGTCCGTGCGGCCACAACGTGCGACCTCTCCGACCCTGGTTCCTGCCGATGCGCCTGCCGATGCCGATCTGGTCAACGTCATGAGCAAGGTAGGTTGACCGCATCCGGCGTTGGGCCGAGCAGGTCTCCATCCCGGCAACGACTTCCTTGCTCGCAGTTGGCCAGTCGCCGCATGGAGGAATTCTCCGAGCCGGCGGCCGCTGCGCCATATCGCCCGTTTCTTGCTGATCGGGTTGTACACTGGTACGCGCGCTGGGGCCATCGCGTCGGCTTCGCCTGAGCGCGACGGAGGCCGGTCATTCGTCGATCTCGATCGGGGGATCTTCTATCGCCTCGCGGAGGGCAAGCGAGCGACTAACAAGCGGAAGCCTCCAGTACCGATACCAGGACGGCTTTTGGCGCACATGCGGCGCTGGACGCGGCGCGGCGCAGTGCGTTCGCACTTCGTCGAATGGAACGGCCAGCCGGTCAAATCCGTCAAAACTGGATTTGCGACCGCGGTGCGGCTGTCAGGGCTGTCGCTGAGGGAGGGGAATATCTCGCCGCACACGCTGCGCCACACGGCAGCGACGTGGCTCATGCAGAGGCGCGCCGACCCCTGGCGGGCCTCAGGTTTTCTCGGAATGTCGGTCAAGGTACTGCTCGACACATATGGCCATCATCATCCGGATTACATGCGCGAGGCCGCGGCCGCGATTACGTCAAAGGACCGCAAGCAGAACGTATCGGTGGTCGAAACAGTGGTTGACCTGGAGAGGCACTTGGCCCGCAAGCCGTAAACTATTGACTTTGCGAGTGGGCCCGGCAGGACTCGAACCTGCAACCAGACCGTTATGAGCGATCTGGTTGCGCTTGATGGATATGATTTATCTACGCTTTTTGAGGACGTTCATTCCGAAAATTCGCGTTTGTTCACGGTCAACCGGTCCGCGAGCGGTCCGCGGACCGGGCGGTTAGAACAGAAGGTGTTCGAGCTTTTTTCGTAATTGCGTCCGCCGCCCCGCGTAGGTGGTTAGGGTGATGGTGACCGTAAGTGTCGATCAAAACCTTCACCGACATGCCCAAGAATCCCGCGGCCTCCCATGGATCGACGCCGCGCTGCATCAGCCAAGTTGCTGCGGTGTGGCGCAGCGTGTGCGGTGTCACATTGCCATCGACGAGGTCGAGCCCGGCGACCTCAACAGCCCGAGCAAACGCGTTCTTCACTGACTTGACTGGCTTGCCGTTCCACTCCACGAAGCACGTCGCGATGATTTTCTTGTCTACCCATCGGCGCATGTGAGCCAAGAGGCGATCAGGGAGTGGGGCAGGTGGCTGCCGCTTGTTCGTAGCGCGCTTTCCGCGGACAAGCCTGTAATAGATGCCGGTATTCAGATCGACATATGCACGACCTTCCTCACGCCTCGGTGAGGCAGCCGCAATTGCGGCGGCTCGGGTCCCAGTATACAGCCCGATCAGAATGAACCGCGCAAGGTGACGAAGAGTATGCTTGTCAGTCTTGATCTTAATGCCTTTGTTCTTGCCGCGATGGATGGTCTGCTCCTCACGGTGCCTCCAAGCGGCCCAAAGCAATCGAGCAGCCTCACTCCGCTCCAGCCATCTATCTCGCGCTCGACCCTTCGGCGGGAGAGTCACCGAGATGACCGCGCGGTGAAGATTTTGTCTGGCGTGATGATTGATCGCGGCCCTGAGATTCTCAAGGTCTCGACGAGCGCCGCCGGGACTGCCGCGGTGTTTGACATAGCCGTCGGTCAGAGCCTGCGACATAGCGCCGAGCTTGTGATTTCCGAAGTATTCGTTGATGCGGCCGATTGAGGCATCGAAGCGACGCTGTTGAAGTTTATCCTCAAATTGATCACGCCGATCCGTGTGATAGATCAACAAAACATCGGCGAGCGAAATGTGATCCGCGTCCCTCATTTTGCGCTCAGGGGCGTACTTCGCCGCAATGTACTCGGCGAGGAATTGCTCTGCCGCCTCTGGCGGATGAGTGTCTGACGATCTGGCAATGCACCCCGTGGAGATGCGCTTACCCTTGTCTTTAACGACCCACAATGCTTGACGCCCCGGCTCGGCAGGCCGTTTCCAGAGACGGGGTCCCTTACTTATGTTTGGCATTTTTCCAATTCATGTTCTCGAACGAATGACAAATTGCTCTGATCGCTAAGGCTTGCTTTGCGCTTGCAGGCGGGCGTGTTTCAGACGTGCGCGCAGAGCGTCTTGTGCCGAAACGACGACCTCCGATCCCGATGATACGGACGAGTCGGTCGAGGGGTTTTCCATGGCCGCCGCCTTTGCGGGGATGCGGCATTGCTCCCTCATTCGCTCGATCTCGTTGAGCGTGGTGTAGTGCTTCCCGGCGATGCACTCGATCCGCAGTCGCCCGCGATTGGCCTCGCGCCGCAATCCTGATGCGGTCATTGAGCCGTCGGGGAAGGCTAACTTTGCTGCTGTAGAAAGTCGGAGGGGAGCGTCGGGCGCGACCTGCCCAAGAGTCAAATCCATAACCAGTCTGCCGTCGCCGTCACTCGCGGCGAAGTTGGGTGTGACTGGTCTTAAGACTCAGTAGGATTTCAGCGTCGGGTATAGACGCACAATTATGTTAGTCTAAAAACAGCAGTAAAGTCAAGCAAAACAGCAGATTATCGCGTCCTAAGGAGGGGGAGCGAGGGATCGTCTCCGTAGCGAATCATTCGACCTAGGAAACCCTGCCGATCCAACAGGACTGCTAGTTCTGCTTTCTGAGACGCGGATAGGGGAGACTTCTTAGTGTCGGCATTGCCGCGCCTATCAATGGTAGGCTCTCGGTCGTAGAAGTAAGACTTGAAGCTATAGGTTGCTGTCCTGATCAGATCGCGATCATCGGTCTTTTGTTCGTGGACTACCACTGTCTTCTTTGTATCCTCGTCGGCAGGATAATGCTCGCGCAGTGCGCGGGCGATGCGCTCCTCTTTGCCGGTTCGCGTCAAAAGCAAGTAAATATGGGGACGCCACTTTGAAGCGCGGCCGTCCGTAAAATTCTGGATTGCATAGTCGAAGCCGCCAAGTATCAGCGCCCTGTTGATGTCGCTACGTGCGACCTGCTTTCTCAGGCGACCTTTGACGAGGTCCCATCGAAACCGGTTTAATTCGCCTATGTTGAAGAACAGGTCTGCGGGAGTGATGGTTACCGTGTACCAGCCTTCGGGGTCCCTCGACATGTAGGACGCAATTTGCGATCCCCACCACCGACGGAAGTCACGGAGGCAGCGCGGACATGCCGCCGAACGACATCTTCCCAAACCGCATGCGCTGATGCGTCGGCCGAGCTTGCGACCGGAATCTAAGTTCGAGAGATGCTGCGCGAGCTGCCTACGCGCATCCCTAGCTTGTTCGACGCTTTCGAATTTCTGGAGCTTGGTCTCGGGGTCAAAGTTGTCGTCAATTTCCGCTGAATAAAAGTCGAACTTCACAGCCACCTCACGAAGACCGATTCACCTGGAATCTTTACAACACGGTACGGACGCCGAATACCAGAGGCACTTGAACCCGATCCTACTTCCGCGTCGTGGTGGATCACGGACTAGTCCGCCATTAGAAACACAAGGTAATCACGGACAAAACTTTGCCGCGACAACGACGGCTTTGTAGCGTGGGTCAATTGGATTCAGGAGCAGTGTGTCCGCGACTATCATGAAATTCAGTGGCGGACAAGTCCGTGACTTGATGCGGTCGTCGCGTGCAGGTCGCAGACAAGATGAAGGTCGAGGACGGGTCCTCGACTGAAATCGGCCTGCTGATCAGTCAGTACTTTCGATGGGCTCCGGATTGAAAGGCCAGTGGCTTGCAGTGTCTCACTTGTAATATATACAGAGCAGAGAGAGCGTCGAATGAGGTAGAGAGAGCACGACCACGATTTACTAGTTTATAGCAGTGATGACGCAAACCACGCAGAACACCGACTGGCATTCGCGGCCAATCAGGTGGTTCGCAATAGGGGCCATCTTACCCAGCGGTTTCCGGGCCCCAATCACATAGCCGCCTGTGAGAGAAGCGTACTGGTGTCGGATTGCTTTGAGGAGCTTGGGAATCTCGGAAACCATGAAGAGCTTTCCGAACTGACAGCGAGACTCAAGCTGGCGCTATGGCCGACGAGGCTGGAATTTGGATAAACCGCTTAGTACGCTCGCCCGTTAGCTGAAGGGGCGGTTTTCTGAACAGAAGAGACGAGCCCCGCCAAAGATAGGTGGGGCTCGTTTCGTTTCTTAGTGGCAGGAGGGACGGATTGACGATGCACAGCGCCGTTGCGAGCCTCGCAAGTCCGAACGGCCGAAATGGGCTGCCAAGCCGTCGCGCGTGGTCGAGCACTGCTTTCTGGCTCATGAAGCACCCAGCATTAAGGCAATGTTCTGCCGCGCAGGCTGCGAGACTTGACTTATATGGGCGGGATCGAGCGAGGCAAACGCAATCCCAGCCTGTTGGTTATGACCCGTATCGCTGAGGCGCTTTCCCTGCCTTTGACTTCTGACTAATGGTGGTGTGGTCCGCCTAGAGGCCAGCTAATATTCTTCGGCCAGCATCAGGGTGATCACCCGCCGAGTGACAGCGGGGTCGGCTGGGTCAGGTGAACCGAATTCAAAGTTCGTGTCGAAGTATTCGATTTTGAAAATTATGGACGAACTCTCGAACTCGAACATACCGAAATCATGCTCGCCGTGCGGATCGTTGGCCATACAGAAATCGTCGAACGTCGCTATAGCTGTCACGAGACGCTGAACGGCCTCTGGTCCGAGCGCGGCAATGCCGGGCGTCATGAACGCCTTGCCGCCCGTGAGAGTCGTTCGAAGCTGATCATTGAGCGCACGAATCCGTTCAACCGACATGGTTGCTTTCTCCGCTGATGTTTGGGGGATTGCCAGAATCTGTCCGGCGCATGGATAGGGGCTTGGCTCGGGCTGCGGCCCGAGCCAATTTGCAGACGAGGGTGGGTAGATCAGCCGGGGCCGGGGTTGACCAACGCGACCGTGTTGATGTGCCTGATGAACTTCGGCAGCTTGGGTGCGTCGCGATACCGCAAGGTCAGAATCTCTTCCTCGCGCTTTATAACGACCGCCTCCCACCAGCCATCGTCAGGCGACTCATGGGCCAGCACCATGTGGCCGACGGTGATTTCCTCCCAACTGCGCGGCAAGCCCGATGTTACCGGCGAGATGCACCTCACGTGGTCCGTCGCAGCATCCGTTTCGCCTTTTGCCTGAGGGTTCTCGGACGTAAGACCCGGAACATCGGCTCTTTCGGCGGTAGGCTCTCCGTCTGCAAGCGGACCCGCCGCTTCCAGTATCTTGTCGTAGAGTTCGCGCCTGATATTCGGGACGAACAGCCTTACGACCTTGCCGCCGCCGTAAACTCGTCCTACCGGCAGCTTCATACCCAAGGCCGACACTGCTGCCGGTTGGTCGATCAATACGCGGCACTTTAGGTCGATGGCCGCAGACACGATGCTGTCCTTTAGCTCGGCGAACCGAGCGCCGCGCGGCTTACCGTTGGCGTCCAGTCCTATGATGTAGACCGGATCAACCTTTGCCGGTTCGGTCTTCCCAGTTTTCTTGCCCATTGAGCAGCTCCTAGAAATGCGAAAGGGAGCCGCAGGGCTCCCTCAATCCGCGAGTGGAACAGTCATTTCAGACCCGAAGGGTGGGGCAAAAGTATTCCCGGAAGTATCTCCAAGTCTAAAATGTGCAAAGTCGTGAATCGACCTTGCCTATACAGTATACGCTAATAAATGGTCGAGAACAAGCATCTGAAAGTGCGTTAAATATCTGAAATTACGTCGATTTTATCGGTTTTCGACCGCAGATTCGAAAGAGATAGCAGTAGCTGATTTGGCACGCCTCGCGGTCGTCAATTCGATTGCCATTGCACAGGTCTAGGCCGTCCGCGGCGCAGAACCGCCATATGGCGTGCTGGACAAAACGCGGAAACGTCTCTGGAAAGCTCGGATTGAAGGAGCGGGCATCGATCCGCTCTGCGGCATCTCGGATAATCTCGGCGCAACCGCCCGTGGCATAGCAGGCTGGGCCGTATCGATGGGAAAGGCCGCAGCCTTCCACGATGCCGGTGCGGTGCAAGAAATTGTGGACCAAGGTATCAATGACGACCATGGCCTTTCCGGTCTCGAACCAACCGGGCCGGTGGTTACGCACGCCTATCATTAGCCACGACAGCGCATTGGTCAGGACCTTGTCGGCCACGCCGAAAACGTCTCGAAGAGGGCCGATCACGGCTTCCTGTCGGGCGCGCTCCAGATCGGCGTTAGATGCGCCTGTGGCGGCTTCCAATTGGCTATCGACCCAGCCAATGAGATCGCCGCGAGCCACGTCCCGGACGAACAAGAAGAACGAGAATGCGGTCTGATTCAGTCGCCCGTTCCGGAGGTGTGGACGAGGTACTGGACATGCGTCGATATGATCGGGCTCGGCACAGGTGATGCTCCCCTTGTCGTATCGGCAGCTCCCGTAGTCCCAGAAGGTTCGGAGCTTTGGGCAGGAGGGCGAATTTCGGAGGCTGGCTTCCATTTTGGACCACGACGCCCTCCCATGCTTCTCCATGTAGCTACGGGCAACCTGATCGGAGATGCCCTGAAAGCTGAACGCCGTTAGGAGCCAATCGAAAATGGGCGGTGTGCTGCTCGACGCGACAGCTTGATCCAAGCCCGCGTAACGAAATTCGTCGTCGATCTCATCGAGCAACGATAATGATCCAGCGACTGTGCAGACGGTGCGGATCAAAGCGTCGGCTTGACTCTGTGGTTCAGGATGCTCGCGAAACGGGGCACTCAGCGTTGCCGCCTTCCGTTGCGGCGGTCGTGGATAAGGCGAGCGGGGCCCTAGATCAGAGATACCAACCTCCGCTGGGCGTCACTGTCGCCATCGATATACCCTTGCGTGGTCTGGATCGAGCGATGTCCAGCAAGCAACTGAACATCGCGCAACGAGCCACCGGCTCTATGTACAAGCCTAGCCGCCCGAGTGATAAATGTTCGGCGACCTGAATGTGAGGAGCAGCCTTTCAAATCCAGCGCTTTGAACGCGCGGTGAAACCAGACAACGATACTCAGCGGCGTCATTGCGCCGCCTTGCTGTGACCGAATGACCGGCCCTTGATTTACGCCTAACTGCCTTACTGCGGAAAGCGCCTCTCGCAGGTCGGCGTGCAGCGGAACGGACCTCCCGCTACGCTTCTTTGCGATCTTGTCTTGAAGCTCGATAGTGCTGCCGACTTCGCCGCTCGGGTCGAGCACCATATCCCAGGTCAGTTTGGCTATCTCTGCAGCGCGAAGACCGGCCTTAACCGAAAGCAGAACGATCAAGCGGTTGCGTAACGGATGGCGAGAGCGCTCGGCGAAAAGGAGGAGATCGTCGATATGATCGGCCGAAAGTGTCTTGGCTTGCTTGCCTGCCATGTCACTCAGAATGAATATCAATCGATTCTAGAGTGCTCTGATCGATATGCAACCGGAAATTTAGCACCATTGCACTTCGGCAAGGTTTCTATGAAAAGCTTATCGTTTGCAGCCGACTTATCTGCCTGAATTGGCGCGGCGTGCCTTTACTCGATCATCTATAGTGTAGAGGTAGCAACTCTGACTTAGCCGCCGGGCTTGCCGTCGCTAGTAGTCTGAGATAGCAGAATTTGGCCAAGATGCTGGAAGTGACGTGTTCGTGCCGGTGCAAAGAACCGTCGATACTCATCTTCTGAATAGACGTATGACTTGTCGTTGTTGCAGTAATAGCAAACCAGCGCACAGTTCTCCGGCGAGTAGCCGCCGTCGGCGTTCTTACGCTCAAGCTCAAGGCAGGGGCCGCGCTTCCCGTCGGTGTTCACTCTTCTGGCTTTGAGCAAGCCAGCGTCGATAAGTTCGCTGATCAGGCCAATCGATGTTTTACAGTAAGCGCAGCAACCGTTCTGCTCGTCGATCCTATTCATCCACCAATCAACGAGCTCGGCCGCGCTAGAGAAGCCTCCTAACAGTCCATGACGCTTTTGTGAGTAGAGACTCTTCACCCGAATGCGTTCGCTCGCGCGGAAATTGTCGGTACGGTGCTTGGAGTCAAGATCGATTTGATTGTTCACATTGGCCCCTTCTAATTCCTCAAGTTTCGATTGCAAACAAAGCAGTGAATGCCGCCGTCCTGAGTGCGATATCGTCAATAGTCCGAATTTTCGAGGAAGAAAGATTTGCCCTCCGCGGGGGATCGACAACACCTTTTGAATATTCAGAGGCGCAAGTGTCGTTCCGCTCATCGACGCATCACAATCTGCGAACGGCACCTGTCAGCACCACTTTGTACCCCAAAGCACGCATATTTCGCGGAACGCGTTCGCGTGTTCCACCCTCAGTCGTTCAATTGCAATTTCGATTTCGCCCCCGAGGCGTCCGCCGCCCAAAATATTGAGGTAAACCAAAAGCAGCGGCGTCGTCGTGTATCCTTTGTCGGCTTTCTTCTTAATTCCCTTCGCCAGTTGATGTGCGATTGTTTCTCCGAGCTGGGGATCAAAATGCCGAACGCTTTGTTCTGCTTCGCAACGATATTCGTCGCCGCGCTTTCTGCCGGGGTCCAAAATCTCGGTTACTTCGATATCAATAGTTTCATTCGCGCTTCGGAACTGCCCATCGTTCAGCCGTTCCCGCTGTCGAACCAGCCTAACCGACTGCACGGCGCGATGCTTGGCGAACGCAGCAATCGGAATTGCATCTAGCAAGAAGCCCGCATTCGCTCTGTTGAAAAGCGTAGATGACTTAACGAGCGAGTCGAACGCCCTGACTTTGGATACGAATTCCTGGGGCGTCTGCCACGAGGTTAGAGCTTCGTGCGCTGCGCTCAGTTCGGCATCGGAAGGCTCGCGGTCAGCGCAGTCCGTCATGCGATTGCTCCTTTACGGTTATCCCGAATGCGTAAATTGAACCGCCCGCGCTTCCCCTCCTTGACGGCTCCGGTCAGTGTCAGGCTAGTGCTGGGGCGGCCAGATCGCGCCTGCTATAGCCTGAAGCCGGGGAAGCTTTAGAAACTCGGTCGGTTCGTAGATGCGCGGATTGGCTTGTATCTCCTGCTGTAGAAGGGCGGTAAGTCGGCCGAGCACTGGTTTTCCACGCCTCATGAGGGTTGGACTCGCGGCATAATCAGCATTTGCTTGGGTTGATATGGCCCCGTGGTTCACCTGTACGCCGTTTTGCCGATCCTTGAACGCTTGTGTTGTCCGCTGATTGATGATCGCTTCGACTGACTTCGAGGCCATTTCCAGGGTAGCTTGGTCGATAAGCTGCTGTATCCGCTCCTGCGAAGCGGCTGGATTGAGGGAATGGAGGTGCGCTGCATTGATGAAATAGGATTCAACGTCGCTTCCGTCGGTGACAAACGGGTAAATCTGAGCCGCGGTGAGTCTCTGGTCGAACCTTTGGGTTTCGGCATCGCCCATATAGTCACGGTCGCGGTGGACGATGAGTTTGACGTGGGGGGCCTTATCCGAAAGGAAGCCTCCGAGAACCAGAGCTGAATCCAACTTTGTACATCCTGAATAGGATGCGATCTCGATGTCGTCGTCAACAAAACCGTTGCTCAAGAGCAGAGCCCGCAGGCCGTCTGTGGCGCTATCTTCCGTTGCGATTACACAGCGTGTTTCTCCGTCTGCGAAGTAATCAATCGAGTCGAGCGCGCCCAGATCGAGTAGGACTGATGTCGTGTTGGCATCGGGCGAGTCAACCTTTGCACCTTTATTCAGCCAAATGGTTCTTCCTCTTCCGGTCACTGAGTTTAGAACATGTCGAGAGTGCGTGCTGATGAGGGCCTGGAAATCGCGTTCCTTAGCGACCTTGAAAACTAAGTCGCAGAGAAGGCGCTGGTTGTCCGGATGCAGATGGGAATCTGGCTCATCGAGAATGAGCACCTGAGGGCTGAATAAGTGGATATAGGCAAGGATTTGGGAAGCTTGCAGGACGGACGTGCCCGCGGCATCCATCGGTAGGCGTGAGCCTCCGGGAAATTGGAAAAAGATGTTTATGTGCTCGTCTGTTGCAGGTTCCCATTCGATATCGACATCGATTCCTGGAAATATGAAGCGCATATCGGAAAGGAAGCGGTCGAAGGTCGAATCGTCATCAGTCAGCATGCGGATGACGTTTCGGAGGGCCAAGTTGGCATCTCCACGGGCAACGATGCGCCGTACAACGCCGGGCGACATGTAGCGTTCCTCCTTCGGGACGCCCGCGAGCCCTGGCGCATACACCGTGAATGGCGACTCCAAGTTCATTAGCTGCTCGCCGATTGTCCTCCCTGAAATCGAGACCGCTAGATTTCGATTGCGGCCACGCCTCAAGCCAACGATGCAGACATTCGCTTCTACGTCCCGAAACTCGATTTCTATTTGGGTGAGCTTGTCTTCCGTGAGCACCGCGTTCGTGCTGAGCGAGAGAACGTCGCCTACAGGCGAGTACAGAAGCTGCGCAGGGTTGTAGGAAAGCTCGAACTTGTCATTTCGCCATGAGATGCCTTCTCCGACGAGGTCGGCAGTCTGCGCAACTGAAACAGCAAAATGGATCGCTTGAAGTACGCTGCTCTTGCCCGAGTTATTTTCCCCGATTAGAAGCGTTACCTCCTCGAGGGGCACTTCGATCTCTGCGATGCGCTTAAATCGACGAACAATGACGGAGGAAATGCGGGCCACGGGGCGACTCGTTGAGTTGAAAGCCTTGCCAATATCAGCTTTTCCGTGTGCTTAATAGTCATCTGAGCACTTCTTTGCGCATTTCGACGGGCTTCTTGGATGGTCTGGAGTCTGCGGCGAAGACAGCGGGTAACTTAAAAGCGCAAATTGGTACGGGTGGGCTAGTCGTCAGAGCGCTCGTCTCGGGTACGAGACCCATAGCGTCTCTAAACAGAAAGTTGAAAAGTGATCGAGTGAGCCTTCCGAGAGTCGGCAGGCGAATGGAAAGCCCGAGCAGGTTAAGCACGATGACGCCGCACCAACTTCGCCGAAAGATTAAGGGCTTTGAGCCTGCTCCACCGATTACGCTTAGTTTCCAGAGAGCGTTGATCAAGCAAGGAACGTGGAGCGCTGATGGTGTTTGGTACAGATCGCAAAAAGAGCACTGGCTGGGTTGGCTTTCGGAATATGATGGGCCGGGAGCTTACGGTCGCAAAGCGCTGGTCGTGCGCTCGGCGGAATTTGCTTACAACCATGTTGTCTGTCCACCAATGGTCCTTTGGTTAGGGGAGGCCAGTGGCGTCAACACGTCGCTAATAATGCGAGCCAAGAAGGCGGCACTTGAGGCATCTCGAAGCCTTCAGGGTAAGTGCGCTGCTATTCGCAAGGTCGTTCCTTGGTCAAAGATCGAGGAGTTGTTATTCAATTCTGCAACAAAGGACACTTCGATCCGTGCTTACGCCATCAAAGAGCTTCTACAAGCAGTGGGACGACTTCCGGCCACCGCGCCTCAGTCGGATAAACTCTCTAAAGGTGGCTACGAAACTCACCGGGATCACTGGATAAGATGGCTCAAGGAATATGACGGACCGGGCTATTATGGACGTTGCGACTGGAATGTAGATGCCCGAGCCGTATACCAGCGTCTTGCCAATGGGCGTATGATTGTGTGGCTTAGTGAGGCTGCAGGTGAGGACCCCAAGCTAATCAGAAGGGCTATTGCCGCGATGAAATGTCACGGCAATGGTCGAAAACAAACCGAAGCCAAGATCGTTCGATCTCACTTGCCCTGGGAGCAGGTCGCGGCACTACTTTTCGAACGATAGCGTGAGCACAGCATTGGTATGGCCACATCGCGCCAAAATTGTAGGGAGACGTGACCACTAGACATTCCTCCGTGCGCGTACTGCTCTACAAAAATCGAGTCGTCCTCTTCTAATATGTTCTTACTCGGCAACTCGTGACCGGTCAGTCTCTTAAACGTGTCTTCCAGAAAAGCTATTAGGTTAGCCTCTGTCGCCGGAAGTGAAGCCTTCTGCAGCGCTCGTTTCATATCTTGCCAGAGAAAAGGATCACCGCGCAGCCCCCATTGCGTTGGTTCTGATCTGAAGAGCCCTAGCAAATCCGAATTTTTCGAAGACATGGCCTCCTCCCCCAAAGCGACGAGCGAATGACTTCTCGGAATGTGTTCCAACCCGTGCGTTGTCGGGCTACTGAGCAGTCTGCTTCTTCAGCACTTGATCAAACCAAAGAATCGCAGCCTCTCCCCGTTTCCGGACAATCTCGCTTACGGCTCGACTATGCCTGATGCCGTTTCTGAGTTCAGCTAGTTGATCAAACTCCGCCGCGAGCGCTTCTTTAGTCGAAAAGCGGGGCTCGAACCGAGGCCATAGGGCCTTACTTGTGATAACCTCTTGCAGCTCCCGAAGATCGAAATATTCGAGTTTTCCAGCAAGGTTCTGATACGACTCCGCATCGAGAGACGCGTTTTTCTTGACCGCTCGTGCGATCCGCTCGTCAACCTTCTGCAGCACATGCGGCGGGACATCGTTGTGGTCCCCCCCGAGGGTAGTTTCGACTGCCTTTCGCAAGTTAAGTTCTATCTGCTCAGTCGCCGTATCTAGCTCGCGAAGCCGAGGCGACAAATCTAACCGTTCCTTGATCAGCAGGTTTTCAATTGCATCCTGAAGCGTTCGCTGGCGCTCGGCGATAAATGCGTCAAAATCATCTGGACCGAACGGATCACGCAGCAAGATGTCGAATGCCGTTGGTGAAATAAAATGGGATTCAAGGATACCCCGCACGGTCGCTTCGCCGCTCTGTGCGATCAATTCCGGCAGATATTCATTGGGTAGGCGAGCCTTGATTACATTTCGGTTTGTATCAGCCGTCAGCGGCGTGCGGTTCAATATCGATCCGGCTAACCCACCCTTGATGTGCTTCTTTCCCCAAGAGTCGGGAACGATGTGGTGGTCATCGAGGTCGCCATGCTGCGGCACGTCGCCTGTCATCCAATCTCTTGCTCCTTGGAGAACGAGCAGATTGAATATGCCGTTGTAGACCGATGTTCCTCGCTTTACCTCCTTCCTGAGGTCGAGGTTTCGAAACCGCTGCGCAAATTCCGGAATGAGTGATGGCTCAGCCGCATCATCATCGAACCATGCTTTGATGTCCAGGAAATCACGTGCGCTAGTCGATTCGACCGAACCAGAATATCGATTATTGAATACTGACGCCCAATACCAATGTCGGAGTTTCCGGCGCGCATCGAGCTGCCGAGCGGGTGGCAAAGTTTTGGCGTGAGCGCGCAGGGCTGCAAATACAGGAAGTATCGATACGTAAGGTAAGAATGAAGAGCTTACTGCGCCATATTCTTGTGGATGCATTAGGACTTTGATTGCGTCCGCCAATGCGTCTACGGCTTCCTTCCAGCGAGCCTCAAAGACAACGATGTCGGAAACAAGAATCTCCTTGCGGCGCGTTCCATCGGGATCTCGCACGGGCTTTTCTTGCCCCGGCAAAAGGAAATAAAGATATTTCGGCGAACAGTAGCTTTGCCGAAGAATGCTCATCACCTGAAGGATGTAAACATTCATCTTCTCCGTATCCACGTCGCTCAAACGAGGTGCTGCATCACGCCACATTTGTTTTAGTTGCAAACCTTTAGGTTTCAGAAGTGCGTTCACGAGATCGAATACGTCGAGTCGAACGCCGCGGCTGTTGATCTGAGTGAAGATGTCGCAGACCTTATCTACCTCCAGGTCCTTGTTCAGTTCGTTGTATGAAATCTGATATTGGCCGGTAATACCTTGGAGATGAACCCCAAAGTCTGAAGCGTTCTTGGCGTGGTTGTGAGCTTCCGCGGCAGCTTCGGCATCTTCTGCGGCTTCAGCCTCCGCCGCCTTTCTTTTCCAGAATCCCTCATATCCCTGGACCCAGTTGGGCAACTCCCAGCCAGTTGCCCCGATCACAGAGAATGGGAACATGTGCGTCGAGTACTGGGCTTCCTTGTTAGCAAGTACCTTGGCCCATCGGCGCGTCAGCCACTCGTATCCAAACGCTTCATCATACTCTTCAGCCATGAATTTCTTCACATCGACAAAATAGAAAAATCGGTTTGACCGGTTTGGAAGCGGGATATCAGGCGCGAGAAATGCATAGTAGATTGCGGTGAGCCGCTGCTGTCCATCGAGTACTATGTATTCGGGCTTTTCACTGCCCTTGTGGCCGTAAACCCCCTCGCACGATAATGCTTCAAAATTCTCTGGCTTGCCCTTCCAGAGAAGCAAGCTTCCAATGTAGTAGTCGAGAAAAATCGACCGCATCAATTCTCGAATGTCCCAAGGCTTCCACTCAAACTCTCTTTGGAAGTCGGGAATAACGAAGCGTCCCTCGCGCAGCCAACTCACCAGTGTATTCAGGCTCAAGTGATCAGGCTTCTGCGCGTCCCTCATCTTAGCTCCTAGAATCTGAGGCTTGTTGTATATGTTGGCGAATAGTCATCGGTTTGCTGAATGAGCCGTCTTGGCGTTCGCGTCTCCGAGGTCGCGCAAAAATTCGGAAGCTGGATTGACGCCAGAGAGTAAAAGCTGATCGCGAGCGCGGGTGCAGGCAACGTAGAATAGATGCCGTTCCGTCTCGTAAACCTCGTCCAATTCGGATTCGTCGGCAACGGTCTCGATCCGCTCTTGCAGAGGCAACACGTCGTCATCGCAGGCCATCACGGCGACGGCCTTGAATTCCAACCCCTTCGCGAGGTGCATAGTGCCAATGGAAATACGGCCCTGCGGCTGTTCGAGACGTTCGGATAGTTCCATTTGCGTGTGACCGGCCGCCTTCACCGCCGCGCGCGCCCTGGCGAGTTGATCGTTCGACCTGACGAAAATCCCTATCTCGGCGGGTGCAATTCCGTCGGCCACGGTCTTCTTGATCCAATCGGCCACGCCTGCGATTTCGCGCTCGTCATTGGCGTATGTCTGGAATTCTGGATCGGGGCCGTTGAACACGGACACCGTGCCGCGCCGATCTTGCTCGTTGCCATCAACGTCCTGCACGAGCTTCGGGAGGAGGCGGTCGGCGGCCTGCCTGATTTGGTGCGACGTTCGGTAGTTGACCTTCAGGGTGCGCGCACGTCCACGAATATCGACACCGAGTGCTTTCCAAGAAAACGGCTCCTGAAAGATGCGCTGGCCCAGGTCGCCCGCAAAGAAGAGCGCATTGGGACCTTTGGGCGTGACTGCGGCTAGCATCCGCAATTCAGGCACGCCAAGGTCTTGCGCCTCATCGACCACCGCATGGGTAAAGGGCTTATCGGTCCGCTGCGAAAAATGTGTAGTCACCTTCCCGAAGATGGAAGGCCATGTCAGAAGCCCTTGCGCCTCGATAAGTTGTCTTGCTCTCATAAAGACAGGCCATAGCTTTTCCCGCTGCTTGACACCGAGTCGGTTCTTGCGACCGAGACGAGGAACGTCCTGATAGGCGTCGAGGCTTTCCAACTGCCAAGCATCTACAACATTGAGCCATTCCGAGGCTAGAAATCGCGGCGTGAAGCTTGTGAGCGAAGCCTCGCTCGCCGCCGTTCTGAGTGCCCCGCGAATTTGATCCTCGGTCGCGGCCCTCGGGTGATGGCCGAATGCCAGCGTGAACAGTTCATTGGCCACGCCCTTGAAGGGCAGGACGGTGACTCGGGGGACAACCCCCTTATCCTCGCCGGTCAGAATGCGTAGCTTGCCTTCAAGCGCATTGGCGAGCGGCAGCGAGAACGTCGTGAGCAACAACCGCGCCTGCGGATGTTGGCGCAGAATGTTCGCCGCGCGGTGCAGGGCAACGACGGTCTTCCCCGTTCCCGCCGATCCAGAGACGCGGGCAGGGCCATTGAACGATTGCTCGACCACCTGCCGTTGGGACGGATGAAGGAACACCGTCCATCGATCCCACGGAAAATCGAGCGCGCGCTTGAGTTCTTCGACATCGTCCATGACGCGAAAGCGCCGTTGGGCGTCCGGATGCTCGAAGGGACTAACCGTTTCGGGCGCTGTGACAGCCGGGATCTGCGGCTTTGCGCCAACGGCGAGGTCGAGTAGCGCTTCCGCCGCTTCGCGCGGCAAATGCACGGCAAGATCAAAAATGGTGTCTTCCGTGGCTGTCTTGATATCCGCCAACCAATCGACCGGGACACCATAACTAAGGAGCTCTTCGTCCGTAATGTGGGGAAACAGCGGCGGCGGCAGTAGGGCGCGAATCGGCGCTGCGGGCCGCTCAATCTCTACAGGCTTGTGGACGACGAATTCCTGAACCCGCTCGCGTACCTCGACGATCTGGGCCGCGCCTGTCTTGGGGTGCGTTTCGATGCGACGACGTTCTGCCCAAGCATAGGCGTCATCGTGATGCCCAACATAGCAAATCAAAAAACTAGCCTGCGTCTTGTGCACTATGAGCCGAATATCGCGGCTGACACGCATCGACCAGAAATTGGGATCTTTCGACTTGTCGATGCGGTGGAATTGAAGCCCAGGCGCGGCTGGATTCATCTGCAAGTCGAAAACGGTCTCCTTGACCGCCTTTTGTTCTTGGCCAGACAGGCGACTTAAAGCGCTCTGAAAGCTGTCGGCGATGCAGAAGATCATTCTTAAATCTCCTACACCGCGAAGACCTTCATCACCTCGTCGCCGAAGTGATTGATGACCTTGACTGCAAAGCGGTTGGTTTCGGGACGGGGGAATGGACGCGACTTATCCCGGTAGAGGGTTGCCCAGGCGTCCTCGTCGATCTCGGCCTTGAGCGACGTTTTGAGCGACTTGTACGGATCGTTAGCGCCAAGGAAATAGGCGTGGCGGACGAAAAAGCTTTCCTCGTTGTAGTCGGTGTCGATGAACCAAGCGGCAATATCGTCCTTGCCGCTGGCCCGGACTTCACCGGTCCTGGGATCGAACACATCGACACCAAGAACCTCGACAACGATTTCGCCGTCCGCGCTGAATTCCCATTTAATGTCTGGCTCGCCGAACACGACAAACAGGTTGCCTGCGCCCGTATTCTTGAGTTCGTCAGACATGTGCAGTTCGGGATTCATCTTCGCCTTGAGAATCGGGAGAGGCCCGAGCTTGTTCAGCTCCGAGGTGTGCGCCTCGAAGTTGAACCCGCAGGCAATCAGCGCATCGAACCGCGCATCCAGGGCCTCGCGCGCGGCGGCAGTCAGGTCGGCGCGGCTGACCGTACCGAATTCAGGACCGATGAAGATCGCGGCGCGCTTTTCCGTCTCTCCTTCCATGAACCGGCCATCGGCGGCGATCCATGTCCCCGGCCAGCCAGTGATCGCCGTAAAGGTGATACGATCTTCCTTCTTCGCTTGTTGGACACCTGAGGTTTCAAGGTGCTCCAGGATCATCGTCGTGAAGTCGTTAAGTTCCTCGGTACCCTTGGGCAGCTTCCGCTTGCGTGTGCCTTCAATGGCGTCCAGTTCGTCGATCAATTCCCATTCGCTGGATGGCACCACACGGTGGGGCGACAAACTTTCGACTGTGAACGGGCCCGCAACGCGGACGCGGGATTTGTCCTCATAGGGCCGGTCATAGAGAAGTTCGACATCAGCTTTCTTCGCAATCGAATCGTCGATCTTCTTCTGCCGTGCAATGCGCTGCTCCCACCAAGCCTTGTGGAGCCCGTTGATGTTGTTCGACCAGCCCGGCGCAGCCTCGCGCGGGATTTCCCATTCCTCCCAGTTCTTGCCGAGAGCGGTGTTCAGTTCATGGCGCAACGGTTCCAGCTTCGCTTTGAACTCGTCCCAGATCACGTCGATCTCGGCGTTACGGGCGATGGAACTTAGCATTACGTGAGGCGCGCGATCATAGACAAAACCTTGGCGGATATCGCCATGCGCTGCGCCGTGGGCCGGTGGTTTCCCAGTCAACTCTGCTTCTTTCAGGCGGCCGTCCTCACTGTCAGAGAGAAAATAATAGGGATACTTCGCGCCCATCACCCGCGCGCGGGCGAGCGCGAGCGCGACACGCGATGTGTCGATGGTAATCCAGCGTCGGCCCCACTGTTCGGCAACGGTTGCTGTCGTACCCGAGCCGCAGGTTGGATCGAGCACCAGATCCCCCGGATCGGTAGCCATGAGTAGGCACCGTTCGATAACGGTCGGCGACGTTTCTACAACGTAACGCTTTTCGTCCGCTCGGCTCGATACCCCGCCACTGGTATCGACCCAAATGTTGTGGGTCATCGAAATTGGGAAATCCGATAGCATGCTTCGGAAACGCAACCCACTCTTTGTCTTGTGTAGTCGGCCAGCGCGCCCGACTCTGCCAAGCGTATCAAGTCGCACCTTCCAGTGGGAACTAGCAGGCGGCAAATATTGCTGTCCTTCGAAATCAAACCGCTGCGTGTCGGAAGCCGCGCCTGGAGAAACAAGGGACACTGGCTGGAAAGGCGACCACTCGATAGATAAATCGCCAGCCTTTTCGTGCTCAGTCATGAGGCGACAGGTGATGCCATCCTCCGAACGAACCGTGCTGAACCGACCAATGCTACCAAGATCGCTCTTGCTTTTAAACAACTGGCGGTATTTCAGCCTTTGTTTATCACGAGCAAACCAAAGTATCGTGTCGTATACTGCAGGAAGAAAGTTGCTGGTGGCATACGGAGTCGTTTGGTAGGCGATTGCACAAACAAAATTATCTGGTCCAAACACCTCATCAAGAACCATCCTCACCCGCGCGACATTCTCATCGCCGATCTGCACGAAGATGCTGCCGCTTTCGGTCAGCAAGTCCCGCATCGCGGTGAGGCGATCTCGCAGGTAGGTCAGGTACGAGTGAACGCCATCTTTCCATGTGTCACGGAAGGCACGCACTTGCTCTGGCTCACGGGAGATTTCTTCGAGCCTGCCGTCTTTTACTTCGCGCGAACGTGTAGACACCTGCCAATTCGAGTTGAACTTGATGCCATAGGGCGGATCGAAATAGATGCACTGAACCTGCCCGCGCAGTCCCTCTCGTTCGGCAAGGCTCGCCATCACCTGCAAGCTGTCGCCCAAGATGAAGCGGTTCGACCAGTTCTGGTCGTGCTGGTAGAATTCAGTCTTGGCTTCGGGGTCGATGCCGTTGAAGTCGTGGAACAAGTCGGCGATGTCGCTCTCGGCTTCGCGCTTTGCCTTCGTGCGGCGGGTCAAGTCGTCAATGATCGCCTTAGGGTGAATCTTCTCCTGAATGTAGAGCGGCGGTGCGTTCACGACGAGGTCTGACCAGTCCTGCTGATCCTTGCCTCGCCACGTAAGCTCCGCATTGGACAGTTCGATGTAGCCGGTCGCCGCCGCTTTCTTGATTTGCTCCGGCGTCAGGCGCACGCGCGTTCCTTTCCAGACTAGCTGAGGGTCGAGGTCGCCATCACGTGGGCGGGTTTCGCCCTGGGCGAGCGGGTAGCGGCGCGAATATACCACTGGGGAGAAAGGGGCGACTTCCTCAGCGCGCTGTGCCGCGGATTGAAGCTCGGCGGTCGGGATGTTCTTTCGTTTCGCTTCCTTATGCGTCAGTGTTTCGACCTGCTTTGGCGCACCCGCTGATCTTTTCTTGGTTCCCTTGCTCATGCTTGGCTCGTTGCTTCCAATTGATGTTCGCTATTCTTTTCGAGCGCTTCGTCGATCAGCTTAGCGAATTCTTCTTGCATTTCGAAAACGTCGTTAAATTCCTCGAATGCCCAGCGGCCATACGTGCCTAGATTGTTCACGCCCCTGATCCATTTCTGGCGCATTGTTTCCGATTTCAGCTTCACGTTTTCCCGCCGATAGCCCTTGACCTCAACGATTAGATGCAGGGGATCGTCAGGGCCACGCCCATCGTCAATGTTTACGATGAAATCCGGCAGGTAGAGTCGTGCAGTCGATCCGTCCTTGTACGGCACTTCGAGGCCAAGGCCCTGATTCTTGACGTAGGACAGGACGCGCGGGTGATGCTCAGCCGCGCGTGCAAACTCGGCCTCCCAGTCGCTGTCGCACACAATGTAATTGATGTGGCATTTCCTAGGATCGGTCGTATAGAGGTCTTTGCTAGTCATGAACCCGACATGGCGCGTCGAGCCTTTTGGATTGTAGGGATCCAGAACGGCGCGGATGCGCTCTTCGTCGCCAATCGCTGCGGCGATGCCATGATACACGCGCTCCGCCGCTTGCGCGGCGACACTGAGGATTTGCAGCATCCATGGGCCAGTGCCGCCCTTGCACTCAAGATAACCTTCCTCGATCCAACGCCGGACAAGGCGCTGGATTTGATAGAACAGGTGCAGCTTCGGCTCGCCGTCGGCATCCCTGAAATAGGAATAGAGAAGATACTTGGCCAATTCATACGACACGGTGCTCGGGCGTTTGTCTTTCATTTCGGCAACAGTGAGCGTAACGCCTTCGCCGACAATGCCTTCGAGCAGAGTCTGACCCGGCCCGACCATATCGGGCGTGAGAACGAGCTTAGAATTCTCGTTGAAATTGGCTTGCAGCTTTTCTTCGGGCAAGTCGATTCGATAGCCGACCACGCGCGGGAAAATCATTTCGAGTGCGGCGCGGTCGCGCATCGCCGCCACGCGTGTCATTTTCTTGGGCGGCTTGACCGGAGCTACCTGCGGCTTGGCCGTGAAATCGAACGGGATGCCCATGATGTCGGCATATTCGACATTGAACAGGCTTTCTGCATTCAGATCATAGGAATAGCGGCGCAGACCGCGCCCGACGACCTGCTCGCACAAGAGCTGCGTGCCGAACGCGCGAACGCCGAGAATGTGAGTGACGGTGTTCGTGTCCCAGCCTTCGGTTAGCATAGAGACGGAAACGACGCAGCGTACTTGTTCCCCAAGCCGCCCCTTCTTGCCGACCGTGTTCATGACCTCGCGCAGCAGATCGGAGTCGGACAGTTCTCCGACCTCGGCTGCGCCCGAGCGCTGCGCGATCTCGCGCTTGAATTGCTCGATTTCAAGGGCGGCGGCGCGGCGGAAGTCGTCGTCGAGTTCGCCCGCTTCAAGCTGCTTGCTGTCGATCAGAAGCGTGTTGGGCCGGGCGAGGCGGTTTCCGTGCTCATCGAAATTGCTGAAAAGAGAGAGATGGCCGTGGTGAACGGTGCGAAGCTCCTCGCTGTCCTCCGCAACCGCGCGCTGCCAGCCTGAAATCCATTCGTAGACCAGCTTCGACGTGGACGTGTTGTTGCAGACGACGATGAATACCGGGGGCGTGTCGATGCCCGCCTTTTTCCATTTATCGTAGGTCTCTTGGTAGTGATTGTAGAGAGCCACAAGGGCGGTTTGCAGCTTCGCCGGAAGCGAGTTGGGATCGAGGTCCCCCTGACCCTTGCCGCGTCCTTTCTTCGGCATCTCGTCGCGAATGTGCTCCCACAGGTCGCGGAACACCGGAACATCCGCATCGGGGATATTGTCGGCGGTGGGCACCCGCGGCAGCTTAACGATGCCGCATTCAATCGCGTCCATCAACGAAAAGTCGCTGACCGTCCAAGGAAACAGGGTGCCCTCGGCATAGCCCGAGCCGCGCAGGAAAAACGGCGTAGCCGACAGATCGTAGACGGCGCGGACACCCAGCTTGCGCTTGAAGGATTCAATGCCGTTGATCCAGAGCCGCGCCGCTTCATTGTCCTCCTTGGCGGCAACCTTGTCGTCGCCGCTCAGCTCGTCGATGTCTTCGTTGTCCGGCTTTTCTCGGTAGCAGTGGTGGGCCTCGTCGTTGATGACGACGATATTCTTGAGGCCCATGAGTTCTTCGGCCACGCGACGAACCATCTGGCCTTCGGTTTCCTTGGTCGCAATCGGTGCGTGGCGGCCTTGGAGTAGCGAGCGTCCAACCCTATTGACCTCCAGAACTTCCTTAAGCTGGAGCGCGTGATAGTTGGTAATGACGATCTTGGCCTTGTTAATGTCCTCCAGCATGTCGCCGGGGACCAATTCGCGGGCGCGGTAGTAGCTTTCGATATCGCTCGGCAACAAGACGCGGAGACGGTCCTTGATTGTGATGCCCGGCGCGATGATAAGAAAACCGCGCGAGAAGTTGTTGCTGGTGGGCGAGCGGACCGAATTTACCGTCTGCCATGCAATCAGCATCGCCATAACGGTGGTTTTGCCCGCGCCGGTCGCCATTTTCATTGCGAGGCGAAGCAGTTCGGGGTTGGCTTGTTCGTTGGCCCCAAGGATATGCTCCCAGATGTGGGCATACTGACGCTTGGTGCGTGCCACTTCCGTGAGCCATATGATGGTTTCGACCGCCTCCACTTGGCAGAAGAACGGGCGTACTCCATGAAATTGATGGCTGCGCCAATAGTTGAGCAAGCGCGCCGTGGCCGGTGTAACGCCCCAAGCGGCAGGATTTGAACGCCGCCATTCGCCGACGTGGTTACGGATCTCGTTGATGATGGGAGTCGGGTTGTATTCCTGTTCGTCGGTCGAAAGCCCATCCTCACCTTGCAAGTCGAGGTTGCCCTGATCCTTGGCGCTCTTGCGCTTCTTCTTGCGCGGCTTGGGTACAGGCGTAATCAGTTCGGACTTCCGCCGTCCCTCGCGCGGCAGCTCATCGAGCGGCTGTCCCTCGTTATCGAGCGGGTGGTAGCGTTTTGGCTCTTCATAGGGTGAGTTGAGTATTGGGTTCTCAAAGAATGCCGCCGAATCTGAAGTCATCTTGTTTCCAATCAACCTGCCCGTTCGAATGCTGTTTTGATCAACCGACAATAGCCGAAATTAATGGTGTGTGCCCACAACGACTTTCGAACGATACCCTAGCTTGAGATCGCCTATTCGACTCGCTAGATGGCTGTCAGTTTTTTTCGGCCATGCTTGTCGAGGATTCAACCCTTCTGAGCGCTGATTGCACATCTGCTGACTCTAGCAAGACGATATGCTGTTGCCTGGGGTCTTGTTCTCGCGCCTCGTTGAGCAGGCCAAGGCGTTTGAGGACGTAAAACAGCATCGCATAGCGAACCGTGAGAGTCCGCTTGCCGCCCTTCATTCCGTAGTCTTTGGCGACCACTGCTTGCTGGCTGGGAGTCAGCTTCGGATGCGGAATGATCTCGAATGAAAAGTGCTCGCGCCAGAGATGGTCATCGTTTGCCAGAAGACCGGGTGCACCCAGCCCACGACATTTCAAAGCCCGAGGCAGCAGAAAATCATCGAAGGCGTGCTGAAGATGGCAATATGCCCGAGCATGCCATCTCAACCCATCGTACCCGAAGGCATGAGGCGTGATGCGCCGCCACATGGGATCGGGCCTTTCCTTGTTCATCGATTGATAGAAGATTTCGACAGACCTTTGATCCCGTATCGCGGCAAGCACCGTTCGTAGCACGTCCATATTGATGTCCCGCTTTGGAGTGAGTGCGACATCGGCGTCCGGCGGCGATGCGATCCACGATTCAGACGGCTTGGTCTGTCCCTCCGAAAGCGAGCGCAGTCGAGCAAGATAGGCATCGGGGTCGGGCTTCAAAAAGCGTGGTTGAAAATGAGAAGTGCAAACGTAGCGCTTCGCGCTTTTGTCATATTCAAGATTGCGAGGTGCGAGCTCCTGGTATTGCGCGAGGTCTTTAGAGGCTTGAGGTACTGAGACGCCAAAGACCTCAATGATGTCCGACCTGTTCACGCGGCCATCCCAAAACAATCGAAATTCGATAAACTCCAAGCGCTGCTCGATGCCCCACTTTAACGCCGGGATGGTCTCGCTCATTGCTTCCTCAAGATGGGAATAGAAAGTATATTGACATCGTTTATAGACGCGTATAGTTTATATTCCCATGATGCTTCGTTTGCAAGAATGATTGTCGTCGGGGGTAGCTATGGAACTCGTTATTTTTGTCTGTTTGCTGGCCGCGATCCTGGGATTGCTGGGCTTTTTCGTTGGAAGGTATCTTTTTCCACAGCGGCGGGAAGCCGACCGAGCAGCCTTGCTCGCGGCACAGGTAGAAGTCGAGCGGCTTACGACCGCGCTCGGGGAAGCAAGGTCAGAGCTACAGGCGGCATCAGAGGAGGCTCGGGCGAAGTCTGAAACTCTTGCGGCCCTCGAAAAGAGCGGCGCTAGGCTGGATGAGCGGGCGCTAGTTCTGGATAGACAGGTTGTCGATCTTTCGGAATCCCTAAAGCAGGCCAGCGCCGCCCGGGTGCGAGCGGAGGATTTGGCGCGGGAAGAAAGTGAAAAGGTGGTGCGCCTTCTCGAACGGGAAGAATCCTTCAAGAAGCAGATCACCTCGCTGGAGGACACGCGCGATCACTTGAACGAGGAAAGTTCGAAACTCCGAGCGCAATGCAAAAGTGTTGCGGAAGAAGTTGCTCGGCTTGGCGAGCGCTGCCAAGCTCAAGCCAATGAAATCGAGCTGCTTCGCTCCCAAGACAAGAAGCTCAACGACACGCTTCGAACCGAATTCGAAAACATTGCGACGCGAGCATTGAAGGTAAACGCTGCCGAGCTGACTGAGGTATCGCAAAAGCAAATTGCTGCGCTTGTGGATCCTTTGCGCGAGCGCATCTCCGAGTTCCAGAATAGGGTCGAGACTGCTTATGATGCGGAGAAGCGAGAGGTGTTGTCTCTCAAGGAGCACATAAGGCTCGTCGTTGAGGCAAGCCAGAATCTCGGCTCGCAAGCTGATGGGCTCGCAAAGGCTCTTAAGGGCGACGTGCAAATGTTGGGGCGTTGGGGTGAGCTGGTTCTGGAACGTATTCTGGAGGCCGCTGGTCTTCAAGAAGGCAGGGAATACATCACCCAAGCACGCGGCCTGGGCCTCAAGAGCGAGTCCGGCGTGGCGCAGCGACCAGACGTGCTTATTCTTTTGCCCGAAGAAAGAACTCTGGTCATCGATTCGAAGATATCATTGGCATCCTACGACCGGCTGATTTCAGCGACAGTCGAGGACGAACGTGCGCAGTATTCGACGCAGTTTGTGCGGGATATCAAAACGCACATCGATGGCCTATCGCGCAAGAGCTATCAGGATAACGAGAAAATTGCTGCGCACGATTGCGTTCTGATGTTTGTGCCAATTGAGGGGGCGCTTGCTGCCGCTCTTGCCGCTGAACCCGAACTGTTCACCTACGCCTGGGATAAACGCGTCGTCTTGGTCGGGCCGCCGACCCTTCTGATGACTCTCAGAACTGTCGCCTCCATTTGGAGATACGAACTGCAAGCTCAGAATGCGCAGGAGATCGCGAAGCTTGCGGGCACCCTATGCGACAAGGTAGGCGCAAGCTTGGCCGATCTAAACGTAGTCGCAGACCGCATGAACAATGCGCTCGCTGCTCATAGCGAGGCAGTAAAGCGGCTATCGACCGGAAAGGGTAATGTGCTCAGCATAGGCGAGCGCATCCGGAGCTTGGGGGCAAAGACCAAAGCTCCGATGCCCGCCGTGAATGTTGGGGGTGAACTGATAACTGCGGAGTCCTGACCATGCTTGACTGTACAGCCACGCTCGTTCGGTCCGGGTAGATGCTCCGAGGTCTCATACCAATGCAGGGTTGAAAAGCAGGAATGGCGAAGTAAGGGTGATATTCGGGAAAAAGGGGCTGAGCAATTGAACCGTAAGACACCAAGCAAGCTCAAGAAGGACCTCGAAACGGCATGCGACAGGATAAATCGTCTAGCCAATCTCCTTGAGGCAAAGTCCATTGACAGTCAATGGAACCTCGGCTCGGAGTGCAGCGCCGCAGCCGCCAAGCTTCGAGATGTTCTGAAGCAGAGCGAGATTCCAGCCGCTTATAAGGTCGCCGTAATTGGTCGCTTCAAAGCAGGCAAATCCTCGTTTGTGAACGAGTTGCTCGAACGCCAACTTGCGGGGGAAGACACGTCGCCGGAAACAGCAGCTATCACAACTTTCCGAAGCGGTGACGAGGTCCGCGCAACGATCAATCTAATTGACCGGGCTGTTTGGGACGAACTCAAGAAGCTCCACGAACTCGACGAGTCAGATCCAAACGCTCACCGATTCGCGAACTGGATGAAATTCTCGAAGGGGGTCGAGCCGGGCACTGGCCGCCCGTTCGAATTCGACCTTAGGGGAATTGAACGCGATTTGGTTCATGTTGGAGGGCACTCGCGCGAGATCACGCTTTCTAGTTCGTCGCGTGATTCGAGCAAGAAGCAAGAAAGTCAATTTCGACGTAGCTTGAAAGAATATACCAGCAGCACCAAGCCATATCACTGCCTTGTCGAGTCGATTGAAATTCAGACACCTTCGACGATTCTTGGGGAAGGCGTCATTTTACTCGACACCCCAGGATTGGATGATACCGAACGATTTCGCGTCCAGCTTACGGAAAAGGCCGTCGAAAATGTCGATGCCGTCTTGTTCTTAACCAAGTCAGGAGCTGCATACGGTCAGTCAGAGAAGGAATTCTTGCTCTCTCTCTTGCGAAGAGGAACGGTCAAGCAGCTAATCTTCGTCGTAACACAAGTTGACCACACTTATGATCAGCACGTTAAACAACGGCAACACGAAGATGAAGAACCCGAGCCGATTTCTCAACGCATTGAAGCGGAACGAGTTAGGCTGAGAGGTGAAATCGAGGCAACGCTCGACGAACTCGAAAAAGCATCGGGTGGCGCTTCGATGCAGCGCTATCGAGAACAATTGGGCGCAATTGAGATAGCCTTTACGTCCGCGACCAATCATCGTGATTGGTTGAAAAAAGAGCCTGTGCGCTTTCCGCTCGCCGCCGCGGATCCCGGCGGGATGAATCAGATTCGGCAGATACTGTTTTCAGTTCTGGCTACAGAGTCTCGTCTCGCTGCTGCGAAAGACAAGATTCAGGCTGACACGGTCGTGATTCTGCAGCAACTGCTCGCGTTGATTGAAGGTCGCCGATCCGCTGTTCGAAATCTCAAGAACCGGGAGGTGGCCGAAGAGAAGCTTGGAAACTTTCGTGACCAATTTAGAGACGATTGTTCAAAATTTTCGGCAGTAACCCTTGCTGATGCTCAGACACTCAAAGTCGCGTTGGAGAACAGGGCACCAATCGAGAAGCTGGCTTCGGAGAATGTCGTGTTACATGCGCAAGCCGTTTTGGGCGCATACGAGTCTGATGATGCTGGTCGGCATTGGCGCACCCGGCGTGGCGGCAATTGGGGCTACCTTCATCAATTCCAGTTGCGTGTCGCGAACAAAATATTTCCGACGGTCGCGCAACAACTGAATGAGCAGACGGAGGAGTTCAGCCGTTTCATTGCCAAGTTTCGCCTCCACCTAAAGGCGCTGTCCGATAGAGCCGGAGAAACAAAGCGCGCACTCGAATTTGGTTCAGATGTTCAGCTCGACATCGCAGGCGAGTTAGAGAAATTTTTGGACGGAACGCTCGGTTCTTTGCAGGAATTGATCACAGGAGAAGAGAACAAGATTGTAACTTTGTTGGAGGATTTCATAGATCAGAAGGTCGAGGACGAGATTTCCAAGGCGCGCCAAAGCGTATCGGGAATTTGGGGTAAGGGAACCGTAGTCAATCAAAATGTCGAGGTCCGCAGCTTCTATAAGAGGGTGGTGAAGATCCTCAGCGACGCTCTTCGTGCACATGTTTTGGGTCGGTTCGCTGAGTTTTCTCAAAACCTTCATCAGCAGGCAGCGGCGCTTCCCAATCGGGCGCTGAGCCATGCGGGTGCAGAGATCGAGCGAGTTTCAGCGGACATTCGCGCCGCAGCCGAAGCGGCAATAGCTGGCCAAAAGGAAATATTCGAACGATTGGCTGAGGAGCTTACGTCGGAAATTGGCAAGGTCGTTGGCGAGGTCCAAACGTTGCTAGACTGGGTTGAGGCGGCGCCCGCGATGGTGCCTTCCGAGCCCACAGCATTGGGCGGCCCACAGGAGGAGGAGCCAGATCGAGGCGAGCGTCAAGCTCCGGTTATTCGCTTGGACGACCCGGCGGAAATTCGAACGAATGCACAGGCGTGTGTTGCGCGATTTTCACTGCAGAACAATGCCACGGGATGGACATTCGATAAAATCTTTGCGCCGAAGTTCTTAAAGGGGACCGTTAATCTTTGGTTGATCGAACCGTTCCTAGTCAAAGGGCACCAACGACGCAATTTTTCAGAATTTGTGCGGGCAGCATGTTCTGCTGCAAAGCTCAAATCGATCAGCGTTCAAACCAAAGTTCAGGATAGCGCTGAGCTGGAACAAGTATCCAAGTTCTTGGAGGCGTTCGACCGAGATTTGTACGAACAGATCGGCTGCCGCGTCAGTGTTTCATTTTCAGAGGACCTGCATGATCGATTTGTTGTCTTGGACAACGGGAACGTGTTCAAGCTGGGACGGGGCCTGGACATCTATAAGTCCGCAAGCGGGTTGGCCGCCTCCAATGCCTCTCTTCGCAAAGTAAAGGAGTGCGAAATAGACGTGTTTGCTCCTGAGAAGGTGCGAGGGCTGCATTGATAGTGAAGATTGGAGCCTGCGTGAGCAAAAGTGAGGCGCGTAGCGCAAATTTGTTGCCCGCACATGGATTGATTGAGTGCAGGCGCTGTTGGGGGTCTTTCGGTACGGGCGCGGAATATGTCTCTAGAGATTCTAAATTCAAGCTTGTAAATGATCCCGCCGCGTGGGGCTCCCGTGAGCCGCGCGTCTTGGTTTTGGGAATGACAAAGGGGAATACCCAATCCAATGCGATGAGCGCGTGCATTGGTGAGGGGGACTTTGACAAGGTAGCGTATGCAAAGTTTCGCGACCGACTAACAGCGGTACTCCAGATTGTCGGGTTGGCTAAGGACACCAATTGTGTGGATTCGCTGATTGTATCTAAAGAAATGGAGTTCGGATGGGGTTCCGTGATTCGATGCAGCCTCACGGGATGGGACGCAAAGAATAACCAATACTCTGGTGAAAGCGGAAAGGTTCTGCCTGCATTCGATCATTTGGAAATGAGAGCAGTGGTGCGCAACTGTTTCAGCCAATTCCTATCGGCTCTACCAGAACGGACCAAGCTAGTCGTGTTGCTGGGTAACTCGGACGGCTACTTGAGGAAAATGAAGAGGATTGTCGGAGACTTTTATTCCGCTGATTTTTGCGGAGAACCAGAGTACGAGGGAGTCTCCTACCGCGCGGGTGGAAAGCGCTGGGTTCACGTGGCCCATCCGTCAAGGGGCAACGGGTTGACCTTGCCCCCAAGTTTTATCCAGATCTGAGTTCGTTCGGGCGGTTTGATGTGCCCATCTGGGCGGTCGTAGCGGCGGGAGCTGGCGCGGAGCTCTCGGCATAGCGCAGCGCCAGATCCCGACGCGGATTGCAGGTGGCGGCGAACTCGGATGGCGTCTTCCATCCGAGCTGGGAGTGCGGCCGAGAGTCGTTATAGTCGGTCTGCCAGCATCGGAGCGCAACGCGGGCCTGGGCGAGCGAGGTGAACAGCGTCTCGTTCAGCAGTTCATCCCGCAGGCGGCCGTTGAAGCTCTCGATGAAGGCGTTCTGCATGGGTTTCCCCGGTGCGATGTAGTGCCAGGCGACACGGCTCTGATCGGTCCATGTCAGAATGGCATTGCTCGTGAACTCGCTGCCGTTGTCGCTCACCACCATCTTGGGCTTGCCGCGCTCGGCGACCAGCCGGTCCAGCTCCCGAGCGACCCGGGCGCCCGAGAGTGAGGTGTCGGCCACCAGCGCCAGGCATTCGCGGGTGCAGTCGTCGACCACGGTCAGGACGCGGAAGCGCCGGCCGTCGGTCATCTGATCCGACACGAAGTCGAGCGACCAGCGATCATTCGAGAGCAGCGGCACCGTCATCGGTGCTCGTGTGCCGAGGGCCCGCTTGCGGCCACCTCTGCGGCGCACCGTGAGCCGTTCCTCCCGGTACAGCCGGAACAG
>NZ_JAUEYJ010000029.1:0-89556 GCF_032489615.1 Bradyrhizobium sp. SZCCHNR1051 | reverse complement strand
AACTCCAGCAGAGGCGCTTGACGAGCTGCTGTCACGAATGAAAACACTGGGTGTTGCGACCACCGCTTGAGCCCGCCAAGCGGCAAATCAGCAGGTCTGGTCGGCCATCTCAGTCATTGCTGCCTAAGCAGGCGCGCGGCGTGCCGCGCGATCATCATTTCCTCATTGGTATTGACCACGCGCACGCGCACCTGCGACCGGTCCGAAGAGATCAAGGAATGGCTCGCACGATTGCGGCCGTCGTCCAACGCGATCCCGAGCCATTCGAAGCCTTCGCAGACGCGCTGGCGAATGCGCCATGCGTGCTCGCCGATGCCGCCGCAGAACACCACCGCGTCGATGCCCGAGAGGATCGCGGCCATAGCGCCGAGCTCGCGCCTGATGCGGTCGACAAAGTAGTCGATCGCCTGCCGGGCTTCCGGCGTGCCGGCTGCCTCCAATTCGCGCATGTCCTGCGACAGTCCCGACAATCCCTTGAGGCCCGAATGATTGTAGAGGAGATCGGTGACCGCCTCGGCGGTCATCCGCTTCTCCTGAAGCAGATAGAGGACGACGCCAGGGTCCAGCTGACCGCAGCGCGTGCCCATCGGCAGACCGTCGAGCGCCGTGAATCCCATCGACGAACCGATGCTCTGCCCATCCCGGATCGCACACATCGAGGCACCGTTGCCGAGATGCATCACGACCACCCGGCCCTTCTCGTCGAGCGGAGCGATCTCCTTCAGTCGCGAAACGACGTATTCGTAGGACAGGCCGTGAAAGCCGTAGCGGCGGATGCCTTGGTCGTAGAACTCACGCGGCAAGGCATAGGTATCATTGACCCAGGGGTGCGAACGATGGAACGCGGTGTCGAAACATGCGACCTGCACGGCATCGGGAAAGGCGCGATGGGCGGCGCGGACGCCGGAGAGATTGTGAGGCTGGTGCAATGGTGCCAGCGGAATGAGCTTTTGCAGATCATTCAGAACATCGTCATTGACGACGATCGGCTGCGTGAAAGCGAGCCCGCCATGGACGACGCGATGACCGACGGCGTCGACTTCGGTGCGACCGATGGCGCGTTGCAGTACCTCGAGCACGACGCCGAGAGCCGCCTCGTGATCGGTGGCGCTCGCGGCATCGAGCCGTTCGTCAGCCAGCGCACCGTCCCTCAGCTTTGCTTCGAGATGCGGCGCCGCACCGCCGAGCCCTTCGATCTGGCCATGCACGGCCTCGACAAGGGCGGCATCTTCCTCGAACAAGGCGAACTTGATCGAGGATGAGCCGGAGTTGAGGGTCAGGATGTGTTGCATCGATGATGTCGCCTCGTGGAGAATGATGAACTGATAAACTGCAGAAAATGCGAACTATTTCCGTGACGACCCGAACACGAACAAAACTTTAGGTTGCATTCTGCCCTGAGCTTACTGCCTGCTATCATATCAAAGGTTGAGTCGGACCCGCGGGAGAGCATTGCGTGAATATGCCTCGACATCTCCTGCCGACCACCGTGGTCGGAAGCTACCCGCAGCCGGATTGGCTGGTCGATCGCGCAACGCTGTCGAAGTCCGTTCCCCGCATTCGCATGCAGGGCATGTGGCGCATCCCCCGGCCGCTGCTCGACGACGCCCAGGACGATGCGACCATCGTCGCGATCCACGACATGGAACAGGCCGGGATCGACATCGTGTCGGATGGCGAGATCCGGCGCGAAAGCTACTCCAACCGGTTCGCGACTGCGCTCGACGGCGTCGATGCCGACAATCCCGCCATCATCATCTCGCCGTCCGGGATCAAGACGCCGGTGCCGCGCGTCGTCGGTCCGATCCGGCGGACACAGCCGGTCGAGCTGCGTGACATGGAGTTCCTCCGCCGTAACACCAAGCATGCCGCCAAGATCGCCCTGCCCGGGCCGTTCACATTGAGCCAGCAAGCCCAGGACGACTTCTACGGTGACGACGAGGCGCTCGCGATGGCTTTCGCCGACGTCGTCAATGCCGAGGCCCGCGACCTGCAACGCGCCGGCGCCGACGTCATCCAGCTCGACGAGCCCTGGGTCCGCAACAATCCGCAGGCGGCGCGGCGCTATGCCGTCAAGGCGATCAACCGGGCGCTCGATCACATTACGGTGCCCACCATCGTTCACGTCTGCTTCGGTTATGCCGCCATCGTGCCGGGCTCCAGCAAGCCGAGCGGATATGCGTTCCTGGCCGAGCTTGCCGATTGCCACGCCGCGCAGATCGCGATCGAGGCGGCGCAGCCGCGACTCGACCTCGGCGTTCTCAAAGATCTCTCGACCAAGACCATCGTGCTCGGCGTCCTCGATCTCGGCGATGCCGAGGTCGAGCCGGTCGCGGTCGTCGCCGAGCGCATCCGCAACGGCCTCAAAGTGGTGGCGCCGGAGCGGCTGGTCGTGGCGCCGGACTGTGGCATGAAATATCTGCCGCGTGCGACCGCCTTCGGGAAATTGAAGGCGATGTGTGGGGCGGCGGCGCGGGTGCGCGAAGAGCTCGCCTGAAAGCCCAATGTGGCAGATGCGGCGCATGTCGGGCGCGACGCTCCACGATGGCGCCACCCTGCAAACCCATTTCCGGAATAAGGCAGCCGGCGAGCGCGAGGGGTCGGCTGGCCCGATCTCGTCGCAAGGGAGGCTCCGATGGCCGTCTGCATCACGTCGAGACATGTCGCCGGTGCGATCGGCATGCTTGCCGGCGCAGCGTTGAGCGGGACCGCGATGGCCGATCCGCTCGACGACATCATGGGCGGCCTGATGCGCGACGCGCGCAGCTCGTTTGCGCGGATGGTGCCGATCGGGCTCGTACCGACCATGCCATCGCTCCAGCCACCTCCCATCCAGCAGCCAACGGCACTCCCACCATCCTCTCCGCCCGCGCTGCCGCCACAGGCTCAGACCGTCAAGCCGCAGGCCACGGTGAAACCACTGCGCCCCCGGCCGCCGCTCAGTCCCGCTGCGGCGACGCTGGCGGCTGCCCATGCTGCCGAGATGGTCGCCGACGCCAATCTCGATGCGGCGCTGGCGGCCAACGAGAAGGCCATTTCCGACCGCGACGCGGCGGAGGCGCTGGCGAAGGCCAATCCCACCGCTACCAACATCGCGGCGGCCAAGGCCGCGGCCGAGGCCGCCTACCTCGCGGAGGCCAACCTCACCGACGCGCTGCTCGCCGACAAGGACGCCGACGCGCGCCTCAAGGCGGCGCGGGCCGCTCTTGCCGCGGAGCAGAGCGGCCGGAGACCGGCCGCCAAGCCGCAGGAAGCGATGCCGGTCAGCCTCGCCGACAAGTAGCCGGCATCGCGCTCACAGCGCGTCGGCTCGTTCCATCGTATCGATCGTGACCACGCCATGGGCGCGCGACACGCAGGCGCAGAGCTTGCGGTTGTCGTGCTTCTGCTCGGCGCTGAAGAACACGTCGCGATGATCGATCTCGCCCTCGACCTCGACCACGTCGACCGCGCAGACGCCGCACTCGCCGCGCCGGCAATCCGCCATGACCTCATGGCCGGCGACATTCAGCACGTCGAGCATCGAGCGGTCGCGCGGCACCACGATTTCCTCGCCGCTGCCACGCAGCCGGACCTTGAACGGCTCGGTCGACAGCCGGCCGCTCGATCCGAACGTCTCATAACTGAGATCGGCCGGCGCGCGGCCGCACGCCGCCCACGCGCTGCGCGCGGCATCCAGCATCCGCATCGGTCCGCAGAACAGCACGGCTGCTCCGGACGGCAGACCCGAAAACAGACCGGGCAGGTCCAGCCGCTGCGACTGGTCTGCGGCATACACCGCGAGCCGGTCGCCGAGCAGCGCCGAGAGCTCATCGACATAGGCCGCCTCGCCCTGCGATCGCACTGCGTAGTGCAACGAGACGTTCGGTGTCTTGCGGAGCAGCGCGTGCGCGGCCCCAACCAGCGGCGTGATGCCGATGCCGCCGGCGACCAGACAATAATGCGGCCGCTGCCAGTCGATCTGCAGCAGCGAGGTCGGGCTCGCCACATCCAGCCGCGCACCGGGCTGCAGCGACCACAGATAGCGCGACCCGCCGCGGGAATCCTCGGCGAAGCGCACGGCGATCCGGTAGCCACGCGGATCCGCCTCGCCGACCAGCGAATAGGAGCGGACATCGGGCTGGCCGGCGGCGAGAACGCCGACCTTGATGTGGCTGCCAACCGCATAGGGCGCGCAGACATAGCCGTCGGGCCGCAGAATGAATTCGCGGATGCCCGGCGCGAGGTCGCGTGTCGAGACCAGGGTCGCAGGCGACCAATTGTCCTGGAAACGCATGATCGCCTCCTCAGCCGTTGGTCTGCGTCTTGATCAGCACCGCCGCCGGCACCAGGTCCATCGGACCACGCGCCTTCACGGCCAGCCGCAGGTTGCGGGCGGCAAGCCGGGCATGCTCGCGCATGATCCCCTCGGCGCGCGCGCCCTCGCGGTTCTCGATCGCGTCGATGACGATGCGGTGATGCTCCTGTGCGACCACCAGGATGTGACGCGCCTCGGGGAGCGCCGATTGCGCCATCACGAAGCCGCTTGGCGAGGCGAACGGCAGCGCGCTGGCGCGGTCGACCTGGCGGATCACGGGCGGACTGCGCGACAATTCGGCCAGCAAGGCATGAAAGCGCGCATTCAGCGCCACATAGGCCGAGAACCCATCGAACGAGAGCTCGGCGGGCGCGATGAGCTCGTCGATCTGGGCGAGGCATTCGCGCATCGGCTCGGTGTCGCGCACGGACACGCCGCGCTCGGCGGCGAGCCGCGCCGCCAGTCCTTCCATCGTGCCGCGCACCTCGATGGAGTCGAGCACGTCACGCTCGGAGAACGACTTCACCATGAAGCCGCCGGACGGAATGGCCTCGAGCAGCCCCTCCTCCTCCAGCCGCACCAGCGCCATCCGCACCGGCGTGCGCGAGACGCCGGCGGCCTCGACCGCCTGCAGCTCGGAGATGCGCTCGCCAGGGCGCAAGCCGCCGGTGAGAATCAGGTCGCGCAAAGTGAGCTGCGCACGGACGGTCTGCGAGATCGAGCGCTCGCTGTCACGCTCAGCCATTCCATTTACTCCGCGGCTTCGCGCAGCGGCGTTTCGCGCGCGATCATCCGATCGATGATCCGTCGTGCCCACATTGCGCCTGCATCGATGTTGAGGTTGTAGAAAACGCGTCCTGGATTCTCGTCCATCGCACGCTGCTGCGCTTCCAGGATCAGCTCGTCCTCGCGGAAGATGCCCGACACGCCCTCGCGAATCTCCGTCGTCAGCCGCTGCTCGGAAAGCTGGTAGTTGCGGGCGAACGCCCAGAAATAATGGCAGGTCTTGTCGGTCTCCGGCGTGATGGTGTTGAGCACCATGCCGTTGACGCCCTGCGAGCGGTCGCCCTCCGGCGCGCCCGTCCCGGTCGGGGCGACGCCGACGTCGATCGTCACCGTGCACGGCGCCTCGAAGCGGATGATCTGCCAGCGGTCGACGAGACCGGGCTTGCCGAGCTGCTTCGCCCAGAACGGCGGCGGCTCGATGCCGCGCATCCAGCGCGTCACGGTCGCGGTGCGCTCGCCATGGGTGACGTCGAACGGCGCTTCCGCCACCGCGTCGTTGCCGATCGACGAGCCGTGCACGAAGGTCTCGTGCGTGAGATCCATCAGATTGTCGACCACCAGCCGGTAGTCGCATTTGACGTGGATGGTCTTGCCATCGCCGGCCCAGGCCGGATCGTGATTCCAGTGCATGTCGGGAATGGTCGCGGGATCGGCCAGCGCCGGATCGCCCATCCACAGCCAGATGAACCGATGCCGCTCGACCGCCGGATAGGCCCGCACGCAGGCCGAGGGGTTGATGGTCTCCTGCGAGGGCATGAACGTGCAGCGGCCCTGCGGGCTGAACTTCAAGCCGTGATAGCCGCAAACGACAGTGTCGCCTTCCAGCCGCCCCTTGGACAGCGGCACCAGCCGATGCCAGCAGGCATCTTCGAGCGCGGCGATGGTGCCGTCGGCCTTACGGTACATCACGACGTGCTTGCCGCAGATCGTCCGCGGCAGCAGGGCCTGCTTGACCTCGGCGTCCCAGGCAGCGGCGTACCAGGCATTCATCGGAAAAGAAGCGGCCATGGCGTGTCCTCGTGTCGGTATACGTCCAACTGGCCGCTGTATACAATACATGGGAGACAAGGCGCAAGTTCCGCCTGTTCCATGTCCACATCTGCCATTTCTGTATACAAAACACCTTCCCAGCCGCGCGACGGTTCCGCCAGAAGGAACGAAGCTGACAGACAATCCTTTCTAATTCAGTGACTTGCGTTGATTCCTCGCCGGTCCTCGACCAGATGTCACCCGTTCGGCTTCGGCCTTCGCCGCCCAGCGAGCGCTCGATCCCTTGGCATCTTTGCCTGGCAACGGGACCACAGGCACGAGGGATCAGCCGCCCCACGGCGAGAGCAGATTCCGCAGGCAGCGCGGCGCCAGCGAGGCAGGGTTCGACGATCACGAGTGCTCGCCCCGAAGCCACGCGGCGCCGCGTGCATAGAGCGCTTCGACTTCCGGCCCCTTCAGCCCGGGCATGTCGCGCTTCACCGTGTAGCCGATGCGCGTCTGCAGATAGGCGAGATGCCGATACCCCACGGGAAACTGCTCGAGCAGCGCACGATCCAGCGCCGGCACCGCGCCGGGTGTCACCGGGTCCATGCGATCCTTCTCATAGATCGGCTGGCGCAGCACGATGCCCCATTTGCCCGCGCGCTTCTCGAGAAAGTCGTAGAAGCGGCCGGTGCAGAGCACGTCGCAAACGACGCCTTCGACTTCGGCGCGCTGTGAGATCGTCATCTTGGTCTGCGCGATCGCGCGCTGGCCGGCGAGATCGACCGAGATGCCGCCGAGAAAGTGCAGGATGTTCACACCCTTGGCCCAGGCCGCCTTGCTGATCTCGATGAACTCGTCGCCGGTGCCCTGCGTCCACGTCGCCATCATCCGCCCATCCGGATGCCACACCGTGCGGAAACGCTCCCAATCGCCGGCATCGCGCCAGATCGCCCAATTCTGCAACAGCTCGCGGATCTGACGGTCGTCCTCGATTTCGGCGGCGGTCTTGGTCATGTGCATTTCCTCTGTGTTGTGCGGCTGCTGGATACATGGATCGGAGCAGCGCTGCAAAACTCACATTGCTGGTGATGAAGTCCAAGACGCGCCAAGCATTCAGTGTCGTCCCGGGCAAGTCCGACAACGCGGAGCGTTGCCGGACGCCGACCCGGGATCCATACGCCGCGGCGGATGCGGCTGGGCGAGAATGGTCGACCATCGTGCCTCGCACATCTCCTTGGGGTTATGATCCCGGATCGGCGCGCGCGTTGCGCGCTTGTCCGGGACGACAGTTGAGTAAATGTCGACACCTTCGGCCTCATCACGGAGGCGAAGTGATAAGCATCTTTCATCCCGCGGCACGTCGTGCCCGGGTGATGCAGCATTCGTGTCCCTCTGAACAAAGAGAGGGCGCGAGGAAGGCCGGACCTCGGCTGAGGCCCGTGGCCCGCCTGCTCAAAAGAATGCAAGCGGCAGGTACCACAGGTACAGCCGGACAGACCCGGCCTTCCCCGCGCGACGGTGTTAACGGTGTCCTTCGTGCTCTCCCTGGGGATCGGCTTTCTTGCCCCCATCGCCCGCGCGTGCCGTCAAGCAACGCTCACGGACTTGACCTCAGCGTCGAGAGGCCAGGACCACACGACTTCGCCGTACGTAACCACTGCGCTCGTCGGCACAGCCATCACGTCCATCGCAGCCCACCTCCACGTTCGTGACGACGCGTACGTCCCTCTGCTCGAGGCGGGATGCGCCGACATAAGCACAGTTTCTGAAAAACAGCAACCAAAATCTTTCCAATCGGCAGGCCGCCTGCCCCCGAAACAGCGCGAGAAGCTCATCGTTCGGCCGTTCGGTCGCTCCTAAGGCCTTTCCCCTGAACGACCAAAGCGATCGCATTTGCGTCGTTGATGTCTGCAGCCGTTGCTGAGCTCTCATGGTCCGAGGGCCGCGGCAAGCGGCGGTCTCAGAGGACGGCCGCAGGCGCCGCCAGCACTGCGCTCTTGTCCATCTGCGATCCCCCTCCCCCACAGCCGTGCATGATGGCCTACGAATCGTCGGGTCACCTCGCCGGCCTTGCCATCATGCGCCAGCTCTCTGACCGCCTATTCCGGAATCCGTGCGATCAGCTGATGATGGGCATTGACGCCGATGTCGCCGCGCTGCGCGCCATGAGCCGCACCGTCGCTGTGATAGACGAGCAGTACGGCGTTGTCGTGGGTCAGAGGCTGCGGCGCCATGATCGTCAGCTTGGCCTTGCCATCTGCGCTGGCCACGAAGTCGTTGGTCGTGGCAGTGCCGTCGAGCGGCGTGAAGCCGACAGGCTTCTGGTCGAAATGGTTTTCGAACAGGCTGTAATGGCCGCCCGGCTTCAGATGATCGAAGCTCATGGCAATCTCGACCTTGCCGCCAGCCGTCGGCGTGAGCGTCACGCTGCCGCTCGCCGCCAGCCAGTCGCCGAGCGTGAAGCCGATCGCCTCTCCCTTGGCATTGGAGATTGCAACGGTCATCGCATCCTGATCGATGAACGCTGGCCGGAAGCCGGCGACATGCGAGATGTTCTGCGGCCCGACGGCGACCGGCGCTGCCGCGTCCGCGACGAAGGCATGGGGATCGACCGACTTCGGCTGCTTTGTCTCGGCCGAGAAGAATGCAGCATGCGTGACGAAGGTCAGATGGCTTGCATCGGCCGCCATGCTGGGGCCGGAGGCAGCGAATGACGCGAGCAGCAGCACCGGGCCGGCCCACGAGATCAGATTCTTCGATCGTTGCATCGTCCTATTCTCCTGGCGCCGCGTGCATGTCGACGCGCGCGATGCGCGTCCTGGCGGGCCTGCCCGCGCCGAAGCCCTGCTGGCTGTTCGCTTCGAACGCGACAAAGGTTACGCCCGCTGCCGCCCATGTTCGTGGCGCGCAGCACTGCGAGCTCAGTCCTGGGCAAAGACGCGTGGCGCGATCGAGAGGAACATGCGGCGGCCAAACAGGGCGGCCACCCCCATGAGCAGGACCGCCGTTCCGACGTTCCACATCAGGATCATCACCGAGGCGTCGATGGTATGGAACAGCGCGAGCGCCGTCGACGTGATCGCAGAGACGGCGAGGCTTCCCATCAGAGCGACCATGGTGGGACGAAGCCGCGCGGCATAGCGCAGCATCACCAGCAAGGCCAGCGACAGCGGCAGACTCGTCACCGCGAGCGTCGTGAAGCAGCGCGCCGCTTCGCCCGGACTCATGCCGTCGGGACCGATCGAGACCCAGTCCGTCAGACACTGATAGCCGATGTTGGACAGCCAGAGCGCAAGCGCCGGCAGCGGCAGGAGCATCCAGAGTCGCGAGCGGTCGGGAAGACTGATCAGGAACGCCGCGATCACCGCCAGCACGCCGGTCAGGATCGATCCCAGCAGGCTGGTGACGAAGGGCGCATCGTGCAGGCGCTGCGCCAGATCCGGACGGATCCCCTGGTTGACGGCGAGCAACGCCACGATGGCGGCTGCTCCCAGCAGCCAGCCGCAGGCGCGCAGCAGCGGCGGCCGCAGCCGTCTCACCGGCCGCATGTCGGTCGCAAGAGAGTCGATCAGGTCATCGGTCTTGATCATGGCTCGTTCCGCGGAATGAGCAGTTTCTGAAGGCTCTTCAGAGCGCGGTGCATGTTGACTTTCAAGGAGGTCGTGGACATTCCGGTCGCCGCCGACGCCTCCCTGAGCGACAGCTCCTTGAGCTTAAGCAGCCGCACGGCCTGTTGCTGGGCCGGCGGAAGGTTGCCGATCGCCCGCTCCAGTTCGCGGCGGTCAGGGGCCGCCTCCGCACTGGTCTCGGGCTCGGCTGCAATCTCGTGCTCCGGCGCCAGCGCGATCTCTCGCCCACGCTGGCGGACCTGCCGCCGCACCCGATCGATCAGCCGGCGGTTGGCGATGGTCACCAGCCACGGCGCGAACGGGCGCGTCGGATCATAGGTGTGGCGGATCGAATGAATGGTCAACAGCACGTCCTGCACCGCGTCCTCGATGTCGCTGCGGTCGTTGCAGCGCCGGGCCGCGAGCGAGCGCAGATACGGCGTGATCTCCTGCAGCAGCCGCTGATAGGCGACGCGGTCGCCCTCCTGGGCATGCGCCATCAGGATCGCCCAATCGAGCGCCCGCCGCCCCGGCTTGACCTCGGCACGCGCCTGATGGCCGGCCGAGACGAGCCTCAGCCGCGGTGCGGGACCGCCCGGATCACTGCTCATCGGCGCCCTCCGCCTTTCGACCGAACGACGCCGCGAGATGATCGAGACTGACAGGCCCCGGCCCCAGGGCGATGATCGCAACGGCCATCGCTGCCCATGGCAGATGAAAATTGGCCCAGCCGTCGGGGACCACGAGCTGAATGATTGCGGTCATCATCAGAAGCCCGAGCGCGCTCAGCCGGGTCGCGAGCCCGGCCACCAGAAGCACGGGCAGCACGATCTCGGCCACGCCATCGAAGAACGCGAAGGCCGTAGGCCAGGGAAAATCGTAGGCCTGCCCGAACACATGCAGCTTGAACTCATCCTCGAACAGATAGGAAGCGGCCGGCGACAGCGACAGCAACCCATCCCACTTGGTCAGGCCGGATCTGAAGAACGGGACCGCCAGCGCGATCCGCAGCACCGGGGGCGCCACGGTCCCCGCCAAGCGAGCGAGCCGATCCGCGACGTCACGCACGACGACGGCGAGGGCTGGAATGGTTGCGGCCGTTCTCATGCCGTCCCCGCCATCGGCGCGAGGTCGAAGCCGATCACGGCTCCGCTGTGGATCAGGTCGTGGAGAGTTCCGGCCAGCTCGAACCGGACGTCGGCGCGCAGCGCATTCTCGAGCGCCGTCAGGACCGATCGGCCAGCCAGGAGGGCCTCGACGAAAGCGAGGCTGCCCGCGGGGATCGAGCGGACCACGACATCAGCGTCCGGACGGACGATCAGCGCGGCCTCTCGGGCGGCGAGATCTACTGGGCCAGGAATTCCTCCGGCCGCATTCATCTGCCAAATCGTGAGCGCAGGAAACGATGAGCCGACGAGCCGCAACGACGGATGAAACCGCAGGCGAAGCCCGGGCAGATCGGCCGGCGCAACGGCTGCGAAGGCCGCCGGTGTGACCGGCCCGGCCTCGGCGGCGTGATAGGCCTCCGTCCAGGCGCGCTCGATCCGCGCGACATCCGCCAGATAGGGCAGCGCCGATGCCGGCGCGAAGCCGTGGATGAACGCGGCGAAGCCGGCGCCGTAATCGAGCAGGATGGGAGAGCGCGGAAGCTCGGAGACGACATAGCGGCGCGCCATGGCCTGGAAGAACTCCGCTCCGACGATGCGATGCACTGCGGGATAGGCGTCCTTCAGCGTGGCCGTCAAGCCGGCCACGACGTTGTTGCGGTAGACGCCGAACCGTCGCCGGCTCGGCGTGCCGTCCGGCCCGACCAGGCCGGCGGGCACCGGCTGCTCGGGGTCGAGCAGCGCCCGCGCAAAGCTGCCAAGACGTTCAGCAGGCGGCGGCATCACGCCACCTCCTTCACTTGCATCTGCATGATCGCCTCGGCGCGGCTGGCGTCTTCCGCGAGCACCGGCCAGGGTGGCACCTCGGCGTCCCACTCGATCAGCGTCGGCACGGGGCCGATCGACCGGATGGCGCGCGCATACAGCGCCCAGACCACGTCGTCGACCGGACGGTCATGGGTATCGATAAGGAGCGGCTGTCCGTGCTCGTCGGCCTCGCGCGCGTGACCGGCGAGATGGATCTGCAGCACATGCCCAAGCGGAAATGCGTCGAGATAGGAATACGGATCCCACTGCTGATTAGTTGCGGCGACGTGCACGTTGTTGACGTCGAGCAGGAGTCCGCAGCCGGTGCGGCGCGCGATCTCGGCAATGAAGGCGGGTTCGGACCAGTTGCTCTCCGCGAACGCGACATAGGTGGACGGATTTTCGAGCAGCATGCGGCGGCCGAGCGCGCTCTGCACCTCGTCGATATTGGCGCAGATGCGGTTCAGGGTTTCCGTCGTGTAAGGGACCGGAAGCAGATCGTTGAAGAACCCGGACTCGTGCGACGACCACGCGAGGTGTTCCGAGAACAATCCGGGCTCGTAGCGCGCGATCAATTGGCGGAGGCGGCCGAGATGGGCTTGGTCGAGCGGGCGATCGGCGCCGATCGACAATCCGACGCCGTGAAGCGACAGCGGATAGCGCTCGCGAATAGCCATGAGGTAGCGGTGCGGCGGTCCGCCCGCGCCCATGTAGTTCTCGGCATGCACTTCGAAGAAGCCGATGTCGGGCGATGTTTCGACGATGCAGCGGTAGTGCTCGGCCTTCAGGCCGACGCCCCCCCGTGCAGGGATCCCTGCAGCCGTCGAGAATTGCGAGCGTGACACGTGCAGTCTCCGATCAAGAAGTGAGGCGGGCCGCGCGCAGCCCGCCCGCGGCATCAGGCCTTCGGCGTGAGGCTTCCCGATCCCTTCGGGGTCTGCATCGTCGTGCAGGTGCCCTTGGGTTCGAGCTTGAAGGCATTGCCCTGATAGTCCGCCGTGCTCGTGCCCGCGCAGGTCGTGCCGGCACCTGCGAAGCAATCGTTCTGGCCCTTCAGCGCGACGCCGAAGCACTTCTCCATCTTGCCGTCCTTCATGGCCTTCATGGTCTCGGCCTGCTTGGCCTTCATCATCTTTTCCATGTCGCCCTTGGCCATCATCTCCGCCGAGGCGGACGTCACGGCAAGCGTGCCGGCGGCGACCGCGAATGCGCCGACAATCATTGCGGACAGCGTGCGATTGGACATGCGTGTTCCTCCATTCTCAGGGTTCAGCCTGCGGACATTGCAGGCGTCTGGCGGCCATCGGCACGCCTGCACATTGGTTCGCTCGGATGCGGCGGAAGGTTACGTCGCCGCGTTCGAGATGGCGTCCCTCAATTGCGCCTGAGATAGGCGAATAGATCGGCGGCCGCCGACGACGACCAATCGGCGGCGCCCTGGAGGTATCCGATGACGAGGCCCGAAGCGGAGATCAGGTAGGTGATCGGCATTCCATGGAGGATGAACGGCGCGGTCCTGCCGCTGCCGTCGCCCTGCTGGGCCACATATCCGTTCGGATCGAGGCAGATCGGCAGCGTCTTCAGCCCAAGCGACCCGACGAAACGACCGACACGGTCGCGATCGCTCCGGTCTTCGGACACCGCGACGACCTGCAGGCGATCATGGGCGACGCTGCGCGCGAGTTGATCCAGCACCGGCAGTTCGGTGCGGCAGGCCGCGCACCATGAGGCGAAGAAGTTCAGCAGGATCGGCGCGCCGCGCAGCGCGGCCAGATCGAGCGTCCCGCCCTCGAGGCGAAAAAGCCTCACCGGCGGCAGGCTCTGTTGCGGCCGCAGCAAGATGAGCTGATGGCGCCCGTCCGCGAAGGCCGGCACGTCATCGTGAGGGGGCGCAGCCAGGGCGGATCCCGCGCCCGCCATGAGGACCGACAGCAGGCCGCCGGTCACATCGCGCCGGCTCGCCACGCTCATTCCGTCACCTCCTCGACGACGAGAACGGGCGACGACTGCGGCACGGCGGGACGGAATGCGATGAAGAAGAACAGCGGATTGGGTAGCCAGTACAGCCAGCCGATCGACGGCTCACGCCGGCCATCCGGAAGCCGAAGGTCCAGCCAAACGTACAAGAACTTGTAGATGCACAGCCCGGGGATCCAGTTCAGCCGAAGATGGCCCGTCTTCAGGTAGCGCCGCCGGATGTAGAGATTTCCTTCAAACGGCGTGATGCCCCAGAGTCCGACCGGCCCCTCGGCAATCACCTCGCCGCTCGGCCGGTGCGTGATGCGCACGATGCGCGGGCGTGTGATCTGCAATCGGATACCTCCGCTGACCGCTCCGGACCATGTTGTTCCGACGGTTCGATCGCGGACCTGGAAAGGTTACCTGGCAGCTTGTCACGACGGAGCGGATATCCGCGGCGCAAATCCGGCTACGGCGGCCCGAGCCTCGACTGGCCTCACGGCTGACGAATCCGGATCGAGATCACACGCCCTGCCCGATCGCAGCGTCGCCGATCACGAGCGGACCGAGACGAAGGCAGGTTCGCGTGATCAGACTCTCCAGCTTGGCCGGCGTGAGCTGCTGCGACATCTTCGCGACGCAGGTGAACCCGACCGCCTCGGCGGCGCTCCCGGCTGCGAAAACGAATGCCAGCAGGACGAGCGCGTCCGACATCACGAACGGCGTGATGGCTTTCATGCAATTCCCCCTGCCGCAGGACCCGCGGCGGCAAGCCTCACGACACGTCCATACGATATGACTGCGCCAAGACCACAACCGTTGGCGGAACCGACCCGCTGCAGACCACCTGAAAAAAATCTGCTGGAAACGCCGGCCGTCGTGTCGGCATGTGCGCATGCGGACCGTCCTTGGGTCAGCCGTATCGATACGAGCTGGCTTGAGCACTCCCAAATGGCCGCCTATCCAAGGTTGAAGCGTGGCCTGCACCCGGACCGGAGAGGACCCCTGCGATGCCGACGAACAAAAACACGATCTGCCTGTGGTTCGACAAGGACGCCGAGGCGGCCGCGCGGTTCTATGCCGAGGTGTTTCCCGACAGCCACGTGGCCTCCGTGCACCGCGCGCCGGGCGACTATCCGTCCGGCAAGGCCGGCGACGTGCTGACAGTGCAATTCACGGTGTGTGGCATCCCCTGTCTCGGCCTCAATGGCGGCCCCGCGTTCACCCACAACGAATCGTTCTCGTTCCAGATCGCCACCGACGATCAGGCGGAGACGGACCGCTATTGGAATGCCATCGTCGGCCATGGCGGCCAGGAAAGCCAATGCGGCTGGTGCAAGGACAAATGGGGCATCTCCTGGCAGATCACGCCGCGCGCACTCACCGACGCGATGGCGGCCGGCGGAGCCGAGGCCAAGCGCGTGTTCGCCGCGATGATGACGATGAAGAAGATCGACGTCGCCGCCATCGAGGCGGCGCGGCGGGGATGACCTTGCCAGCCGGAGCGCAGCATCGCCGCGCTCCGGCGTCACGGGCACAGGCTGCCGCCGCGATGGCGCGCAGGCTGCCGTTCGACGCCAGAGCCTCGGGACGAAACAAATGACGCCGCCTGGGGAACCATGGGATTGCCAGCAGATTGGTTCCATGACGCAATCCCCCCACCCGGAGACATCTCATCACCATGAAGATTCTTACGATCACTCTCGCAGTAGCGGCGAGCACATTGATGGCTGCAGCCGCCTCCGCTGCCCCGCTCACGGCCAGTATATCGGTCCTCCCGGAGAGCAGCATCCAGCAGGTTCGCCTGGTCTGCAACGAGAACGGCCGCTGCTGGCGCCAAAGCCGCGAACGCCGTGTCATCATCCGCGAAGACCGCGGCGCCTACGGCTATGGCCGGCGCGAGCGGCGTGACTATGAAGGGCGTGGCTATGAAGATCGTGACGGCATCGGCATCCGCGCGCCCGGCGTGAGCGTCGGAATCGGCCGATAACACGTCCGACGTTCTGACTCCATGCCAAGGCATCGCGATCAGAACTGCACATGATCCACAAATGAGCCAGGCGTCCGACGTTCGCATGTCGATGCAACGATGCTACGAACGTCGGATGAGCCGTCAGGCCAGACTCGCTCTCGCTTCAGGCGATGGCGGCGACCAGATCCTCGCGACAAATAGTTTCGGGCCGGACCTCGCTATTGCGCGCGCGCACACCATATGTTGATGATCACCGCGCGTCCCCCGGCTGCCATCGGTGACTGAGAGCCATGCGCTCCCGCCGCGACCAGAAGGCGGACAGCATGTCGAAAACTTCGAACACCTCTTCGAACACCACCACGTCCAGTGCGCGCGTGGTTGGTGCGACCGCTCCTGGCGCCGCCATTCTTTGGGCTGCTGATCGTCGCCGCGATTCTGATCCGGTGGCCGCCGTTCGCAGCGGGGCGCTTGCGCCAGTTCGCCCCGACAAGCCCTCCGAGCCGGCCAAGCGAGAGCGGTCATCGCTGCACGCGACGCTCGCCACCAGGGCGGAGAATGCGTTGGAGACGGCGGGCCTGATGCAGCAGGGCGGCGAGCGCGCTGCCGCGATCAGGAAGGCGACCATCCTCGCAAACGCCGCCGAGATACTCGGGCATTTCAACGGAAGTGTCCGCTCGCGAACGAAGTGACGCTGGGGCGGCCTGCTCCTGCGTACCATCGTGCCCTCCGAGGGCGGCATCCGGTACAAGGACATGTCAGCCAATGCTCGAGATCAACCTCACCACAGAGCCTCCTCACGGCACGGTCGTGGATCCCGACTTTCTGCTGACGGAAATCATCGGGCTGAAGCGCCTGCTCGTCGAGGCCGAGAGCAATGCCAAGACCCGGTCCGAGCAGGCCGAAATCGAGGCGAGAGAACGCGAGACGGCGAGCAGGCTGCAAAAGCTCATTCTTGAGGAGCTGCACCATCGCATCAAGAATACGCTCGCGACCGTCACCGCCATCGTCTCCCAGAGCCTCCGCAACGTGCCGGCGACCAAGGATGCACAGCATGCCATCTCCGGGCGGCTCCTGGCCCTCGGACGGGCACACGATCTCCTCCTGCAAGCGAAATTGTCCAGCGGCGATCTCCGCACGGTGATCCGTACGTCCGTCCAGGCCTTCGACACGCCCGACGACTCACGCTTTGCGATCACCGGGCCCGACGTGCTGGTGACGCCGGATGCCGTCATCGCCATCGCGATGACGCTCAACGAGCTGTGCACGAACGCCCTGAAGTTCGGTGCGCTGTCCGTGCCGGAAGGACGCGTCGATCTGCTGTGGACCGTCGACCAACGCCGGGTCCGCTTCGCCTGGACCGAAAGACACGGCCCGGTCGTTCAACAGCCCGCCAGCCGAAGCTTCGGAACCCGGCTGATCGAAACGCTCGGCGTGCAGCTCGGCGGCGAGGTTCAGTTGAACTATGCGCCGTCAGGGCTCTCCTACACGTTCGACGCGCCGATCGCCGTTCTCGACTCTCCCGTGAGACCGCCGATGCACGCAACAGAAAGGGATCTCCGATGTCGCTGAGCCAATTTAGCGTCGATGAGCAGCCGCATACGATGGACGGATTGCGCCTGCTCGCCCAGGATGGCGCCGTCGGCGTCGAGGCCTTCGTCAGCCGCAAGGTGATGGACATCTGGGCCGAGTCGATCGAGCACACGGGCGGCCGGCAGAGCCTGTTTCGTGTCCAATACAATGCGCTGGGACAATTGAACCTTGCTGCGATCGAGCGGATCGTGAGCAGGAAATATCGGCGCGGCGCCGCATCCAACCGTCAGCATCCCTTCATCGAGGTGTTGTTCTCGGATATCGCCGACAGCGGTGAAACGCTCGATCTGAGCGAGCTGGTGCGAGAGCCATTGCCGCCGTCATTCCATCGGCTTGCGTGAGGCAGACGGACGGCGCACCTCAGGTCTGACCGATCAGGGTGTGCGCGGACGCGGTGCAGATCTCCTCGAGGAAGTCGAGGAAGGCACGGGCGCGCGAGGAGATCAGCTTGCGGCTCGGAAAGATCGCGGTCAGCTGGGCGGCGCGGGTGTCGAACACGACCCCCCTGCCGATCTCGACCAGCCGGCCCTCGCCGATCAGCTCGACGCAATAGTGCTCCGGCAGAAAGGAAATGCCGGCGCCATGGGCGACGGCGCGGCGCACCGCCAGCGGATTGTTGATGCGGGCGACATGCGCACCGACGTCGAAGCGGACGAGATGGCCGTGCTGCTTGATCATCAGGGTGCGATCGCCATAGCGCCGCTCGCAGATCATGAGATGGCGCTCCAGCGCGCGGACGTCGTCGCCGATGTCGTGCGCGGCGAGATAAGCGGGGCTGGTCACCCAGATCAGGCGGCCCCCGATCAGCACTTTCTGCGCCAGCTCGGAATTCTCCTGCACGCCGACCACGACCGCGATGTCGAAGCGGTCGGCCAGCATGTCGATCGCCCGCGTGGTGGCCTCGACATCGAGCTCGATGCGCGGATAGCGGCGGTGGAATTCGGCGAGCTGCGGCGCCAGGATCTCCTCGCAGAATGCCGGCGGCAGCGCCACGGACAGTCGGCCGCTGGGCACGCCGACCAGCCCGGTCATGACCGCGTCGGCCTCAGAGACCTGATCCAGGATCTTCTGACATTGCTGGAAGAACAGCTCGCCCTCGCGGGTCACCCGGACGCGCCGCGAGTTGCGGTCGAACAGCCGGATGCCGAGATCCTGCTCGAGCCGGGCGACCGATTTGCTGACCGAGGATTTCGGCATGCCCAGCGACCGCGAGGCGCCGGTCATGCCGCCGGTCGCGACCACCGCATGGAACACCGGAATGTCCTCGATCCGCCATTTCATCCTAGAGCCGCTCGTTCATCGAGAGAAACGATCCGTGCACGTTAGCATGATTGTCTAGCATGGGAAACTTCGTAAGGTCCGTCCCAGCACGGCCGCGGGTCACAGTCCACGGCGGCCCATTTCGCGGAGGGACACTTGGCCCGGATCATCGGCGGCATCGGCGCCTCGCACTCGCCCACCATCGGCTTCGCACTCGACACCAACAAGCAGAACGACCCGGCCTGGAAGCCGATCTTCGACGGCTTCGCAGTCGTGCGCGACTGGGTGAAGCAGAAGGACATCGACGTCCTGTTCATGATCTACAACGATCACATCACCTCGTTCTTCTTCGATCACTACTCCGCCTTCGCGCTCGGCATTGACGACCGGTATATCGCCGCCGACGAAGGCGGCGGACCGCGCGACGTGCCGCCGGCGAAGGGCCACCTCGGCCTGTCGCAGCACGTCGCGATGGCGATGATGGCGGACGAGTTCGACATGTCGTTCTTCCAGGGCAAGCCGGTCGATCACGGCCTGTTGTCGCCGCTGTCGATGATGGGCGATGCCAGCGGCCCGTGGCCGGGCATGGTGGTGCCGCTGCAAGTCGGCGTGCTGCAATTGCCGATTCCCAATGCGAAGCGGATGTGGAAGCTCGGCAAGACGCTGCGCAAGGCGATTGAGAGCTATCCGGAAGACCTGAAAGTGGCGATCTTCGCCACCGGCGGGCTGTCGCACCAGGTTCACGGCGAGCGCGCCGGCTTTCTGAACGAAGACTGGGACAACGAATTCCTCGATCTGCTGGAGAACGACCCGGAGCAGCTGACGGCGATGCGCATCGCCGACTACGCGGTCAAGGGCGGCATGGAAGGCGCCGAGGTCATCATGTGGCTGATCATGCGCGGTGCGCTCTCGGACAGTGTGAGGCTCGTGCACAAACAGACCTACGCGCCGTCGGTGACCAACATCGCCACGCTGGTGTTCGAGGATCTCGGCGGCGCGCCCGACCCGCAGGAGGTCGCGGCCTATCGCGCACACATCGGCCATGAACTCGCGGGCGCGGAGATGCTGACCGGCACCTACCCGTTCACCCATGGCCGCAGCCAGGCCAATTTCCGCATCAACGACTTCCTGCACCGGCTCGTCATCCCCGCGCATCGCGCGAGATTCGTTGCGGAATTCGACGCGCTGGCGGACGAGCACCGTCTCACGGACGAGGAGCGCGAGCTCATCAAGAACCGCCGCTGGATCGAGATGATCCGACGCGGCGTCAGCTTCTTCGTGCTGGAGAAGATGGCCGCCGTGATCGGCGTCTCCAACCCGGAGGTCTATGCCGCGTTTCGCGGCGAGACGCTGGAAGCCTTTCTGAAGACCCGCAAGGTGCCGATGCGCTACTCCGTCGCCGGTGGCGCCAAGGCGGACGCGATCGACGCCCATTGACATTGGCACGCACGACCCGCGCCGCCGCCCCGCAGCGGCGACGCAGGTCATGTCTCCGGCGTTGATGCCGCGCGCCTTGGCCCAGCACTCCAGGACCTTGCGCTCGTCGCAGCGTGCACAAGCGGAAAAGCCGCCGCGCCCCGCGGCGAACGCCGCTTGGCCCTCCCCTTGCATCGGCCTCTCATGAGCCGGTTCGCAAGATGGAGTTGTCAGATGTCCGACAGCCTGCATACCGTCGTCGTGGCCAGGAAGGCCATCGAGGCGCACAACATGGCCTCATTCGAACTTGTCCCGGCGGACGATCAGCCGCTGCCGGGCTTCACCCCCGGCAGCCATATCGACGTCACCCTGCCGAACGGACTCACACGGCAATATTCGCTGCTGAACAGCGCCGCCGAACGCAATCGCTACTGCATCGGCGTGTGGAAGGATGCCAACAGCCGCGGCGGCTCCAAGGCGCTGCATCTCGATATCAACGAAGGCGACAAGCTGCAGGTCAGCCGCCCACGCAACCGCTTCAAGATCCCGAAGGACACCAAGCGCGCGCTGCTCGTGGCGCGCGGCATCGGCGTCACGCCGATCCTGTCGATCGCGGACACGCTGAAGGCGAAGAACATCCCGTTCGAGCTGCACTACGTGTTCGCGCTGATGTCGCCGGATTCGTTCCGTAGCACCATCGAGGCCTCGGCCTTCGTCGAAGATACGACATACTACAAGGAAGCCACTGAGGACAATCAGCTGCTGAAGGCCGCCGAGCTGCTGGCCGACCGGCCCGACGACACCCAGCTGTTCATCTGCGGCGTCGACTGGTGGATGGATCCGATCGTCGCGCTGGCCAAGCAGAAGGGCTTTGCCGAGGAGCGCATCCATGTCGAGCGCTTCACCGCGAAGGCGGCCGCGGCGCTACTCGACAAGGTGTTCGACGTCACCATCAAAAGCACCGGCGCGACCTTCAAGATCCCCGGCGACAGGACCGTGACCGCGTTTCTCGAGGAGAACGGCGTCAAGATCGCAACCTCCTGCGAGCAGGGCCTATGCGGCACCTGCAAGACCAGGGTCGTCGAGGGCGAGGTCGACCATCGCGACAAGCGCCTGTCGGCGGCGCAACGCGCCGAAGGCTACTTCCTGCCCTGCGTATCGCGCGGCAAGGGCGACCGGCTGGTGCTGGATCTCTAGCACCGTGACGACCGAGACCGATCTGTGGCAGACCGCGTGGATCATCGCGCAACAGCATGGGACCGACGGGCCTGCGTTCGCGGCCCGCATGGCCGACGGCTTCAGGCTCGGCCACAAGGTCGCCGCGCATCGGGCGTGGCTGTCGATCGCGGCCAAGGTCGCCGTGCTGATCGACGACAGCGCATCGGGCACCACGCACCGGCATTGATATGTCGAGAAGCGGACAGTTCTGATCGCGCTGTTCAGAATCGGACACGCTGTGTCGGCGCGTCATTCCGGGGCGACGCGCAGCGGCAAGCCCGGAATCCATATCCACCAGCCGTGGTTATGGATTCCGGGCCTGCGCCCAACGGGCTCATGACGACGGGGAGGCAGTTGCGGCTGTTCGGAACGTTTTTTGCTCCGCCTGACGCAGTCACCAAGCGACCGTCCAACATGCGCGAACGCGCAGGTCGCGCCTTGTGAGGAAGCATGTCCGTGTCACAGTCCGGCACGGCGGACGTTCCAGCCGCCGCCGACATCGCGTTGGCCTATCACGCCCGCACCAAGCACAGCCTCAAGCGCTATGCGGCGGGGCCGGAGACGCTGGACTGGGACGCGCAGCCCAATCCGTTCCGCGAGTTCGCCGGCAGCCCGCGCACCGATCTGCCGCTGACCTCGGACCGTCTCGCCGTGAGCTTCGCCGATGCCTGCGACGCCACGGCGCCGGTCCAGCCGTTGACGATCGACGGCGTCGCGCTGCTGCTGGAATTGTCGTTCGGGCTGGCGGCCTGGAAGGAGTACGGCCCTGACCGCTGGGCGCTGCGCTGCAATCCCTCCAGCGGCAATCTGCATCCGACCGAGGCCTATGTCATCGCGGAGAATGTGACAGGGCTCAGCGACGGTCTTCATCACTATGTCAGCCGCGATCACGTGCTGGAGCAACGTTGCCGCCGCGGCAGGCCATCGCATGGCGAGCCGCGGCTATGGCTCGCGCTGTCCTCGATCCATTGGCGCGAGGCGTGGAAATATGGCGAGCGCGCGTTCCGCTACTGCCAGCTCGACCTCGGACATGCGATCGGCGCTGTCAGCTACGCCGCCGCTGCGCTCGGCTGGTACGCGCACGTGATCGACGGCATCGACAGTGCGAGACTCGCAGCGCTGATGGGACTCGATCGCGCGGATGATTTCGCCGGCGTCGAGACCGAGAATGCCGATGTGCTGCTCGCGATCACGCCGCGCGATGCGAGCTCGCGGTCGCCCGCCGGTTTGCCATCACTCGCCACGATCGACGACACGTGGAAAGGTCAGGCGAACCGGCTCGATCGCCATCCGCTCTACCGCTGGCCCATCATCCCCGAGGTGAGCGCGGCCACGGCCGGCGCGGCGCAGGATGCGATCTCCATTCCGTGGCGGTGCCCGCCGCTGACGCGGCAATCACAGGCGCGCGCGGCCGAGCTCATTCTCGGTCGTCGCAGCGCGCAGCGCTTCGACGCCAGGTTCACGATGGATCTCGCAACGTTGCTTCACCTTCTCGACGCGCTGCTGCCGCGCGCTACGCCGCCATGGACCATCTGGCCGTTCGCGTCGCGGCTGCATCCGCTGCTATTCGTCCATCGCGTCGAGGGGCTCACGCCCGGGCTCTATGCGCTGCCGCGCGGCAGCGGGGCGGAGACCAGCCTGCGGCGCGCGCTGCGTCCCGACTTCGACTGGCAGCCGGTCGAGCGCGTGCCTGATCATCTGCCGTTGTTCCGGCTGCTACCGACCGACAGCCGCGGCGTGATCCGCACCGCGAGCTGTCACCAGGCGATCGCGGGCGACGGCTGCTTTGCGATGGCGATGCTCGCCGAGTTCACGCCGGCCGTCAGCGACCATCCGTGGCGCTATCGGCAACTGCATTGGGAGGCCGGCCTGATCGGCCACGTGCTCTACCTCGAAGCCGAGGCGGCGGGTCTGCGCGGCACCGGCATCGGCTGCTTCTTCGACGACTCCGTGCACGAGATGCTCGGCGTGGTCGGAGAGCAGTTCCAGGTGCTCTATCACTTCACGGTCGGCCGTCCCCTGACCGATGATCGCATCACGACGCTGGCGGCCTATCCCGGCCGAACGCGCAATGAAGCGGGAGTCCTGCCATGAGACCGCGTATTCCGTTTCAGCGCATCGATGTCGACCACGCAGCCGAGCTGCTGCAGCGCGACGATGTGCTGCGCTTCGACGTCCGCGACAACGCCTCGTTCGACACCGCGCATATGGCCGGCGCGCGGCATCTCACCCAGCGCAATCTCGCCGAGATGATCGCCGGCACGAGCAGGCGCGCGCCGATCCTGATCTACTGCTATCACGGCAATGCCAGCCAGGACTACGCGCAGACCCTCTCCGATTTCGGCTTCACTGAGGTCTATAGCCTCGACGGCGGCTATGAGGCGTGGCGCCAGCGTTGTCCCGCGCGGAGCGGCGCGGCGAATGTCAGTCCGGCCCTGGCGGCGTGGCTCGCCGCCCAGGGCTTTCCCGCTGACGGTGTCGACGCCATCATCGCCAATCGGACCACGCCGCTGATGAAGGCGGCACATCTCGGCAATGTCGTCGTCATCCGCGAGTTGCTCTCTGCCGGCGCCGACATCGCCGCCAGGAACGCGGACGGCAATAACGCACTGTGGCTCGCCTGCGTCGGCCGGCATCTCGACGCCATCGACGCGCTGGTCGAGGCCGGCATCGATCTCGACAACAGCAACGACAATGGTGCGACAGCGCTGATGTATGCGTCCTCCTCCGGCAAGGCCGATGTGGTCGCGCATCTCCTGGCCAGGGGCGCGGACATCCGCACCGAGACGCTCGACGGCTTTTCCGCGCTCGACATGGCCGCTTCGCTCGAATGCCTGAACCTGCTGCGGAATGCGGTCAAGGCGGCGGCTTCAAAGGCGCCCGCGCCCGAGGTCCGACCGTGACCGTCATCGAGCACGATTTCGGCATGCAGCAGCGTCAGGTCGAGCGCCGCTTCCGGACGCTGCTCAGCCTCGATGCGCTGCACGAGGCCAATGTCCGCGCCAATCCCATTCCTTATCTGGAACGCGCCAGCGAGCGCATCTACCAGCTCGAGAAGGCGCTGTTCGATGCGCTGCAGGCGGCGACGGCTGCAGCCGACGATCATGGCGAGACGGTGAGCATCAGCAAGGCCGAGCATCAGCGCCTGCTGCAATGCCGCGCCATCGTCGAGAGCGCCTATGCGCAGTTCGTCGCCGATCAGCCCGAGACCTGACTGAACGAGGTTGGAGAAAGAGATGAGTGAAGGATTCTTCGTAGACTGGGATGGCAACCTGCGCAGTGCCGCCGATCCCGGCGGCGGATATCTGTGCGACATCGACACTGTCGCGCGCTATGTCGCGGTGACGACCAAGAACGGCACGCTGGTGCACGAGGCGACCTTTTTCAGAACCCGGGCCGATGTCGACAAGGCCGGCATCAAGGCACAGCTTGTGTCGGGTACCCATCCGTGGGGCAAGAAGGCGGATGGGTTCTGAGGGTCCGCCGAACGACATCACGTAGTGAGTGTCATTGCGAGCGAAGCGAAGCAATCCAGGGCTCAGGTAGGATTCTGGATTGCTTCGTCGCTTCGCTCCTCGCAATGACGTTGGAAACCCCATCCGTCAATCCGGGTGGATCATGATCTCCATGGTCTCGTCGAGGTCGTCGAACGGGTCGGGAAGATCTTCCACCAGCGCGACGCCGCACAGGCAGACCTCGCCGTCGATGACAGCGAGCGCAATCGGCTCCAGGCTCTGCCCTGCGCAGGCACCGACGTTGCACAGCCCGGTGTCGATCTCGAACGTTGCGCCATGCCGTCCGCAGCGCAGCAGCGTCCGATCCGGAGTGAAGAACTGGCCGCTACCGATGTTCAGCCATTTGCCCTCGTGTGGGCAGCTGTTGACATAGCCGACAAAGCCGCCGGACACAGTGTGAATGATCACGATAGGAAACGGCCGCGCCTCGCCATTGTCGCCGATCCGCGACAGGCTGAACGCCTTGGCTTCACCCGGCGCGATGCCGGCAGTCGGACAGATCACGAAGATTTCCGGCTCACGTTCCGTCATGCGCGGCGCTCCCTGACCGACGCGACGGAGCTACGGGACCGCGATGACGTCTCCCGTCGCAAACCTGACGGCAGCGGCCCGACGTGTCGAGCCACGGCGCATCAGTCTCGATCTGTCCCGATCCTTGCATGAAGCATGCCGTAGGCATCGAAGACACGCGCGATGTCGGCTTGGAGACAATGATGGCCGCGATGAAATTCTACATGACGCCGGGATCGTGCTCGACCGGCATCCACATCATTCTGGAAGAGCTTGAGGAGGTGTTCGAGGCCCATATCGTCAACCTGCCGGCCGGCGACAATTTCAAACCGGACTATGTGGCCATCAACCCGAAATCGACGATTCCGGCGCTGGTGCGCAGCGACGGCAGCGTGCTGACGGAGGTGCCGGCGATTGCCTATTGGCTCGGCCGCTCCAGGTCGCGCGCCAGATTATGGCCTTCGGATATCGAGACCGAAACGCGGCTGCTCGAAGCCATGAGCTACATTGCCGGAACGGTGCATGGCCACGGCTTCGCGCGCATCTTCGCCACGCCGACCTTCAGCCGCAACGAGGCCGACCAGGAGTCGGTGCGCGCGCTCGGCCGCAACATCGTCGTGAAGGGCTTTGCCATCCTGAACAAGATGCTCGACGGGCAGTCCTATCTCGGCGGCGAATTCTCGGTCGCCGATCCGATCCTGTTCTATGTCGAGTTCTGGGCCGACAAGACCGGCATTGCGCTGCCGGCCAACCTGCTCGCGCACTACCGCCGCATGCTCGCGCGCCCGGTCGTGCAGCGGGTGCTGCGCGAGGAAGGGTACAGTCCGGCGACCTTGGGGCAGGCCAGCCAGTTGTAGCCGATCTACTCCGCGGCCTCCGGCAGCAGCTCGTGGTCGCCCAGATCGATGCCGCGGAAGATGGCGCAGCGGCGGAAGACCTCGATGGTCGGGCGGACGCTCTTGTGGTGGCAATATTTGGCGACCAGCTTGGCCAGCCCCTTGATGTCGCGGCCTGACGCGCCTGGGAACGTGTCCACCAGCAGCTCCACCAAGCCGGCATCGACGTTCAAGCCGAACTGCGCGCACATCACCCGCCAGATCCGGCCGCGCGCTTGCGCGTCCGGCGCCTGGAACTTGATCAGCGCGATGCAGCGCGACACGATCGCTTCATCGATGTCGTCGATGCGATTGGTGGTCAGGAACAAGAGCCCGTTGAAATATTCCAGCACACGCAGGAATACGCCGACGACGGCATTCATCGTCATGTCGTCCTCGCGCCGCTTGATGTAGACGTCGGCCTCGTCGATCAGCATGACCGCGCCCCAACGCTGCGCGCGCGTCAGCACATCCTTCAGCGCACTCTCCATCGCCGCGACGTTCAGCCCGAGCTGACCGGAATGCACGCGGTACAGCGGCCGGCCGATGATCTCGGCGTAGACCTCCGCCGTCAGCGTCTTGCCGACGCCGGGCGGCCCCGCGCAAAGCACGGTGGTGCCGCCGGACTTGCCGGCGACGATGTCGTCCATCAAGAGGTCCATCTCGGCAGTGAGGATGTCGATCAGATCGGTCTGCTCCTCCGGCAGCACCAGCTTCTGCTTGAGCTCGGGCTGATAGGCGTAGGGCACCATGTCGTCGGCATGCACCCAGAGATAATGGTGCAGGTCGAGATGGAACATCAGCATGTAGGGATGGACGGGAATGCGGCAGAAGATGCCCTTCGGGATCGCCGCCCTGGATTCTTCGACCTCCTGCTCTGCGTCATAGAGGTTGCTCTTGGCGGCCTTGCGCAGGTACTGCCCGAGTATGTCGCCCGTGACCTCGAGCGTCAGCGCCCGCTCGGTGAGAATGCCTTCGTCGTTGACGAGCCGCGCGCTGCCGCCGCCGGACGACAGCACGATCACGTCCTTGCGCGACCAGTCCATGTCGCGATGCGAGGAGTTCGGATCATCGGCGAAGAAGCCGATGCCGCGGCCGGAGAACTGCGCTCCGTAGCGGCCGCGCCAGGCGAAATAACGCTCGGCCGTCTCGTCATAGGCGGATATCAGCTCGGGTGTTTCCTTGAGGAAGCCCTTGGCGGCGAAGATTTCGGCGACCGTCCTGCCGACGATGTCGCCGGCGGAGATGCGCAGGGTGGACGTGGTGATCGCGCCCTTGGCGTTGGCCTTGAGCTCGATGAAGACGCGGCCGGCCTCGTCATTCGACGGTGCGGTGTAGTCGAGTCGCGTCACGACATAGGGCAGCGGCCGGCTGGCGACGTTGGCCGTGAACATCCAGCCGCGGATGGCGTCCGAGATCAGGTAGCGCGCAATCGCCGGCAGCACCGATTCCAGTTCGTGCTCGGAGAACCGGGCGCCGGAATCGGCAAAGGCGCGCTGCAAGGTGGCGATCTGCGCCGCACGGGCGTGCCATTCGGGACCGGCCTTCTGGTAGCTGTCGCGCAGGAAGTCGAGCTCGGCGGTCGCGAGTTGCGCCATATTGACCTCGACCTTGTCGCCGAAACGCAGCTGCTCCGTCAACGAGGCCAGGCGCGGGAAGGCCGCCGCCATCGCCAGGATGGTCGGACGTTCGATCTGCAGCTTCATCGGTCGTACCTCGACGCTGTCGGACTCACGACGACATTCTCGTCGGCGTGCGCGTCACGTCTCCCGACTTTGCCAGCAGCAGGCGGTTGGCGGCGAGCGAGAACTCCTGCCAGGCGGCGGCGATGTCGCGCAGGATCGTCTGCACGTAGTCCTTCGACGGCTTGTGCTCGAACGGAAAGTTCGACAGCGCGCAGGAGGTGCGATTGAAGGCTATGGCATCGTCGAGCAGCGACTGCATGACATCGCGGAACGGTTTCTGGATCTCCGGCATCAGGGCGGAGCGCCCGCGTTCGACGGCGACGTCGCGCATGTCGAAGGTCAGTGCGTCCAGCACCTGCAGCGCCGCCGCGAACACCCCCTCGGTGGCTCCGAGAACAGCGAGCTGGGTCAGTTGCTCGCGCTGCTGCGTAGCGAGGCTGCGGTTGAGCCGCTGCCGATAATCGTCGAACGCGGCATCACGCTGCGCGGCGACCCAGGCGCCGAACCAGGCGAGGCTCGCTGCGTTGCCCGACAGCCCGTCGCCGATCGCCACGGCCGGCCGCGGCCCGGCGATCTCGCCCATGCTCCGGGCCATCGCACGCTCGATGCGCTTGGCGGCGTTCAGGGCACCTTCGAGATAACCGGCCGCGTGGCTTGCGGTCTCGGCGCCACCGAGGTGCAGCCGCCCGTCCCATAGCGCCCGCCGCAGCATCGGATTGGCGATCTCGCTGTGCTCGCCGCGCGGCGTGGTGCGATCCAATGCGCTGCAGGTGAAGCGCTCGGCCGCCCAGTCCTGATAGTGCTGCTCGCCGCCTTCCAGCGCGGAGCCGAACAGCTGCACCATCTGGCTGTCCATCAGCAGCGGCAGCCCGACACTGAAGGTCGCGCGCAGATCGGGCGAGAAGGCGAGGAAGCCGCCGAGCGCAGCACGGTCGCCGCCGGCATCGCAGGCGTCGAAGATCTCGCCGATCACGGCCTGCTCGTGGCTGACGAACGCATTGCCGGACCGGCCCTGGTCGCGCCAATGCGCCTGGTCGTAGGCGATCACGACCTTGGCCTGCGCCGCCATCCAGGTCTCGGCACCGCGCATCGCATCGAAAGTCGCGTCGTCCAGCTCGGGAAAGAAGCCGACGTGATCGATCAGCAGCCGCGGCGGCAGCGCGAGCACGGCGCGCTTGGCCTCGATCGCGACCGATTCCGTTGATGTGGCAAAGATCAGCCGCACATGCGTGCCGCAATCGACGATGCGCACCAGCTCATGGCCGAGATGGATGAAGGGCTGCGGCAGATCACGCGCCAGCGCCTCGACCAGCTTCGTCATGCCGCCGGAGAGCCGGCGCGCGCCCTGGTGGACCGGCGGCCCGCCGATCTGCTCGGCCGACTTGTCCGCCTCCTTCAGATGAAGAACCGTGCCGTCATCGTGCTGGGCAAAGTCGGACAGGCCGAGCTCCGCGATCAAGCCGGTCAGCAGCGGCTGGGTGTCCGGCCAGAACCAGGTCGGGCCGAGGTCCAGCGCAAGCCCCGCCTTGCTCCTGGCCGACAGCACACGCCCGCCTAGGCGATGTCGGGCTTCGAACAAAGCGAACGTGCTGCCGCGCTGCTGCAGGCTGCGCGCGAGTGCCATTCCGCACAATCCACCTCCGACAATGGCCGTTTCGAGCATGGCAGGACCTCGGCTGATGCGCTGCGATCGCGTCTCGACCGGGTCCTGCAAGAAGCTTGCAAGTTTTTGCGGGCCCGGATGTGTGCGTTTCCAAACATTGCTTGATTTTCGCACCGGCTTGGCTCACCTCATCACAATGAGCGACGAGCGCGAGATCCTGGCCGCCAATGCGGCCTTTTATGCTGCCTTCACGGCCGGCGATTTCGCGGCACTCGTCGCCCTCTGGGCCGATCGCGACGGCATCTCCTGCATTCATCCGGGCTGGACGGCGATCGTCGGCCGCGCCGCCGTGATCGGCAGCTGGCGCGACATGCTCGCCAACCCGGGCCGGCCGAACATCGTCTGCGCGGACCCGCACGCGATCGTCGACGGCGATCATGGTCACGTGCTCTGCATCGAGCTGGTGGACGGCGCGGCGCTCGCGGCGGCCAATCACTTCGCGCGCATCGACGGCGCCTGGCGGATGATCCACCACCAATCCAGCCCGATCGCGCAGCTCGCGACGCCGGAACACGACGCCGACGGCCATCGTCTCCACTGATCGCCGCATGTGGCACGAAATTTGATCTACCCTCCCTGACCGGCAGCAATGTCGGGGATTGTTGATTTTCGTCGCGTCGGATTCGGGTCGAATGTCCGTCTCCACGCAAGGCGATCTGCGCAGGCTGCGACCAGCAACGTGCAGATGCCGACGGGAGACAGGGATGGCACGCGTTCTGACCGCCTATCTGAAACGCAGCGATGTGCCGACGCGCACAGCGTTGCAGCAGGCCATCGACCTCGCGCTCGGACAGGCGCAGGGAGCACTGGTATGAACATGACGGCTCCACTTCAGCCGACGGCGATCCATGCCGTGCCTGCCGAGCTCTGCGACTGCGGCTTCCGCCTGCTGATGATCCGCCAGTTCAATGTCGGCGCGGTGCCGCCGGCCTTCGCCATCATCGATCAGCGCGTCATGCGCATGCCGCAGCGGCTCGGCCGCCATGGCGTGTCGTTTGCCGCCACGTTCCTGCCCGAGGTGATGTCATGGCTGATCGATCATCTCGGCCGGCCATCGCTGCATGATGAGACCGGCCGCTCCTACCGCAATCCGCGCTGGCCTGTCGTGTGCTGGCATGACCAGGAACGCTACTGGCCGAGCGGCGCCGTCACGGTCGAGTGGTTCGCCGAGGTTGCCTTCCAGGATCACGCATCATGGATGGCATTTCGCACCCATTGGCACGAAAGCCTGACGGGCCGGAATGCCGGCGCAGACGCGACCGATGGAGAAGCAGAGCAGCGCGACGCGTACGATGCGGAAAAGGAATTTGCCGGCGAGGTGCTTCAGCAGGCATGATCTGCCAAAGTGATGCGGAGCCGTGCCGGGCTCTGTTCGATGCCGGTCGAGGCGTGATATCAAGGACGTGATCAAACCGCGCGGAGACTCTCATGCGCTACGTCTCATGGTTCGGAGGCTGGCTCGGTCATTTGCTGCCGCAAGGGCGCGCTGACAGCCGTCTCAAAGCGCACGACATCCTCACCCGGCGCCCGGCCGCCGAGTTGTCCAATGAGGACCTGTTCTACATCGCGATGCTCGGCCCTCACGTCTGAGTGGGACCAGATCCCTCGCCCATCGCGCCGCCCATCGGCGGCCTCCCGCCTCGATACGACACGAGCCCGACATGACTGACATTGCGCGCTTCCGCGACTTCGTCGCCGATACGGCACGCCTCGTCGCAAGCACGACAAACGAGCCGGAGCTGCTCGCCGCGCTCGCACCGAAACTGAAGGAGCTGGTCGCGCATGACGACTGGCTGCCTCAGGCCTTTGCGGTCGCCGACGGCGGCCGCTACCGACAATATCTGCTGTATGCCGATCCGCTCGATCGGTTCTCCATCGTGAGCTTCGTGTGGGGCCCCGGCCAGGGCACGCCGGTGCACGACCATCGCGTCTGGGGCCTCGTCGGCGTGCTGCGCGGCGAGGAACGCTCGGTCAGCTACGCGCGGCAGCCGGACGGCACGTTGCGCGCGGCTGCGCCGGAGCCGCTGCGGGCTGGACAAACGGCCGCGGTATCGCCACACATTGGCGACATCCACGCGATCTCCAACGGTCTGGCGGACCGCTCCTCGATCAGCATCCACGTCTATGGCGGCAATATCGGCCGCATCCGCCGTGCGGTGTACGATGTGGAGACCGGCGCCGCGCGAGACTTCATTTCCGGATATTCGAATGACACCGTCCCCAACCTCTGGCCCGACCGCGCCGCCGCCTGACGGTTTCCGCATCATCACACCGACCGAGTTGCGGCGGCGCTGGCGCGCCGGCGAGGAGGTTGCGCTGCTCGATGTCCGCGAGGAAGGCCCCTACTCGCTGTCGCACCCGTTCTTCGCGGTGTCGCTGCCACTGTCGCAGATCGAGCTGCGCATCCTCGATCTCGTGCCGCGTCTGAATGTAGCCGTCGTCGTTTATGATGATGGCGAAGGCTATGCCGCCCGCGCGGTGCCGCGCATTCATGCACTGGGCTACACCGACGTCGCGATGCTCGCTGGCGGGCTGTCGGGCTATGCGCGCCATGGCGAGGTGTTCCGGGACGTCAACGTGCCGAGCAAGGCGTTCGGCGAATTGGTCGAGGCCATCCGGCACACGCCGTCGCTGTCGGCCGACGAAGCCAAGGCGCTGATCGAGCGCGAGTCGAATCTGGTCGTGCTCGACGCCCGCCGCTTCGAGGAATATCGCACCATGAGCATCCCGCGCGGGGTCAGCGTCCCCGGCGGCGAGCTGGCGTTTCGGGCGCGCGAGGTCGCGCCGTCGCCCGACACCACGATCATCGTCAACTGCGCCGGACGCACGCGCTCGATCATCGGCACGCAGTCGCTGATCAATGCCGGGCTGCCGAACAAGATCTATGCGTTGCGCAACGGCACGATCGGCTGGACACTTGCCGGCCATCAGGTCGAGCGCGGCAAGACCGCGCGCGTCCTGGAGCGGCCACGGACGAGCTACGCGACCGCGCTGGCTGATGCCAAGGCGTGGGCCGAGCGCGTCGGCGTCGGCGTGCTCGATGCCGCGACATTCGCGCGCCATCAGGCCGAAGCCGGGATGCGCACGCTGTATTGCCTCGACGTCCGCACGCCCGAGGAACATGCCGCCGGCCATCCGACTGGCTTCGTGTCGGCACCGGGCGGCCAGCTGGTGCAGGCGACCGACGAGTGGGTGGGCGTGCGCGGCGCCCGTCTGGTGCTGTTCGACGATGACGGCGTGCGCGCACGCATGACGGCGTCGTGGCTGAAGCAGATGGGCTGGGACGTGGCGGTCGTGGGACCGGATGTCGTTGGAGCGACCGAAACGGAAATCCGCGCCGCACGCCGACCGCCGCCGCCGCGGCTTGGCGACGCGGCAATCAGCGCCGAGCAACTCGCGGCCGATCCCGCTGCGTGGACGATCGTCGATCTCACGCGCAGTCCGAGCTACAAGGCCGGACACATTCCGGGCGCACATTTCGTGCTGGCGTCGCGCTTTGCGGATGATCTCGCCAAGCTGCCCGGCGACGGTCCGATCGTGCTGACCAGCAACGACGGCAGCGAAGCCGCGCTTGCGCTTGCGGATGCACGTGCCGCGACGACGCGTGAGCTCCGCGTGCTCAGCGGCGGCACGCGCGCCTGGACGGCTGCCGGGCATGTGCTGGAGAGCGATCGGTCCTCATGGATCTCGCTTGCCGACGACGTCTACAAGCGTCCCTATGAGGGCACCGACAACGCCGCCGAAGCGATGCAGGCCTATATCGACTGGGAGCTGCAACTCGTCGCTCAGCTCGCCAATGACAGCGTGTCGAATTTCCACGTGGTGTAGTTCTGGTGAATGCGCAGGGTGGGCAAAGCCGCATTCGCGACGCGAATGCCGCGTGCCCACCGCTTTCACGCGGGTCGCGAGACGTGGTGGGCAGGCGCCGCCTTCGGCGTCGCTTTGCCTACCCTAGGTCGTTACAGCTTCACCGGGAGCTGCGCGCCGAACTCAACGGCGCTGGTTGTAGACGTCGATGCAGACGGCGCCGAGCAGCACCAGGCCCTTGATGACCTGCTGATAGTCGATGCCGATGCCGAGGATGGACATGCCGTTGTTCATCACGCCCATGATCATGGCGCCGATAACAGCGCCGCCGACCCGTCCGACGCCGCCATAGGCCGAGGCACCGCCGATGAAGCAGGCCGCGATGACGTCGAGCTCGAAGCCGAGGCCGGCCTTCGGCGTCGCGGTGTTGAGCCGGGCGGCGAAGATCAGGCCGGCCAGCGCGGCCAGCACGCCCATGTTGACGAAGGTCATGAACACGAGCCGCTCGGTCTTGATGCCCGACAGCTTGGCGGCCTTGGCGTTGCCGCCGACCGCATAGATCTGCCGGCCGACCACGGTGCGGCGCGTCATGAAGCCGTACAGCGCGATCAGCGCGGTCATGATGACCAGCACGTTGGGAAGGCCGCGATGCGAGGCGATCAGGTAGGTGAAATACAACAGTGCGCCGGCCAGCACGACGTTCTTGGCAGCGAAGAAGCCGAACGGCTCGACCTCGATGCCGTGCTCCACCTCGCGCGCACGGCCCTTGACGCTGGCATAGACCAGAATGAGCGTCAGCACCGCGCCGATCGCGAGCGACGTGGGATAAAGATGCGCCGCGCTCGGCATGAACTCAGGGATGAAGCCGGACGACAGCTTCTGGAACGTACCCGGGAACGGCCCGACCGATTGCCCCTGCAGCAGCGCCAGCGCCAGACCCTTGAACACCAGCATGCCCGCCAAGGTGACGATGAACGACGGAATGCCGAAATAGGCCACCCAATAACCCTGCGCGGCGCCGATCGCGGCGCCGACGATCAGGCAGGCGATGATCGCGAGCGGGAAGTCGACGTGATAGCGCACCATCAGCACGGCGGCGACGGCGCCGACGAAGCCCGCAACCGAGCCGACCGACAAATCGATGTGCCCGGTCACGATCACCAGCAGCATGCCCAGCGCCATGATGACGATATAGCTGTTCTGCAGCACCAGGTTGGTGAGGTTGAGCGGCTGCAGCAGGGTGCCGTCGGTCATGAACTGGAAGAACAGCATGATCACGAACAGCGACAGCAGCATGCCGTAGCTGCGCAGATTGTTCTTCAGGAAGCCGCTGTGCGACTTCTCCTCCGGGAGCGAAACCGTCTTGTCGGTCATTGCTGGCGTCCTCCCGACCGCTTACGCGGCCGTCTCCTGGTTCTTGATGGTTTCATTACGCATGATGGCGCGCATGATCTTTTCCTGCGTCGCCTCCGGCCCGGCGAACTCGCCGACGAAGGCGCCGTCATTCATCACGCAGATGCGGTCGCAGATTCCGAGCAGCTCCGGCATCTCCGATGAGATCACGACAACACCCCGGCCGGCATCCGCGAGCTCCTGGATGATACAGTAAATCTCATACTTTGCGCCAACGTCGATGCCCCGCGTCGGCTCGTCGAGGATCAAGACCTTGGGATCGGTCATCAGCCATTTCGACAGCACGACCTTCTGCTGGTTGCCGCCGGAGAGCTGGCCGGCCTCCTGATAGACGTCGGAGCAGCGGATCCGCATCCGGCCGCGGTAGCCGGACGCCGCCTTGAGCTCGGCGATGTCGTCGATCACGCCGTTCGGCGCGACCTGAGAGAGGCTCGCCAGCGTGATGTTCTTGCGCACGTCGTCGGCCAGAATCAGGCCGAGCTGCTTGCGGTCCTCGGTGACATAGGCGAGGCCGGCGTCGATCGCGGCCGGTACGCTGTTGAGAGTGACGTCGTGGCCTTCGAGGCGGGCGCGGCCCGTGATGTTGACGCCCCAGGAGCGGCCGAACAGGCTCATGGCGAATTCGGTGCGCCCCGCGCCCATCAGGCCGGCGATGCCGACGATCTCGCCGCGGCGCACCTGGAAATCGACGTTCTTGATTACCTGGCGGTCGGTATGCTGCGGATGGTAGACCGACCAGTTCTCGACCGTGAACACGGGCTCGCCGATCTTCGGCTGCCGCTCGGGGAAGCGGTGCGCCATGTCGCGATTGACCATGCTCTTGATGATCCGGTCCTCCAGAACCGGCTCGGCACGGCAATCGATGCTGTCGACGCTGCGCCCGTCACGCAGCACCGTGATGCGATCGGCGACGCGGGCGACCTCGTTGAGCTTGTGCGTGATCAGGATCGAGGAGATGCCCTGCTCGCGGAAGGTGACGAGGCGGTCGAGCAGCGCCTGGCTGTCGGCCTCGTTCAGGCTCGCCGTCGGCTCGTCCAGGATCAATAGCTTGACACGCTTGGACAGCGCCTTGGCAATCTCGACCAATTGCTGCTTGCCGACGCCTAGATCGGTGATCAGCGTATCCGGCGATTCCTTCAAGCCCACCTGAGCCAGCAATTGCTGGGTGCGGCGGTAGACCTCGTCACGATCGATGACGCCAAAGCGTGACGGCGCATGCGACAGGAAGATATTCTCGGCGATCGACATCAGCGGAATCAGCGCGAGCTCCTGGTGGATAATGATGATGCCGAGCGCCTCGGAATCGTTGATGTCACGGAAGCGCCGCTCCTCGCCTTCGAAAATGATCTGGCCCTCATAGCGGCCGTAGGGATAGACGCCGCTCAGCACCTTCATCAGGGTCGACTTGCCGGCGCCATTCTCGCCGACGAGGGCGTGGATCTCGCCCGCCGCGACCGTAAAGCTGACGTCGCGGAGCGCCTGCACGCCCACGAAGCTCTTGCTGACGCTGCGCATCTCGAGGATTGCCGTCATCGCGCTGTATCCCGCAACACTTGAAGTCGTTGAGATAAGAGGAGCCGGCGAGCGCATGGCCGCGCTCGCCGGCCATGAGATCACTCGACCTGCGACTTTTTGTAGTAGCCGCCTTCGATCAGGACCTTCTCCCAGTTGCTCTTGTCGACCACGACCGGCTTGAGCAGATAGGCCGGGACGACCTTGACGCCGTTGTTGTAGGTCTTGGTGTCGTTGACCTTCACTTCCTTGCCGCTCAGCGAAGCATCGACCATGTCGGCGGTCACCTTGGCGAGGTCGCGGGTGTCCTTGAAGATGGTCGAGTACTGGTCGCCGCGCAGGATCGCCTTGACCGACGGCACCTCGGCGTCCTGGCCGGAGATGACCGGCATCGGCTGGTTGCCGCTGCCATAGCCGACGCCCTTCAAGGACGAGATGATGCCGATCGAGAGGCCGTCATAGGGTGACAGCACCGCATCGACACGCTTGTTGCCGTAATAGGCGCTGAGCAGGTTGTCCATGCGGGCCTGGGCGGTGGCACCGTCCCAGCGCAGGGTCGCAACCTTGTCCATGCCCTTCTGGCCGGAGGCGACCACGAGCTTGCCGGAGTCGAGATAGGGCTGCAGCACCGACATCGCGCCATTGTAGAAGAAGTAGGCGTTGTTGTCGTCCGGCGAGCCGCCGAACAGCTCGATGTTGAACGGTCCCTTGCCGTCCTTCAGCCCGAGCTTGTCCACGATCGACTGCGCCTGCAGCACGCCGACCTGGAAGTTGTCGAAGGTCGCGTAGTAGTCGAGGTTCGGCGTGTCGCGGATCAGGCGGTCATAGGCGATCACGGTGATGCCCTTGGCCTTGGCCTGCTTCAGCACGTCCGACAGCGTGGTGCCGTCGATCGCGGCGATCACCAGCACCTTGGCGCCCTTGGTCACCATGTTCTCGATCTGCGAGAGCTGGTTCGGAATATCGTCCTCGGCATATTGCAGGTCGGTGGTGTAGCCGCGCTCCTTCAGCACCTTCACGATGTTGTTGCCGTCGTCGATCCAGCGCGCCGAGGATTTGGTCGGCATCGCGATGCCGACGGTCCCCTTGCTCTGGGCCAGCGCAGCGCTGGACAGCGCCATCGCGCCGAGGCCGGCCAGCGCGGCGGCCATGATGGTCTTCATTCTCGACATGTCTTCACTCCCTTTGGATTTTCGAATTTGGACAAGAGATACCCGATTGCGTATCTTGATACCAGTTAGCTGTTAGGCTGAACGACGCTTGACTGATTGTTCCTCCTCTCAGATCGACAGCTTGACGTCGGGCTCGGCGCGACCGTGAGCGCCGACGTCAAGAAGGAAAGTCTGGCCATGGCCAGGGTCGGCCGCCTTGGCCGCCGCGTCCATGTCCTGCCAGGCCGACGTCACCAGCAGGCGCGACAGATCGGGACCGACGAACGCCGGGCAGCTCGTCTGGCTGGCCGGAACCGCGATGCTGCGCAGATGCTCGCCCTGCGGGCTGTAGACGTCGACACAACCGCCGCCCCAGCGCGCGTTCCAGATCCGTCCCTCGGCATCGACGACGGCGCCATCGAGCCCACCGACACCGGCATGGCGCAGCAGCACCTCTGGCTCGCCGCGCGGCAGGCCCGTCTCCGGGTCAAGCGCGACACGGTAGAGGACGTTCTCATCCGTATCGGCGAAATAGCCGATCGCGCCATCCGGCGAGAAGCAGATCGCGTTGGGAATGGTGACGTTGGGGAACAACCGGATGATCTCGCCGCGATGCAGCGCATAGATCGAGCCCAGGCCGCACTCGGCGTTGCGGCCCATGGTGCCGATCCAGAACGTGCCGGAGGGATGGACCCGCGAATCGTTCGACCGCGTCGCCGGATTGTCGGCTTCGAGCGGCAGATGCAGCGACAGCGCGCCGTCGGCGACGCTGCGGATGTAGAGTCCGTCCTCGGCCACGATCAGCTGCCTGTTGGCATCGACGCGGCCGAGCGCGCTCGCCATCTTGCCGAGCCCGTGGCGGCGGACTTCGCCGCTGCCGATCTTGGCCTCGAACAGCAGACCCTCCCGAATGTCGAACCACCAGGCGGTGTCGGTGTGGGGATCGTAGGTCGGCCCCTCGCCGAGATGGCAGCGCTCGTCGCAGAGGATCGTGGTCGGCACCTGCTCGATCATCTGGGCGCTCCCGCGGTTGAGAAGCGATACACGGTCTCGTGCTCATAGACGTCGTCGGGCCCAAGGCGCGCGCTTGGAAAATCCGGACGGTTCGGACTGTCCGGCCAGGCCTGCGGCTCCAGGCAGAGCGCGTCGGATTGACGATAGACACGCCCCTTGCCGCTCACGGTCGCGTCAAGATAGTTGCCTGAATAGACCTGCAAGCCAGGCTGATCGGTGAGCAACTCCATGATCCGCCCGGAGCGCGGCGACTCGAGCCGGGCCGCGAAACGCACGCCAGAGCCGTCGCGCAGACAGAAATTATGATCATAGCCGCGGCCACATTTGATCTGCGCATCGTCGGCACGGATGCGCGCACCAATGGGATGCGCGTCGCGGAAATCGAACGGCGTCCCCACGACGGAATGCGGCGGCCCCGCCAGCGGGATCGCAGTCTCGTCGATCGCGAGATAGTGGTCGGCTTCGACTGTCAAACGATGATCGAGAATGCCGGTGCCGGCGGCCAGGCCGTCGAGATTGAAGAAGCTGTGGTTGGTCAGGTTGACGATCGTCGTCCGGGTCGTCCGGGCGCTGAAGCTGACGGCCAACTCCATCGGCCCGGTCAACTGATAGGTGACACGAACGTCGAGCCGCCCCGGATAGTTGGCCTCGCCGTCGGGACTGACATAGAGCATCGTGACCGAGGGCTGGGCGCCGTCTTCGGTGGCGACGATCTGCCAGAGCTTGCGGTCGAAGCCGTCGGGGCCGCCATGCAATGCATGCGCACCATTATTGGCGTCGAGGCGCAGGTCCTGACCGTCGAGCGAAAAGCGCGCCTTGGCAATGCGGTTGGCGTAGCGTCCGACCGTTGCACCGAAAAATTTCCGGAGCTTGAGGTAGCTCAGCAGGTCGTCGTGGCCGAGCACGACGTCGTCGACGCGGCCCTGCGCATCCGGCACCAGCAGCGCCTGCAGCGCCGCGCCGTAAGTGATGATCCGCGCCTCGAAACCGTGAGCGCCACGCAAGGTGACGCGCTCGACCTCGCGGCCGTCCGGCAGCGTGCCGAAGACATCCCGGGTGATCCGTGCCTGCTCCGCCATGGCGTCAGTCCTCGAACGGCTCGACGAATTGGCGGCGACCGAGCAGGAAAGCGTCAGCCACCAGCCGCAGCGGCGTCAGATCGACGTCGCTCGCACCGGTCCTTGTGAGTTCGACGAAGCGACGGTAGAGGCCGGGATACTCCCGCTCCCTTTCGTCGACCATCGGCTGGTCGTCCGCGGTCATCCGCGCGCCGCCCAGCGACAGCGTCAACTGGCCTGCGTCGGTCTCGATCCGGATGTCCCAGCTCTGCGGCCCGGTCTGGCGGAAGTCGAACTCGGCCGCGATCGGCAGGTCGCTCGCCGTCGACAGTGACAGGTTGGCCGCGATCGGAGCCTGGCGGTTGGACGGGAACGACAGTTCCGCCTCGGTCACGAACACCGGCTCTGGCAGAATGCGGGTCAGGATCGACAGCGCGTTGATTCCGGGATCGAACACCCCTAATCCGCCCGGCTCCCAGATCCAGCCCTGCCCCGGATGCCAGACGCGCACGTCCTCCTTCCAGTCAATCCGCACGCTGCGAATCTGGCGGGAAGACAGCCACGCGCGCGCCGGCTCGACGGCGGGCGCGTAACGTGAATGCCAGGTCGCGAACAGCGTGCGCCGCTTCGCGGCGGCAAGCGCGACCAGCGGATCGAGCTCGCTGACGGCGGCGCCCGGCGGCTTCTCCAGCATCACATGCTTGCCGGCTTCCAGCGCGGCAAGCGCCTGCGCACGGCGCACCTGCGGCGGGGTGCACAAGGCGACCGCGTCGATCTCAGGTCCGTCGCGCAGCAGCTCTTCGATCGTGCCGAAATGCGGCAGGCCGGGCAGCGAGGCATTGCGGCTCGCCACTGCCGTCAACGTCACGCCCTCGGTGGCGGCGATCGCGGGCACGTGCTGGTCGCGCGCGATCTTGCCGTAGCCGACGATGGCAACACGAAGCTCGCTCATCTCCTTAGCGTCCCCAGCGCAGCACGACCGGGTCGAGCCGGCGCGCGATCTCGATCAGGCCCTTTTGCGTCGCCGGATGAATCGCCGGCTGCGGGCTGCGCAAGGTGTCGTGGCGGATCACGCCGCCCGCCTTCATCAGGATCTTGCAGGTGGCAAGCCCGCACTGCCGGTTCTCGTAGTTGATCAGCGGCAGCCAGCGCTCATAGGCCGCCGCCGCGGCCTCGCGGTCGCCCGCGAAATACGGATCGACGATCTTGCGAATGCCGTCGGGATAGCCGCCGCCGGTCATCGCGCCGGTGGCGCCCGCGTCGAGATCGGCCATCAGGGTGATTGCCTCCTCGCCGTCCCACGGACCTTCGATCGCCGTGCCGCCTGCCTCGATCAGCGCGCGCAACTTGTCGGCCGCGCGCGGCACCTCGATCTTGAAATAAGCGAGGTTCTCGATCTCCTTGGCCATGCGCGCCAAGAACGGCACCGATAGCGGCGTGCCGGCGACCGGCGCGTCCTGCACCATGATCGGAATCGAAATCGCGTCCGACACGCCGCGATAGAATTCATAGATGGAGATGTCCGGCACGCGGAAGGTGGCGCCGTGATAGGGCGGCATCACCATGACCATGGAAGCGCCCTTCTCCTGCGCGCGGCGCGAGCGCTCGGCGCAGACGAAGGTCGAGAAATGCGTGGTCGTGACGATGATCGGCACGCGGCCGGCGACATGATCCAGCACCGTGGTCATCACCAGATCGCGCTCGTCATCGGTCAGCACGAACTGCTCGGAGAAATTGGCGAGGATGCAGATGCCGTGCGAGCCGGCATCGATCATGAAGTCGATCGCGCGCTTCTGGCCCTCGAGATCGAGGCGGCCGTCAGCGTCGAAGATGGTCGGCGCGACCGGGAAGACGCCCTTGTAGAGCTTTTTGGCGGAAGCGGTCATGCGGCACCTCTAGTGATTGTCGCGCGGCACCGGCGAGCCGCTGCGGCCAACGAGAAAATCGAAATCAACGCCGCGATCCGCCTGCAGCACGTGATCGATGTAGAGCTTCTGATAGCCGCGAGCCGCATGCGGCTTCGGCGGCGTCCAGGCGGCGCGGCGCGTCGCCAGCTCCTCGTCGCTGACATGCAGATGCAGCGCGCGGGCGGCGACGTCGAGCGTGATCATGTCGCCATTCTTCACCAGCGCCAGCGGTCCACCGACGGTGGCCTCCGGCGCGACGTGCAGGACGACGGTGCCGTAAGCGGTGCCCGACATGCGCGCATCCGAGATGCGGATCATGTCGCGCACGCCCTGGCGCAGGAGCTTCGCCGGGAGCGGCATGTTGCCGACCTCGGCCATGCCCGGATAGCCCTTCGGTCCACAGTTTTTCAGCACCATGATGCAGGACGCATCGATGTCGAGATTGTCGTCGTCGACGGCGTCATGCATCTCCTCGACACTCTCGAACACGACCGCCCGTCCCGTATGGTTCATCAGCTCCGGCGAGGCCGCCGACGGCTTGATGACGGCGCCGTTGGGCGCGAGATTGCCGGTGAGGATCGCGATGCCGGCTTCCGTCTTGAACGGCGAGTCGAACGGGGTGATGACGTCGGCGTTCCAGTTCGGCGCGGCGGCGACGTTGTCCCATAGCGTCTTGCCGTTGACGGTGCGGGCGTCCTTGTGCAGCAGGCCGCGCTCGCCGAGCGCGCGCAACACGGCCGGCAGGCCGCCGGCGTAGTAGAAGTCCTCCATCAGGAAGCGGCCCGACGGCATCAGGTCGACCAGGCAATGCACGTCGCGGCAGAGCCGATCGAAATCATCGAGCGTCAGCTCGACGCCGACACGGCCGGCGATGGCGAGCAGATGCACCACGGCATTGGTCGAACCGCCGATCGCGGCCAGCGTGCGGATCGCATTCTCGAACGCCTGCCGCGTCAGGATGTCGGACGGCTTGAGATCCTCAGCCACCATCTCGACGATGCGGCGGCCGGCCATGCGCGCCAGCAGGTTGCGGCGCGCGTCCGCAGCAGGGATCGCCGCATTTTCCGGCAAGCCAATGCCGAGCGCTTCCACCATCGACGCCATGGTCGAGGCCGTGCCCATGGTCATGCAGCTGCCGGCGGAGCGGTTCATGCCGGCCTCGGCCTCGTGGAATTCCTTCAGCGTGATCTCGCCGGCACGCAGTTGCTCGCTCATCGAGATGATGTTGGTACCGGAGCCGATGATCTGGCCACGATAGACGCCGCGCAGTTGTGGCCCGCCTGAAACACCGATCGCAGGCAGATTGGCCGAGGCGGCGCCCATCAAGAGCGCCGGCGTGGTCTTGTCGCAGCCCATCAGCAGCACGACGCCGTCGAGCGGGTGCGCGCGGATCGCCTCCTCGACATCCATCGAGGCGAGGTTGCGGAACAGCATCGCGGTGGGGCGCATCGTCACCTCGCCGAGCGAGGAGACCGGAAACTCCAGCGGATAGCCGCCGGCATCGAGCACGCCCTGGCGGACATGCTCGGCGATGACGCGGAAATGCGCGTTGCAGGGCGTCAGCTCCGACCACGTGTTGCAGATGCCGATGACGGGCCGTCCATCGAAACGATCCTGCGGCGTGCCGCTGTTCTTCAGGAATGAGCGATAATAGAAGCCCATCTTGTCCTGGCGGCCGAACCACGCCTGGCTCCGCAGCGTCTTCTTCTCGTTGTCGTTGCTCATTCCCGGTCCGTTCGTGCAGCCGACTGGGCATGGCGCCGCCGGCCGTTGTAGATGACTTCGATCATCGCCTCGGAGGCGCCCTCGGGGTCTCGAGCGGCGATCGCGTCGATGATGCGCTGGTGCCAGACCAGCACGGTGTCGCGATCGGCAGTCTCGATCGGGGCGCTCAGGACGAACGAGGCGCGCAAGGCGGCTTCGATGACGGCGCCGATCGAGCGCATGAAGGGATTGCCGGAGGCATTGGCGATCGCGATGTGCAAAGCAAGGTCGGCTTCGGCGAAGGCGACCGAGGTCGACGGCTCGCGCTCCATCTGCGCCATTGCCTTGCTCATCGCAGCAAGATCGTCCTCGCTGCGGCGTTCGGCAGCGAGCGCCGCCGCGCGCGGCTCGATCGCCAGCCGGATCTCGGCGAGGTCGGCGAGGAAGCGCTTGTCGATGCCGGCATCGAGGTGCCAAGCCAGCACGTCGGGATCGAACATGTTCCAGTCCGAGCGTCCGCGCACCACGGTGCCGACGCGCGCCTTGGTCGACAGCAGCCCTTTTGCAACGAGCGTCTTCACGCTTTCGCGCAGCACCGGACGCGACACGCCGAACGTCGCCGTCAGTTCGGCATCGCCGGGCAGGCGCGCTCCCTCGGCCAGACGGCCGGAGATGATGTCGATGCCGATGCTGCGGGCGACCTCGGCATGGTTGGAATGCGCGCGCCGTGTCGGAATCGAGACGAGCTGCGAGGTCATGTCCTCGCCCCCGCCGGTTTGATGGACGAGCGGCGCGCCAGCGCCATCAGACCTTGCTGCAGCGCAATGAAAACGAACAACAGAACCCCCGTGGCGATCTTGGTCCACCAGCTCGACAGCGTGCCGTCGAAGTTGATGTAGGTCTGGATCATGCCCTGGATCAGGACGCCAAGGAAGGTGCCGATGACGGAGCCCTGCCCGCCCGTCAACAATGTTCCGCCGATCACCACCGCGGCGATGGTGTCGAGCTCGACACCGACCGCAGAAAGCGAATAGCCGGCCGCCGTATAGAAGGAGAAGACGATGCCGGCGAGGCCGGCAAGCACGCTCGACAGCATATAGATGCGGATCGTCATCGGTCCGACCGGAATGCCCATCAGGGCCGTCGCGGCGCGGCTGCCGCCGAGCGCATAGACGTTCGCGCCGAAACGGGTGAGGTGCAGCAGCAGCGCGCTCAAGACCAGGATGACCAGCATGGCGATCGCAATCGCGGTGAGTCGTCCGCCGCCTGGCAGCCGGATCGCGAAATCGGACACGGCGCTGTAAATCGGCGCGGTGATCGGAATCGACTCGGTCGACAGCAGGAAGCTGACGCCGCGTGCCAGGAACATGCCCGCGAGGGTCACGATGAAAGGCGGCAGGTCGAAGACGTGGATGACGGCGCCCATCGCGGCGCCGAACAGCGCGCACAGCACGAGCACCATTGCGAACGCGGCAACGGGCGGGATGCCCCAGCGCTCGATCGCGAGCGCCACGAACACCGTGGTGAAGCCGATCACCGAGCCGACCGACAGATCGATGCCGCCGGAGATGATGACGAAGGTCATCCCCGCCGCAACGATGCCGAGGAAGGCGTTGTCGGTGAGCAGATTGGCGACGACGCGGGTCGAGGCGATGTTCGGGAATTGCAGCGCGCACAACGCGAAGCCGGCGACCAGCACAAAGGCCGTGATCGCAACCGAGGTCGATGCTCTCATGGCTTCATCCTCCGCCAGCGCGCGGTGAAGCGCGAGAGATCGCCGAGCCGCGGCGACTGCGCCAGCAGCACGGCGAGCACGACGACGGCCTTGACCAGCAGGTTGAGCTCCGGCGGATAGCCCGAGAGCAGGATGCCGGTGTTCATGGCCTGGATGATCAGCGCGCCGGCGACCGCCAGCACCAGGCTGAATCGCCCGCCGAACAGCGAGGTGCCGCCGATGACCACGGCGAGGATCGCATCGAGCTCGAGCCACAGCCCGGCATTGTTGGCGTCGGCGCCCATGATATCGGCGGCCGCAATGACGCCCGCGAGCGCGGCGCACAGTCCGCACCAGACATAGACCGACAGGATCATGGCGCGGGTGCCGACGCCGGAGAGCTCGCTCGCGCGTGCATTGCCCCCGGTCGCCTCGATCAGGAGCCCGAGCGCGGTGCCGCGCACGACCGCCCCCGTCACCAGCAGCATGCCGACCGCGATCACGATCGGCGTCGGCAGGCCGAGCACGGCGCCGTTGCCCATCCACACCAGGTCAGGCGACGTGAACGTGACGATGCGCCCCTCGGTGATGAGCTGCGCGATGCCGCGCCCGGCAACCATGAGGATGAGCGTGGCGACGATCGGCTGGATGCGCAGGACGGCGACGAGGATGCCGTTCCACAGCCCGCAGGCGAGGCCGACGGCGAGCGCCGAGCCGATCACGACCGGCAGCGGCTGCGTATCGGCGAGGCTCGCCGCAGTGGCGCCTGCGATCGCCATCACGGCGCCGACCGAAAGGTCGATGCCGCCGGTCGCGATCACCAGCACCATGCCGAGCGACAGCAGCGCCACCGGCGTGCCGCGGTTGAGCACGTCGATCACGCTGCCGAACAGCCGGCCATCCTGCAGATGCAGGTTGAAGAACTGCGGCGACACTGCGCGATCGATGATGAAGATCACGATCAGTGCTAGGGCTTGCGCGAGACCACGGCGCGGAATCCGGAGCGTCATGATGCAGCCTCGTGCGCCGGCTCGCCATCGGCGGCGATTGCCGCGAGGATGCTGGAGACTTCGACGGCCTCCCCTTTCAGCTCCTCGACATGGGCGCGATCGCGCAGCACCACGACACGGTTGGAATAGGTGACGATCTCGTCGAGCTCGGAGGAGATCACGAGCAGCGCCAGGCCCTGCTCGCAGAGCTCGCGCACCAGGCGGATGATCTCGGCATGGGCGCCGACGTCGATGCCGCGGGTCGGCTCGTCGAGCACGAGAAGCTTCGGCGAGGTCGCAAGCCAGCGCGCAAGCAATGCCTTCTGCTGATTGCCGCCGGACAGCAGCCCGATCGGCCGTTCCGGATCGGGCGGCCTGATGTCGAGCATGCGAATGTAGCGCATCGCGATCTCATCCTGCTCGCGCCGCGACAGCGGCCGGTGCAGGCCGCGCCGGGCCTGCAGCGCCAGGATGATGTTCTCGCGCACGGTCAGATCGGCGACGATGCCCTCGGTCTTGCGCTCCTCCGGGCAATAGCCGAAGCCGAGCCCGGCGGCGTCGCGCGGCGAATTCAGCCGCACGGTCTCGCCGTTGACGGTGGCCGCGCCGCTGTCGGCGCGCTCGGCGCCGAACACCAGCCGCGCCGTCTCGGTGCGGCCGGAGCCGAGCAGGCCGGCAAGCCCGACCACCTCGCCGCGGCGCAGCTCGAGATCGAACGGAGCGAGATAACCCTGCTTGCCGTAGCCCTTGAAGCTGACACAGACCTCGCGTGCGGTCTCGGGTTGGCTGGCGGCACGTTCGCCGGTGGTCTCGGCGAGCTCGCGGCCCAGCATCATGCGGATCAGGTCGAGCCGCGGCAGATCGGCAATCTCGCGCGAGCCGATCAGCCGGCCGTTGCGCAGCACGGTGACGCGGTCGCAGATCTCGTAGACCTGGTCGAGGAAGTGGCTGACGAAGATGATGCCGATGCCATCAGCCGCGAGCTTTCGCATCACCTTGAACAGGATCTCGACCTCGTGGCGGTCGAGGCTCGCCGTGGGCTCGTCGAGAATGAGGACGCGCGCCGACAGATCGACGGCGCGCGCGATCGCCGTGATATGCTGGACCGCGACCGAGTAGCTCGAAAGCGGTGCGCCGACGTCGATGTCCAGCCCATAATCCAGCAGCAGCGCATGCGCCCGCCGCTTCATTTCAGCCTCGCGCACGACGCCGAAGCGCGTCGGCTGCCGGCCGAGATAGAGGTTCTGCGCCACCGAGAGGTTCGGCAGCAGATTCACCTCCTGATAGACGGTCGCGATGCCGGCATCGACCGCGTCCTTGGCGGAGCGCGGCGCGATCTCGCGGTCCGCCAGCCGCACGGTGCCGGCGTCCCGCGCGAACACCCCGGTGACCACCTTGATCAGGGTCGACTTGCCGGCGCCGTTCTCGCCCAGCAGCGCGTGAATCTCGCCCTCACCCAGCGTGAAGTCGACATCATCAAGCGCCTTCAGCGCACCGAAGCTCTTGGCCAGGCCGCGGATTTCCAGCAGGGCTGGACGCATCGCCGGCGGAGCTGAACTATCAGACATGACGAACTACTTGGCGATCACCAGGAAGGTTGACGCCCGCACAATGTGCGGACGCCAGCGACTTGTCGTCCATCGTCCCGGCGAGCGCCGGGACGACGGCTCAACAGCCAAGGCTCAGTAGCCGAGGCCCTTCTTGCTGTCGTAGACCTTCTGCGGCTCGTCAGCCGCCGTGTAGAGCTTCGATTCCGTCTGGATCCACTTCGGCGGAACGGTGCCCTTCTCCTTGAAGGCGACGATGGCGTCGAAGGCCGGGCCCGCCATGTTCGGCGTCAGCTCGACGGTCGCATTGGCTTCGCCGGCGGCGATCGCCTTGAAGATATCCGGCACGGCGTCGATCGAGACGGTCAGGACGTCCTTGCCCGGCTTGAGGCCGGCTTCCTTCATCGCCTGGATCGCGCCGACCATCATGTCGTCATTGTGGGCATAGACGGCGCAGATCGACTTGCCGCCATTCTCGGCCTTGATGAAGCTTTCCATCACCTCTTTGCCCTTGGCACGGGTGAAGTCGCCGGTCTGGCTGCGCACGACCTTCAGGTTGGCATTCTTGGCGACGACCGCGTCAAAACCCTTCTTGCGGTTGGTGGCGACGCTGGCGCCGACCGTGCCCTGCAGCTCGACGACGTTGCAGGCCTTGCCGCCGACGGTCTTGGCGAGCCACTCGCCGGCGACCTCGCCTTCATGCACGCTGTCGGAGGTGACGGCGGTCAGATAGAGGTCCTTGCCCGACGGATCGATGTCACGGTCGAGCAGCACCACCGGAATCTTGGCTTCCTTAGCTTCCTTCAGCACGGCATCCCAGCCCGAGGCCACGACCGGCGCGAGGAAGATCGCATCCACCCCCTGCGCGATGAAGGAGCGGATCGCCTTGATCTGGTTTTCCTGCTTCTGCTGCGCGTCGGCGATCTTCAGGTTGATCTTGCGCTTGGCGGCTTCCGACTTGGAGACGGAGGTCTCGGCGGCGCGCCAGCCGGACTCGGAGCCGATCTGCGAGAAGCCGACGGTCAGTTCGGCGGCGCTGGCGGACGTGGCAAGCAACAAGGCGGCCGTCGCGGAGGCCGCAAAGAGGGCTTTCAGGGTCATCAGGCGTTCTCTCCCAAAATGATCTGTTTTGGATGCGCCGCCGCTTCGAGCGGTGTCGTCGCACCTTTTCAGCCGGCCTTAGCAGCCGACGCGCCCGTTATTCCACGGAACCCTAGGGCTGACTAGTCATATTATTTGACTGTAATACTTTTTGAAAAGGATGCGCGAGCCCATAGGCGCACACTGCCCAAGAGCGACAGCATACACCAATGAAATCTTAAGTTGTCAGCAGCGTTCAGCTAGCGCAGCTTGGTCGCCTCGCGGGCGCGCAGCTCGATCGCGGCCCAGGCGCCCGCCTTGATGTCTGCCGCCGGCGCGACCCAGGAGCCGCCGATTGCGACGACCTTCTTGTGCGCGAGCCATTGCGCAGCGTTGCCGGCATTGATACCGCCGGTCGGGCAGAAGCGCACGCTCGGGAATGGTCCGGCCAGCGCATCGAGCGCGGCAAGTCCGCCGGCCGGCACCGCCGGAAAGAACTTCACCAGCTCATAGCCGCGCGTCACGCAGGCGATGAGATCCGACGCGGTCTGGACGCCCGGCGCGAACGGCAGCTCGCCGGCTTTCTCCGCATCCAGCAGCTCGATCGACAGCCCCGGACTGATCGCAAACGCCGCGCCAAGCCTGGCCGCGCGCTCGTAGTCCGCTGGTGTCAGCACCGTGCCAATTCCGACCACGGCATCCGGCACCTCGCCAATGATGGCCCGCGCAGCATCGAGACCGGCTTGCGTGCGCAAGGTGATCTCGATCACGCGCAGACCACCGCTCACAAGGGCGCGCGCCAGCGGCACGGCGTGCGCCGCATCGTCAATGGTGATCACGGGGATCACCGGCGCCAGCGCGAGCACCGCATCGAGCTTCGCGCGCTTGTCCAGAGTGCTCATCACGCCTCGCTCATCGCCAGAATGTCCCGCGGCATCGCGGTTGCCGGAATCACGGCCCCCGGCGCCATGATCACGGCCCCCGCCAGCCGGTGGCCCGCCAACGCCGCCTTCCGTGGCGGCGCGCCCTTGATGCGCGCGGCGAGATAACCCGCATTGAAGGAATCGCCTGCCGCCGTGGTGTCGATCGGCTTGAGCACCGCGGGCGGCGCAATGTCGACCAGCACGCCATCGGCATGGATCAGACAGCCGCGCGCGCCGCGCTTGACGACGACTTCGCCCACGCCGGCGTCCTTGAAGCGGCGCAGGCTGACCGACGCATCGGAATCGCCGAACAGCATCTGCTCGTCCTCCAGCGTCGGCAGCGCGACGTCGACCAGCGGCAGGATCGCGCGGAATGCGCGTTGCGCCGCCTCGCGGCTGGCCCAGCCGCGCGGCCGATAGTTGCCGTCGAAGGCGACCCGCGCGCCGCGCTTGCGCGCCACCGTCAAGAGCTCGCGCAGCTTGGCCTTGCCGGTCTCGCCGTACAGCGAGAGGCTGATGCCGGAGAGATAGATCCAGTCGAAGCGCGAAAGCCTGTCGAGCATGTCGCTGTCGGCGCGATCGAACAGCTCGCGCGCCGGCGCGCGGTCGCGCCAATAGAGGAAGCTGCGCTCGCCCTTGGCATCGCGCTCGATCATGTAAAGGCCGGGCACGCGGCCTTCGACCTGCAACACCTCGGCGGTATCGATGCCCTCCGCCTGCCACGCAGCCAGCATCATGGCACTCAAGGGATCATCGCCGAGCGCCGTGACGTAGGAGGTGGGCACGCCGAGCCGGGCCAGATAGAGCGCCGTGTTGAGCGTGTCACCGCCGAAGCCGCGCCGGAACAGACTGCCGTCCTCCTGCGCGAACTCCACCATGCACTCTCCGATGCAGGCGACTTTCATCGGCGTCGATCCATCCATCAAAACGTCAAATGAACCTTCATCGACCGGCTTCGATCGCTGGCGAGCTCGAAGGCGGCAACCGCCTGCTCGAATGGCAGCGCGGCCGAGATCAATGGCTTGACGTCGAGCAGCCCCTCGCCCATCAGCCGCACCGCCAGCTCGAATTCGCGGTCGAACCGGAACGTGCCGCGCAATTGCAGCTCCTTCGTGACCAGCGTGTTGACCGGCAGGGCCATCTCGCCGCCGAGCCCGAGCTGGACGATGATGCCGCCGGGCCTGATGACATCCAGTGCGGCACGCAGCGCGGCCTGGTTGCCGGACGCCTCGAACAGCACGTCGAACGTGCCCTTGCCGGCGCGCCACGGATCGAGCGCGGAGGGCTCCGCGCCGACATTGAAGGCGTGGCTGGCGCCGAGGGCGCGCGCGACCGCAAGCGGCGCATCGGCGACGTCGGTTGCCACGATCTCGGCCGCGCCGCCGTAACGCGCAACCAGGATCGACAGTGCACCGATCGGGCCGCAGCCGGTCACCAGCACCCGCTTGCCGAGCAGCGAGCCGGCCTGATGCGCCGCATGCAGGCACACCGACAGCGGCTCGGCCATCGCCGCTTCGCCGAGCGACAGGGACGGCGCGATCGGAACAGCCTGCGCGGCATCAACGGTGACGAACTCGCGGAAGCCGCCCTGCACATGGGGATCGCGCATCGCGCTGCCCATGAAGCGCATGTCCAGGCACTGGTTGCGCAGCCCCTCGCGGCAATAGACACATCTGCCGCACGGCAGGCTCGGGTTGACCGCGACGCGCGCGCCTTCGGCAAGGCCGCTGACGCCGCTGCCCACCGCGGCAACGATGCCGGCGATCTCATGGCCCAGGGCCATCGGCTGCTTGATCCTGACGGTGCCGAAGCCGCCATGATGATAGTAGTGCAGGTCCGAGCCGCAGATGCCGCCGGCTTCGATCTTGACCCGGACCTCACCTGCTCCGGGCGCCGGATCGGGATAGCTGTCGATGCGCAGATCCTTGGGCGCATGAATGACGACGGCTCGCATCGGCTGTTCTCCCTGGCTCGTTGTCCCGGCCGATCCTACATCGACGCCAGCATGCCGCCATCGACATAGATGGTCTGGCCGTTGACATAGGTGGAGGCCTCGGAGGCCAGGAAGATCGCGGTGCCGACCAGCTCGTCCGGACGGCCCCAGCGCTTCGCCGGGACGCGCGACATCAGCCAATTGTTGAAGTCGGGATTGCTCATCAACGCCTGGTTCATGTCGGTCAGCATGTAGCCGGGGCCGATGGCGTTGGCCTGGATGCCGTGCGCCGCCCATTCGACCGCCATCGCACGGGTCAGGTTGCGGACGCCGCCCTTGGCCGTGGTGTAGGGTCCGATCGTCGGCCGCGCCAGCTCGCTGCCGAGCGAGCCGATGTTGATGATCTTGCCGCTCTTGCGCGGGATCATCCGCTTGGCGGCCTCGCGCCCGATCACGAAGGCGCTGGTGAGATTGGTCTCGATGATCCGGCGCCACTCGTCGGTGGTGAACTCGACCAGCGGCTTGCGGTGCTGGATGCCGGCATTGTTGACGAGGATGTCGATCGCAATCCCCTCGTCATCGAAGCGCGCGAAGGCGCGGACGACGGCCTCTTCGTCGGTCACGTCGAACGGACAGGCCTCGGCCTGATGGCCCACGGCGCGGAATTCCTCCACGGCTGCCAGCGTGCGCGCCGGGTCGGTGCCGTTGATGACGAGCCGCGCGCCAGCCTTGGCGAAGCCTTCGGCGATGGCGCGGCCGAGGCCACGCGAGGACCCGGTCACCAGCGCGGTCTTGCCGGAGAGATCGAAGAGCGAGGTCGACATCGGTTCAACTCGTGGAAGGCTTCGGGCCGGCATCCTCGGTCACGCGACGCGCCCTGACAAGCGCGTTATCCTGCCCTGCCGATCAAACCGGGAGACGGTTAATGGCCGCTACCGCGGTCATGACGCCGCGGATCTCGGCAAGACCTTTGAGCCGGCCGACCAGCGGATAGCCTGGATGGGTGCCGCGACCGATGTCGTCCGCCAGCTCGTGGCCGTGGTCGGGCCGGAACGGAATCCGCCAGTCCGGCTCACCCTCGGCCTTGCGGCGAGCCTGCTCCTTCAGCAAGGTCGTCACGACCGCAACCATGTCCACGTCGCCGCGCAGATGCTCCGCCTCCATGAACGAGCCGTCGAGCATCTTGGTGACGTTGCGCAGATGCACGAAGCGGATGTGCGGAGCGAAGCGCTCGGCCAGCGCCGGCACGTTGTTATGGCCGCCGGCGCCGAGCGCGCCGGTGCAGAACGTGATGCCATTGGCCTTGGACGGGGCGGCATCGACGATGAACTGCAGATCATCGGCTGACGACACCACGCGCGGCAGGCCGAACAGGTCCCGCGGCGGATCGTCCGGATGGACGCACAGGCTGACGCCGCACTCCTCCGCCGTGGGTACCACCTCGCGCAAGAAGCGCGCGTAGTTGGCGCGCAGCTCGGCATGGCCAATGCCGCGATATTTCTCCAGCATGCGGCGCAGGCCGGGCACGTCGTAGCGATCGTAGGCCCCCGGCAGCCCCGCCATGATGGTCGCGAGCAGACGGTCCTTGTCGGCTTCCGAGGCCTGCGCCACCCAGGCGCGGGCACGGTCGAGCACGTCGGAGGAGAACTCCGCCTCGGCGCCGGGGCGCTGCAGGATGTAGCAGTCGAACGCGGCGAAGCGATCCTGATCGAAGCGCAGCGCGGTGGCGCCGCCCGGCAGGCGGAAGGCGAGCTCGGTGCGGGTCCAGTCCAGCACGGCCATGAAATTGTAGCAGACGGTGGTGACGCCGCAGGCAGCGAGGTTGCGCAGCGACTGCCGGTAATTGTCGAACAGGTCAGTGAGGTCGCCCTCGCCGAGCTTGATCGCCTCCGACACGGGCAGGCTCTCGACCACGCTCCAGCGCAGCCGCAGCGATGAATCACCCTCGATCATGCCGATGCGCTTGACGATCTCATCCGTGCTCCACACCACGCCATAGGGAATGTGGTGCAGCGCGGTCACGATGCCGGTCGCGCCGGTCTGGCGGACCTGCGGCAAAGTGATGGGATCATCCGGTCCGAACCAGCGCCACGTCTGTTCCATGTCGTCCACCTTCCAAAACGCGTGCGGTCAGCGCCGCCGCCGTGTCCTTGTGCGCGGCTCGGCCTGCGCCAACTCTTCCTGCCGTGCAAAAATGCCGTCAGCGCGGCGGAACACCTCGCGCAAATGACGGCGCATCGCTGCCACCGCCTGGGCCTCGTTGCAGGCCGCGAGCCCGTCCAGGATCTCCTGATGCTGCGCGATCAGGAGCGGAATGTGGCCGGCATCCTCGATCAAGGTCAGATGCCGGACGCGGTCGAAATGGATCTTGGTCTGGCGGATCACCTGCCAGACATGCGGATGCCGGCTGGTGCGGGCGATGGTCTGGTGGAACGCCTCGTCATGGGCGTAGAACTCCGCGGGAGTCGCGGCCGCCTTCTGCTTGTCGATCAGTTCGTTCAATTCACGCAGCGAGGTCGCATCGATGTAGCGCACGGCCTCGGCGACCAGCGCGCATTCCAGATGCTCGCGGATGAACTGGGCTTCTCCGAACGCCTCGCGCGACACCGGCGCGACGACGCTGCCGCTCTGCGGATAGATTCGAACCAGATCGACATCGGCTAGCTTGATCAGCGCCTCGCGCACCGGCGTGCGGCTGACGCCGAGTCGCTCGCACAGATCGAGCTCGGCCATCGGCGTCCCCGGCGGCAGCGCGCCGGAGACGATGTCCTCGAGCAGCCGCTCATAGACCTGATCGGCGAGCCGCCGCCCGGCCTTGCCGTCCATCCGCGTCAGCGGTGTCAGATCGTCATCCATGGCGGCAGTCTATCCGATTCACAGGAAGCCGATCGAGATCCAAGGCAGGAACACGATGAGAAGCAGCGCGATCAGGAGCGCGGCGAGGTGCGGCCAGACATGGCGGATGACCTCGTCGGGCGAGGCGCGGCCGATCGCGCAGGCGAGATAGAAGCCGACGCCGAACGGCGGCGTGAACAGGCCGAGCCCCATCGCGAACACCGCGATGATGGCGTAGTGCACCTCGTGCACGCCCATCATGCGCGCGATCGGAAACAGCAGCGGCCCGAACAGCACCACCGCCGGCACACCTTCGAGCACGCTGCCGAGCACGACGAAGGCGAGCGCCGAGATCAAGAGGAAACCCCAGCGTCCGCCGGGCACCGCAACCATGAGGTCGACGAGCTGCTGCGAGAAGCCGGACTGGGTCAGCGCCCAGGCCATGCCGGTGGCCGCACCCACCACCAGCAGGATCGCGCCGGACAGCGAGGCGGTATCGACCAGGATCGGATAGACCCGCTTCCAGTCGAACTGGCGATAGACGAAGATGCCGACCAGCACCGTGTAGATGACGCCGATGGCAGCGACCTCGGTCGCGGTGGCGACGCCCTCGACCACCGCCGAGCGGATGACGATCGGCAGGCCGAGGCCGGGGATCGAGATCGCGAACAGCTTCAGCCGCGTCTTGGCGTCGAAACGCTGCGCGCCACCCATGTCCTCCTTGCGGGTCTGCATGAAGACCACGACGGAGAGCGCGATCAGGCCGACCACCGCCGGCAGCAGCCCGCCGGTGAACAATGCGGCGATCGAGACGCCGGTGACCGATCCGACCGTGATCAGCACGATCGAGGGTGGGATCGTCTCCGACATCACGGCCGAGGCCGACAGCAGCGACACCAGATCACCTTCGGAGCTGCCGCGCTGCTTCATCTCGGGAAACAGTGCCGGCGCGACGGCGGCCATGTCGGCCGCCTTGGCGCCGGAGATGCCGGAGACCAGGTACATCGCGCCGAGCAGCACATATTGCAGGCCACCGCGGAGATGGCCGATCAGCGACACGAGAAACAGGATCATCGCCCGCGCCAGCCCGGCGATCTCGATCAGCGCTCCCAGCAGCACGAACATCGGCACCGCCAACAGCACCATGTGCGACATGCCCTCGCTGACCCGGCCGGGTACGATCGAGACGGGCACCGTGGTGCTGAAATGCAAGTAAGCCACGGTGGCGAGCAGGAAGGTGAACGCGATCGGGGTGCCGATCACCATGGCACCCGCGACAAGGACGAAGAAGAAGATGAACAGATTGTAGTTGCCGAGATCCTCCAGCACCGGTGCGGCCGCATAGAGCGCCCCTGCGCCGGCGAATACCAGCGCCAGCACGCCGATGATCTGCGGAAGGCTCGCCTGCTGGACCAACCGGTCGACGGCCGTGAGCAGCATGAGGAGCACGCCGACCAGCATCGCCGCCTCGCGATAGCCTTCGCTGATCTCGAGCACCGGCATGTTGCTGATCAGATGGCTTTCGAGGTGATGCCAAGACGGCATCACCAACGCGACCAGAACGGTGCAGACCAGCATCAGGCCGAACGCATCGGTGCGCGCCCGCCACGCCGGCGAGAGGTTGCGCACGAAAGCGGTGAGACGCATGTGCTCGGACCGGCGCAGCGCCACCACCGCGCCGAGCATGGCGAGCCAGACGAACAGCACGGTGGCAAACTCGTCCGACCAGATCAGCGGTGCATTGAAGACGTAGCGCGCAGCCGTTGCTGCGCCGAGCAACACCAACTCGGCGACGACGATGGCCGCGGCCAACGCCTCGACCGTGCGGCCGAGCATCTGGTCGAACCGCGCGAACACACCGTGCGACGGCACGGAGGTCGTCGCTGTGATGTCAACGGCCATTGCATCCTCCCCGGCTCGTTCCTTGTTCATCGCGACCGCCGTCATTCCGGGGCAAGGCCGCAGGCCTTGAACCCGGAATGACGATGAGCATGCAACGGCTTGGCGGTTTATGACGGGCTTCCACGAATTCGTCTCGTTCCACAGCGCTTGACTGGGCGTGGCCTCAGAGCTGGCCGACCGACTTCTCGAGCAGGCCCCAGGCCTCGGCGCCGAACTTGGTCTTCCACTCGGTGTAGAAGCCGGCGGTGCGCAACGCGTCACGGAACGGCTTGGTGTCGACCTTGTTGAACGCGACGCCTCCCGCCTGCATTTCGGCTTGCGCCTTTTCGTTGAAGCTCTGGATGTCCTGCCGCTCCTTCACGGCGGCCTCCGACAGCGCCGCGGTGATGGCGTCGCGCACGTCGGCGGGCAGACCGTTCCAGCGCGTCGCATTGGCGAAGATGTGGTGACCGTCCCAGATATGGCCGGATAGCGCGATGTATTTCTGCACCTCGTAGAGCTTGGCGCTCTGGATCAGCGCCAGCGGATTCTCCTGGCCGTCGACGATGTGCGTCTGCAGCGCCGCATAAAGCTCGCCGAAATTGATCGGCGTCGGCGCAGCACCGAGCGTCTTGAACAGCGTCACCCACAGCGGATTGCCGGGCACGCGGATCTTGAAGCCCTTGAGATCGTCGGGCGAGGCGATCGGCTTGGCGCCGGAGGTGATGTTGCGATAGCCGTTGTCGAGGCATTTCGGGAGCACGTGCAGGCCGACCTTGGCGAACTCGCCGCGCACATGGTTGCCGAGATCGCCGTCCATCGCCGACCACACCTGGTCGTAACTCTCGAACGCGAACGCCACCGCATTGATGCCGCCGATCGGCACCACGGTCTGGTTCACGCCCGAGGTCGACATGAAGTCGAGCGCGCCGGTGCGGACTTGCGAGAACATGTCCGGCTCGCTGCCGAGCTGGCTGTTCGGATAGACCTGCAGGTCGACCAGACCATTGGTCTGCTTCTTGATGACCTCCGACGCCTCGATGATTCTGATGACGCCGGGATGGGTGGCGGGAAACGCCGTGCCGTAACGCAGGCGATACTTGGCCGACTGCGCCCGGGCTGGCCCGAACGCCAGGGCAGACACCCCGGCGAGTGCGGTGCCGACGAAGCTGCGACGGGACATGGATGTGGACGAAGACATTGGCAACCTCCCCTGCCGGCCCGCTTGGGGGCCTTTTGTATGTCATTCATGGATCTAAAGCCTATAATGGATACTAAATAATGTTTCAATACATAACTTGTATCCAAGTTTTGAGATTGCTATACGGCAGCCGCTCACGGTGGAGATGAGCGCCCAAGAAGCGCCCAAGGGATGGAGGAACGCGTGAAGAGCCTCGTGGTGGAGCGGCCCGGCCGCCTGTCGATTGAAACCCGCACCATTCCCGAGCCCGCCGCCGGCGAGATCCGCATCAAGGTCGAGCGCGCCGGCATCTGCGGCTCCGACATCCACATCCTTCACGGCAGCAACCCGTTTGCGCGCTATCCGCGCGTCATCGGCCATGAATTCTTCGGCCGCATCGACAAGCTCGGCGACGGTGTCGACGCACGGCTCGGCGCTCGCGTCGTGGTCGATCCGGTCGTCGCCTGCGGCCACTGCTATCCCTGCTCGGTCGGCCGTCCCAATGTCTGCGCTGAACTCGCCGTGCTCGGCGTGCACCGCGACGGCGGCTTCTCCGAATATTCCTGCGTGCCGGCCGAAAACGCGCATCTGCTGCCGGACAGCGTCGACGACGACAAGGCGCCGCTGGTCGAGCCGTTTTCGATCGCCGCCAACATCACCGACCATACGCGCGTGTTCGCTTCCGACGTCGCGCTGGTCTATGGCGCCGGGCCGATTGGGCTGACCGTGATCCAGGTGCTCAAGCGCGTCTATGGCGTCAAGGAGCTGATCGTCACCGACCGCATCGACCAACGCCTCGACGCGGCGCGGCACAATGGCGCCGATCGCGTCATCAACACCGCGCAGACCGCCCTGCCCGCAGCGCTCGCGGACGCCGGCCTGAAGCCGACGCTGATCATCGATGCCGCCTGCCATCCCGCCATCCTCGCTGAAGCGATCGAGATCGCCTCGCCCGCAGCGCGGATCGGCCTGCTCGGCTTCTCGGCCGAGCCCTCCACGATCGTGCAGCAGAAGGTCACGGCGAAGGAGCTTTCGATCCACGCCTCGCGGTTGAACAGCGGCAAGTTCGCCAAGGTGATCGCGTGGTTCGCCAGCGGCACCTTGCAGCCCGAGCGCCTGATCACCCACCGCTTCGAGCTCGACGCCTACGCCACCGCGTTCGACACGTTCGAGCACAACCAGACCGAATGCTGCAAAGTGCAGTTGATCTTCTGAAGTCCCGCCATGGACCGTCTCAGCCCCGCCACGCTCCACCGCCTGCCTGTCGGCATCCCGAAACCGGACTACGACCGCACGGCCGTCGCGACCGGCATCGTCCATCTCGGGCTCGGCGCGTTCCATCGCGGCCACCAGGCTGTCTACACCGATGCGCTGCTCAAGGATGATCCGCACTGGGGCATTCTCGGCGTCTCCTTGCGCTCACCCGACACCCGCGATGCGCTCGAACCGCAAGGCGGCCTCTACAGCGTGACGGCCAGCGACGGCGCCGGCCATGCGCGGCGCGTCATCGGCGCGCTCACCGGCGTTGCGGTCGCGCCGGAAGATCCTGCGGGCCTGATCGCACGGCTGGCCGATCCCGCGGTGCGTATCGTCTCGACGACAGTGACCGAGAAGGGCCACAGCCACGATCCGGCCACCGGCGCGTTGCGCGCCGATGATCCCGACATCCGCCACGACGCTCTAAATCTCACGCATCCGCGAAGCACGCTCGGCTTCATCGTCGGCGGCCTGCGGCTGCGGCGGCAGCAGGGCCTGCCGCCCTACACTGTGCTCGCCTGCGACAACCTTCCCGCCAACGGCCACACCCTGCGCGGCCTTGCCATCGCCTTCGCCGGGCTGGTCGACCGCGATCTCGCCGAATGGATCGCGGACAATGTCCGCTTTCCCTCGACCATGGTCGACCGCATCGTGCCGGCCACCACCGACGCCGACCGCGCCGATGTCAGCGCTGCGCTCGGCCTCGACGATGCCTGGCCCGTCGTGACCGAGCCGTTCAGCCAATGGGTCATCGCGGATGATTTCGGCGGCGACCGTCCGGCCTGGGACGCCAGCGGCGCGCAGTTCGTCCGCGACGTCGCGCCGTTCGAGCTGATGAAGCTCCGGCTGCTTAACGGCGCGCATTCGACGCTCGCCTATCTCGGCTACCTCATGGGATGCGAGACGGTGGCCGCAGCCATGGCCGAGCCCGACCTCGCCGGCCTCGTCGAGGACATGATGCGCGACGAGGTCACCCCGACCCTGCCCGCGCTCGGCGGCTTCGACGTGACCGCCTATCGCGCCGCGCTGCTCAACCGCTTCCGCAATCCGGCGCTCAAGCATCGCACGGCGCAGATCGCGATGGACGGCTCGCAGAAGCTGCCGCAGCGCCTGTTCGGCACGATCCGTGACCGGCTGGCGCGCGGCGTGCCGATCACCCGGCTCGCGCTCGCCGTTGCGGGATGGATGCGCTACGTCAGCGGCACTGACGAGCACGGCCAGCCGATCGCGCTGCGCGACCCGCTGGCGGCCAAGCTGCGCGCACTGGCGGATGAGGCCGGCCCGGTCGCGAGCCGGCTCGCGCCGGCGTTGTTGTCGGTTACGTCAGTCTTCGGCCACGGGTTGCCGAACGATCCTCGTTTCGCGCGTGCGGTTGAGACAGCACTCGGTAGCCTCTTCCTGAATGGAACCCGTGCGACTGTCGCGCGGATCCGGCAAGACGTAGGCTGACGTCACGTCGGCTCTAGCCGGACGACGGGCGACATCAGCATCGAACTAAACGTTCGGCAACAGCTTGCCCGGATTCATCAGCCCATGCGGATCGAGCGTAGCCTTGAGCTGTCGCATCAGTTCCAGCTCGAGCGGCTGCTTGCACAGCGGCATCTCGGCGATGCGGAGCTGGCCGATGCCGTGCTCGGCGCTGATCGAGCCCCGGCGGCGGGTGATCTCGTCGTGGACGATACGGGTGATCCGCGCACCGTGCTCGTAGAACTGCGCCTCGCTCATATCGAGCGGACGCATCAGGTTGTAGTGCAGGTTGCCATCGCCGAGATGGCCGAACACCATGGGCCGGACGCCCGGCAGCGCCGCACGGACTGCTGCATCCATCACATCAACGAAATCGGCGATCTCGGCGACGGGGACGGCGATGTCGTGCTTGACCGCCTTGCCCTCGCGCACCAGCGCCTCCGACACGCCTTCGCGCACGCGCCAGAACGCCTTCGCCTGCGTGCCGTCCTGAGCAACCACGGCATCTGAGGCGATCCCGTTCGCCATCGCCTCGGCCAGCGCAGTTTCGAGCCGCACGGTCAGCGCGCTCTCGTCACCAATGTCGCTCAGTTCGATCAGCACTGCCGCGCCGGGAAGCGCCGCGAATGGCAGCCGCGTGTCCGGCATCTGGCGCAGGATCATCTCCAGCGTCGCCGAGGTGAGGAACTCGAACGCGGTGAGCCGGTCGCCGCAATGCGCACGCGACAGCCGCAGCAGCGCGAGTGCGGCGGCTGCATCGGCCACGGCGACGAAGGAGGTCGCACGCGCGGTCGGCTGCGGAAACAGCTTGAGCACGGCGCCGGTGATGATGCCGAGCGTTCCTTCCGAACCGATGAACAGATCGCGCAGCGCGTAGCCGGTGTTGTCCTTGCGCAAGGAGCGCAGGCCGTCCCAGATCCGGCCGTCCGGGAGCACCACCTCGAGGCCGAGCGTCAGCTCGCGCATCACGCCATAACGCAGCACGGCGACGCCGCCGGCATTCGCCGCGAGATTGCCGCCGACGGTGCAACTGCCCTCGGAGCCCAGGCTGAGCGGAAACAGCAAGCCGGCCGCGCGCGCGGCGTCCTGCACCTTGGCCAGTACGACGCCGGCATCGACCACGATGGTCTGGCCGATGGCATCGACCGCGCGGATACGGTTCATCCGCGCCAGCGACAGCACGACCGCCCTTCCGCCCGCATCCGGCGTCGCGCCGCCGGACAGGCTGGTGTGGCCGCCCTGCGGCACCACGGCGGAGCGCGCCTCGGCGCAGGCCACCATGACGGCCGCAACCTCCGCGGTCGAGCCGGGGCGCACCACCGCAATCGCAGTGCCATGATACTTGCCGAGCCAGTCGCGCAGATATGGCGCCTGATCCTCGGCCGCGACGAGAACATGCGCCGCGCCGATGGCGCCCTGCAGCCTTTCGATCAGCTCCGTCATGATCAGCGCTTTGACCCTTTGATGGCTTGAGAGGCCGATGCCCGCAAACTAACAGGCCAGCCGATCGCGATCCCAATACCAAGTTGTCCGGCGTCCATAATCGATTGTTATGGGTGCGTTCAGGCCGGCGCCAGCGCCACTGGCGGCGCGATGTGCGGCACGGCTTCGACCAGCTCGCGGGTGTAGTCGGTCTGCGGGTTGGCGAACAGCGCCCGGCTCTCGCCCTGCTCGACGATCAGGCCGGTACGCAGCACGATGGTGCGGTCGCACATCATGCGCACGACGTTGAGATCGTGGCTGACGAACAGGAAGGCGAGATTGTCCTCCCGCCTCAGCCTGTTGAGAAGCTGCAGCACCACGGCCTGCACGGAGACGTCGAGCGCCGCGGTCGGCTCGTCCAGCACCAGGAGCCGCGGCCGGCAGGCAATGGCCCGCGCAATGCCGACGCGCGCCTTCTGCCCGCCGGAGAGCTGATGCGGGAAGCGCGACAACAGCTCGCGCGGCAGCCCGACGCGGTCTGCGCATTTCTCCACGCGCTGGCGCAGCTTGTCGCCGTTGCGCATGTTCATCAGCCGAAACAACGGATGAGCGATGCAGTCGAACGCGGTATAGCGCGGATTGAGGCTGTCGTTCGGATCCTGGAAGACGATCTGAATGTCCTTGCGCAGCTCGGAACGGTGGAAGTCGCGTGCCGGGATCTGGCCGATCGGCCGCCCGTCGAACAGGATCTCGCCCTCGCTGGGATCGATCAGGCGGCAGATCATGCGCGAGGTCGTGCTCTTGCCCGAGCCGCTCTCGCCGACCAGGCCGACGCTCTCGCCGCCGCGCATCGTCATCGAGAAGTCGGCCACCCCAACAGTGCCGTCGTCGAAGCGCTTGACGATGTTCTTGACGTCGAGCAGCAGCGGCGTGCCGTGCGGCGGAGGCGGCAGCTCGCTTATCTCGACCAACGGAATCCTCTCGCCATCGGGCACCAGATCCTCGATGCGCGAGGTCGCCGTCGGCGATGCCGCGACCAGACGCTTGGTGTAGGGGTGCTGCGGGCGATGGAACAGCGTCAGCGGCTCGGCCTGCTCGACCAGCCTGCCCTGCTCCATCACCACGACGCGCGCGCAGTAGCGCGCGGCGAGCCCGAGATCATGCGTGATCAGGATCGTCGCCATGCCGCGGTCGGCGGCGATATGAGCGAGCAGGTCCATCACCACCTTTTGCGTGGTGACGTCGAGGCCGGTGGTCGGCTCGTCGGCGACCAGGAGCTGCGGACTGCAGGAGATCGCGATCGCGATCATCACGCGCTGGCACATGCCGCCGGACAGCTCATGCGGATAGGCGCCCATGCGCCGCTCGGGATCGCGGATCTGCACCGCCTTGAGCAAGCTCAGAGCCTCGGCCTGCGCCTCCTGCCGCGACAGACGGCGATGGGCGAGGATCGCATCCGCAATCTGCTGGCCGACGGTGCGGATCGGGTTGAGCGCGGCGCGCGGGTTCTGGAAGATCATCGCCATGGCTGCGCCATGCAGGCTGCGCAGATCGGCGCCGTCGGCGCGGGTGATGTCCTGCCCCTTGAAGCGGATGCAGCCATCGGTGATGCGGCCGGCCTTGTCGAGCAGATGGGTGATGGCAAAGCCGGTCACCGATTTGCCGGAGCCGCTCTCGCCGACAAGGCCCAGCATCTCGCCGGGCTGCAGCGACAGCGACACGCCGCGCACCGCCTCGACGAGGCCGCGGCGGGTCGAGAACGTCACTTTGAGGTTCTCGACCTCGAGCAGCGGCGCGCCTTTCACATCGGGTGCGCTCACGTGCGCATCCTCGGATCCAGGATGTCGCGCAGGCCGTCGCCGAGCAGATTGAAGCACAGCACCGCGCTCATCAGCGCAAGTCCGGGAAACGCCACCAGCCACCAGCGCCCCGTGGAGATGAAGCGTGCGCCCTCGGCGACCATGATGCCCCATTCCGGCGTCGGCGGCTTGACGCCGAGGCCGATGAAGGAGAGGCCCGCGGCATTGAGAATGGCCCAGCCGAGATTGAGCGAGATCTGCACCGCCATCGCCGGCAGCACGTTCGGCAGCAGGAAGCGCAGCACCACGGCGATGTGGCTCTCGCCGCAGGCCCGCGCGGCCTCGACCCAGCCGAGATTGCGGCGGATGTTCACTTCGGCGCGGGCGAAGCGGATGTAGAACGGCAGATTGATGATCGCGGTCGCGATCACGATGTTCTCGACGCGGTTGCCGAGCGCGGCGACCATCGCCATCGCCAGCACGAACAGCGGGAACGCCATCAGGACGTCGACGAAGCGGCCGACCGCCTTGTCGAGCCGGCCGCCGGCATAGCCGCACAGCGCACCGACGACCGACCCGAGCGCGAAGGACACGGCGACCGCCGTCACCGCGATGGTGAGATCGAGCCGGCTCGCGACGATCAGGCGGCTTAGCACGTCGCGGCCGAGCTGGTCGGTGCCGAACCAGTGCGCAGCGCTCGGCGGCTGCAGCGCGGCGGAGACCTCGGACGCGACAGGATCGTAAGGCGCGAGCCACGGCGCAAAGATCGCGATCAGTGCCAGCAGCAGCGCGCCGCCGGCTGCGACGGCGGTGACCGGATTGCCGCGTAGCACGAACGCGGTATGGCGCAGGGTCGACGCGGTCTCGATCGTGCTCATGCTCACGCCACCGTCGCCCTGGGATCGGCGATGCCATAGAGCAGATCGACCAGGAGATTGACGATCACGAAGATCGTCGCCATCAGCAGCACGAAGCCCTGCACCGGCGCGTAGTCCGACACCAGCAGCGCATCGAGCGCGTAGGAGGCGACGCCCGGCCAGGAGAACACCTTCTCCACCAGCACGTTGGCGCCGAGCATGGTCGAGAATACGATGCCGGCGATGGTGATCACCGGAAGGATCGCGTTGCGCAGCGCATAGGTGACGACGATGCGCCACCACGACAGCCCGACCGAGCGCGCAGTGCGCACGAAGTCGCTGCCGAGCGACACCAGCATCGAGGCGCGGGTGATCCGCGCCAGCGGCGCGATCACGAACAGCGCCATGGTCAGCGCCGGCAGCATCAATTGCCGCGCCGCCGCCCACCAGCCCTCGAGATCGCCGGCGAGCAGGAAATCGATGATCAGGAAACCGGTGCGCTGCGGCGGCAGCGTGGCGAAGATGTCGATGCGGCCCGTGGGGTCCGGCGCGAAGCCGAGCAGATAATAGAACACGTAGATCAGCAGTAGACCGGAGACGAAGGTCGGCACGCAGACGCCGAGCGAGCAGAACAGCCGCACGCCGTGATCGACCAGCGACCCTGGCCGGAGCGCTGCGAGCACGCCAAGCGGCACCGCCGAGACCAGCGCGATCAGCAGCGCGGTCAACGTCAGCTCCAGCGAGGCCGGCAGCCGCTCCTTGAGGTCCTTGGCAACGGCCTGCCCGGTCATCATCGAACGGCCGAGATTGCCGCGGCCGACGTCGTACAGATAGATCGCGAGCTGGTTCGGCAGCGGCTTGTCGAGCCCGAGCTGCCGGCGGATCACCTCGATCTCCTCCTGGCCGGCATTGGGACCGGAGGCAAAGAACACGGCCGGGTCCCCCGGCAGCACGCGCATCAAGAGAAAGGTGAACACCAAGACGCCGAACAGCGCCGGCAGCGACGAGACGAAGCGTCGTCCCGCCCGAGCCAAGGTTGCGCCGACCGTTCCCATGGTTATCCGCCGTCCCCGTTACTTGCGACTCAGGTTACGATAATCGACCTGCCGCGTGAACTGGTAGACATAGCCATCCATCGTCGGCTGCATCACCGCATCCTGCGCCGCCTGCCAGATCGGGATCTGGAACATCTGGTCGAAATGGATGGCGTTGAGCGCCTTGCCCTGCTCCTCATATTTCGCCTTGTCGGCCTCGAAGCGCGCCTCCTGCGCGATCTTCTCCAGCTCAGCATTGTCGGTCGAGGAGTAGTTCCAGCGCTGCTTGCCGGTGTAGAAGTTGCGATAGAAGTAGTCGGTCGAGGGCAGCCAGGCGACGATGCCCTCGGTGAAGAACGGCAGCTTCTTCTCGTTGATCGCGGTCGACATCTGCGCATCCGGCAGCTTCTGGATGTCCACCTTGATGCCGATCTTGGCGAGCGATTCCTTGACCAAGGCGGCCATCGGCTCGGCGGTCGCCGCCTGGCCGACATTGAAGCTGAAGGTGGTGGAGAAGCCGTCCGCCATGCCGGCGTCCTTCAGATAGGCCTTGGCCTTCTCCAGATCGAGCTTGATCGGCTGCGGGATCGGATAGCCGCCGCTCGGCGGCTTGCCGTCGGCCCAGATCGCGCCGTAGAGCGGCGCGCCGCGGCCGAACAAGGCCGCCTTGAACATGTCGTCATAGGGCAGCGCAGAGGCGATGGCGCGACGCACATTGACGTTGTCGAACGGCGGAATGGTGTTGTTCATCGAGATGAAGGTCACCGCGTTGTATTGCGGCGTCGAGATCACCTTCAGCTTGCCCTTGCTTTCCAGCGACTGCACGTCGCTCGCCTGCAGATCGATGACCAGATCGGCATCACCGCGCTCGACGAGGTTGGCGCGCGTCGCCGGCTCCGGCACCGACTGGATGATCAGGCGCTTGAACGCCGCCGGCTTGTCCGGCGTGCCGCGGTTCCAGGCCTCGTTGCGCTTGGCGATCACTTGCTCGCCGGGCTTGAAGGTCTCGACGATGTAGGCGCCGCTGCCGGCCGCGTTCTCCTTGGTCCAGTTCAGCGCCCAGGGATCTTCAGCCGTCGCATGCGCCTTGGCCAGCTTGGAGTTGATGATGATCGGATAGACGGTCGCGAGATTCGGCAGCGCCAGCTTGTCCGGCTTCGGCAAGGTCACTTCGAACGTCAGGGGATCAATGACCTTGAACTGATCGGCCGACGTCAGCGAGCCCGTCAGCAGTTGCGCCTTGCCGAGGATCGGCGCGCTGACGCAGCGGTCGAGCGACCATTTGACGTCCTCGGCCGTCACCGGCGAGCCGTCCTGGAACTTGGCGTCGGGGCGCAGCTTGAAGGTGATCTTCAAACCGTCAGCGCTGACCTGATAGGATTCAGCGAGCTCGCCGGTGATCGTGTCGAGATCGAACACCCACTTTCCATTGAGCTGCTTGCGACCGAACGACACCAGCCGGTCGTAGCTCGACATCGACAGCGCGAAGGCCTCGCGCGTCGAGCCCGGAATGTTCGGATCGAGCGTGTTGACGGTGGCACCGGTGACATAGCGCAGAGTCTCGGCGCGGCTCTGCGCATGCGCCGATGGCGCAGCCAGCATCACCGCGAGCAAGGCGGTCGCAGCGAACAACGAACGTTTGGACATCTCGAAACTCATCGCCCTTGTTCCCTCATTGGTCTCAAAATCCGGGACTGAAATAGCCTGCCAGCGGTCACCGGCGGCGCAAGCGCATCAGATGGGAGCGCAGCAGATGGAAGCGCAGCAGCAAATCACGTGCCACGGCACACCTCGGCCTGCTTCACATCGTAGGCCTGGAAGCTGGCCCAATGCTTGTCGATGTCGGCCTTGAACAACCCGCGCGTCAGCCCATGCACGAGCTTCGGCACCGCTGTGGTCATTGCATTGATGGAAGAACCCGACGCGCCGAAGCTCATCGTCGAGGCAATGGCGAAAACATGGACGTCGCGGATCCACGGCGTCCGGCCAGCCACACGCTCGCACAGCGCATAGTCGTCGGCGAGATAGGGAAAGGCGCCGAGCCGGTCGTTGCGCTCGCTGGCGTCGGGCGTGTAGCGATCGCACCAGCGTGCGATGTTGGCGGCAAAGCGCTGCAGCTCCGGACGCTTTGCGAAGTCCATCGAGATGCCCGTCGCGCTGACTACGAAATCGACTGTGACTTCGTCTTGCGGTGTCCGCAGCACGACTCCGTCGGACGTCTCGCACGCGGCCACGATCGGCGCGCCCTCGTGTAGATGGAACGCGGCATGACGGGCGCAGCGATCATAGGTGTGCTGCGGAAAGCCCTCGCGCAACTCGAGGACCGCGCGCATGAAACGCCAGCGCCAGACGTCGTCGAGCTCGGAGAAATGCCGCAGGAAACCGCGGAACGTCAGCCAGCGATAGGGCTGGATCAGCTGGATTTCCGTGCGGCGGCATAGCAGATCGACGCGCGCCGCACCGGCTTCGAGCGCAGCCGCCGCATTGTCGAACGCCGAGGCACCGGCGCCGATCACGGCGACGCGGCGGCCGCGCAAGCTGTCGAAATCGATCTCGGCGCCGGAATGGGCGCCGCGCGTTGCGGGCAGATCGCGCAGCGGCTCCGGAATACTCCAGTCGCCCATCCCCTCCTGCCCGGTCGCCAGCACGATCTTGCGGGCGTAGATCGTCGCCTCACCATCCTTGCTGCGCACGGTCGCCTGCAGCAGTCCATCAGCGGCCGGCGCGATATCGACGACTTCGCAGCCGTTGCGCACGGGAAGGTCGAGCACCTCGCGATACCAGGCGAGATAGTCTGCCCAATATTCGCGCGGAATCAGGTCAAGATTGCGCCAGCTCTCGCCGCCGAACTTCGCCTCGTGCCACGCCTGATAGGTCAGACAGGGTATGTCGAGATCCGGTCCGGTGAAATCTTTCGGGCTGCGCAGGGTCGGCATGCGCGCATAGCTGAGCCACGGTCCTTCGCGGCCAGCTTCGGCCTTGTCGAGCACGAGAATGTTGCTGACGCGTGAGCGCAGCAGCGCGAAGGCGGTGGCAAGACCCGATTGGCCGCCGCCGACGATCAACACATCGCGCGCAGGTCGGCCATCGGGACCGATGATAGGCGTCAGCCATGGCATGCTGGGATGCGCGATCCTGGCAAGATCGCTGCGGACCTGGGCCGTCAGCGCGGCGAGACCGGCGCTCATGCCGGCCACCGGATGAAACACGCGCAATCGCGATCGACACGCTCGCTGTCGCTCACGCTCTCTCCATCAGTCATGTCACCCGGCGAGCGAAGCTTAGCAAAGCGAGCCTGGAGCCGACCATACCGATTTGTCCGCCGCCCATAACAGCTTGTTATGGGACGGCAGCGGCAGCTAGAATCGACAGCCATCCGCAGCGAGACAAGAGGTCGCATGCCGCTCAATCTGCGCCAGATCGAGGTGTTCCGCGCCATCATGATGACAGGCTCGATCAGCGGCGCTGCGCGGCTGCTGTCCGTGTCGCAGCCCGCGATCAGCCGGCTGCTGGCCTATACCGAGGATGGCCTCAAGCTCAAGCTGTTCGAGCGCATCAGCGGCCGGGTGCAGCCGACGCCGGAGGCCAGGCGGCTGTTCGCCGAGGTCGAGCACGTCCATCGCGGCGTCGCGCGCATCAACGATCTCGCCGACGAGTTGCGCGCGGGCGGCACGGGGACGATCCGCGTGGTGGCGAGCCCGAGCGCGGGACACAGCATGGTGCCGGAGGCGCTGGCGCGGCTGCGCGGCCGCTTTCCCGACCTGCGTGTCGAGTTCGAGTCGCTGACCCTGCTGGAGATCGTCAGCCGCGTCGGCACAGCCCGCGCCGATCTCGGCATCACCGTGCTGCCGGTCGACGAGCCGACAGTCGCGGTCGAGACGATCGCGGAGGGCGCGCTGCACGTGATCATGCCGGCCGATCATGCCCTGGCGAAGCTGCGCAGCATCAGGCCGAAGGACATGCTGCCCTATCCGCTGGTCGGCTTCGGCCGGCAGACGCCTTATGGCCACATCGTCACATCGGCCCTCGCCGGCGGCCCGGAGCCGACCACGATCGTGCGCTACACGCCCGACGCCTGCGCCATGGCCCGCGCCGGCGCGGGCCTTGCCGTGGTCGACGAATTCGTGCTGCGCGGCCGCGCCTGGCCCGACCTCGCGGCACGGCCACTCGCACCGAAGATTCCGATGCGCGCGCATCTGCTGACGCCACGCTTCGAGCCACTGTCTCGCAACGCGGCCGCGCTTGCGGACATTTTGCGCGGGCGCGATCGGAAATCCGGCACTGCGAGGCGTTGAGCTACGCCGCCAGCCAGCCGCCATCGACCGGCAGCACGATGCCGGTCGTGAACGACGCCTCGTCGCTGGCGAGGAACAGCGCGGCGGCCGCGACCTCGTCTGCCGCGCCAAAGCGCTTCATGGCGTGGCGCTGGCGCGAGGCCTCGCGCACCGGCTCGGGATCGGCGTGGCGCGCAAAGCTCCGGCGCAGCAGCGGCGTGTCGATCGCGCCCGGCGCCAGCGCATTGACGCGGATGCCATCGGCGGCGAAGTCCACCGCGATGGTGCGGGTCAGGCTGATGATCGCGCCCTTGGCGGCGATATAGGCGCTGTTGCCTTTGCCGCCGGCGACCGCAAGCTGCGACGCCACGGTGATGATCGATCCGGCCTTCTGCTTCTGCATGATCGGCACCGCGACCTTGGTCCACAGCCAGGTGCCGCCGACATTGGCGCGGAACACCGCGTCCCAGTCGGCGGGATCGGTGGTGACGACGGTGCCGCCACAGGAGAAGCCGGCCGCGGTCATCAGCACGTCGAGCCGGCACCGTGCCCCGGCCACGCCCTCGATGGTCGCCTTGGCGAAGTCGGCGTCACCGACATCGCCGACATGGACGCTGCCATCCCCGCCCGCGCTCCGCACAAGCGCCAGCGTCTCATCCGCGCCCGCAGCGTCGCGATCGACCAGGGCGAGATGCGCCCCCTCGCGCGCGAACATCACGGCGCTGGCGCGCCCAATGCCGGAGCCGCCGCCGGTGACGATCGCGACCTTGCCTGCAAGCCTCATCTCAATCTCTCCCGTGCTGATCGAACCAGCGGCCGAAATGCTCCGCCGATGCCGCGCAGTCGAAGCGCGCGCGCCAGCCGAACTCCTCGGCCAGTCGCGTCGTCGACAGCCGGCCGCGGTTCGGAGCAAACACCGGCACCGTCGGCGCCTCGCCCTGCTCTGCGAGCCGGCAGACGAAACCGGAGCGGCCTTGCGCGAAGGCGCGGCCCCAGGCCTCGGCGGTAAACATGGCTGTGCTGGAGATGTTGTAGAGCCTGTGCTGCGGCCTCTCGGCTTCCAGCAACCGGCAGACGGCGTCGGCGACGTCGACCGCATAGACCCAGTCCTTGTCGCCCGGCTCGTTCAGCAGCGCCGGCGCATTGCGCGCGCAACAGGCCGCGATCAGCGCCTGCGGCGATGGCGTGTCGCGCACGCCGCCGGCGCGCTCGAAAGGGCCGAAGACCGCCGACAGGCGCACGCTGATCACGTCGGTTTGCCACAGATCCGACAGCCGCGCGGCGACGCGCTCGGAGGCGAACTTGGTGATCGCATAGAGCGACACCGGCTCGCACGGCATGGTCTCCTCCAGCACGGCAAAGCGCCGACCGCTGGCGCCATAGGAGGCCGCCGAGGACAGGTTGATGACGCGGCGGATGCCGCTGCCGCGCGCCGCCTGCAGGATCGGCACCTGCGCAAGCAGATTGACCGCGAGGATGCGCTCCGGGTCAGCCGCATCGCGCTCGGGCCCGGCAGTGATCGCGGCGCCGAGCACGACGGCATCGCAGCCGCTGGCGACGGCGGCCGCGACGGCGCTCGCATCGGTGACGTCGCCCTGCACCAGGTGCAGACGCTCGCGATACGGCGCGAGGGCGCGCTGCGCTGCCGCCGGCAAACCTGCTGCGTCAAAGATCGTCGCGGCATGGCCGCGCTCCAGCAGGCCTTGCGCAATGTTGAGCCCGACGAAGCCGGCGCCGCCGAAGATCAGGACATGCATCAAAGAGGTCCTCGCGTGGACAGCGATCGACAAAGGGCGTTCAGCTCTCTCCCCACGTCATGGCCGAGCGCCGTCCCGGCCATCCACGTCCGGCAGCATCCTGGGAAGCACGTGGATGCGCGGGTCCAGCCCGGGCATGACGGCGGACAGCGGAGCGACCGCGTCAACATGATCAGCTACTCCAACAGCTCTTCGCGCCTAGAGCAGCTTCGCCCCAAAATTCTGCTCCGGGTCCATATCCGCGACCAGGCGCCCCGTCGGCGTCGCAGCCTCGCCACCGCTGCGGGCGAGGAACTGGCCGGAGCCGGGCTGGGCCGACAGTCTGCCGCCGTCAACGATGACGCGGCCGCGCGACAGCACGGTCACCGGCCAACCCTGCACGCTGCGCCCCGCAAATGGCGTGTAGCCGGCGAGGTCGTGCATGGCGGCATCGCTGATCGTGACGTGCTTGTCCGGATCCCACAGCGCGATGTCGGCATCGGCGCCGATCGCGATCGCGCCCTTTCTCGGATGCAGATTGTAGATCTTGGCCGGCGCCGTCGCTGTCAGCTCGACGAACTTGTTGAGGCCCAGCCGCCCCTTCGACACCATCGCGTCGAACAAGAGCGGCAGCCGCAGCTCCAGGCCCGGCAGGCCGTTGGCGATCTGCTTGAAGTTGGGGTTGGGGCCGGCGCGCAGCTTGCCGGTCTCGTCGAACCGATACGGCGCGTGATCGGAAGAGATCGTCTGCAGGTCGCCGAGCGACAGCGCCTGCCACAGCGCCTCCTGATCGGGCGCGCGGCGCGGCGGCGGACTGCACATCCACTTCGCACCCTCGATGCCGGGCTTGTCGAGATCCTCGGCTGTCATGAACAGGTATTGCGGACAGGTCTCCGCGAACACCTTCAGCCCCTGCCCGCGCGCATCCCGGATCACTTTCGCACCTTCCGCGGTCGAGACGTGGAAGATCATGATCGGCTGATCGACGAGGGCGGCCATGCCGATCAGGCGGTTGAACGCTTCGGCCTCGGAGAAGCGGGCGTGGCTGATGGCGTGATATTTCGGCGCGGTGTAGCCGCGCGACAGCAGCCGCTTCACCATCCAGGAGATGATGCCATGGTTCTCGGCGTGCGCGCACAGCATGGCGCCGCCTTCGCGCGCGGCGACGAGAATGTCGAGCAGCGGCTCGTCGTCGATCTTGAGCCGGTCGTAGGTCATGAAGATCTTGATCGAGCCGTGGCCCTGGCGGATCAGCGCCGGCAGGTCCCGCTCCAGCGTCTCCCTGGTCGGATCGGCGACGATCATGTGGAACGCGTAGTCGATCACGGCACCCTTGCGCGCCAGCGCGTGATAGTCCTCGACCACCTGCGGCAACTGCATGCCGACATGCTGGGCTGCGAAGGAGATCACGGACGTGGTGCCACCGAACGCGGCCGACGTGGTGGCGCTCTCGAACGTGTCGGCATTGACGATCCCTGCCGCCGAGAGCTGCTCGATATGGCAATGGCTGTCGACGCCGCCGGGCAGCACATACTTGCCGCGCGCATCGATCTCGCGCTTGGCCCGGCCGAGCCCGCGGCCGATCGCCGCGATGGTCTCGCCTGTGATGGCGACATCGGCCTCGAACGTATCGGTGGTGGTGGCGACGCGCCCGCCCCGGATGATCAGGTCATAGGCCGGCTCGGTCATCGCGATCTCCTAGTTCTGCCAGATGGAACGCCGTGGACGCGAGACGACCGCATCGGCCCCATTGCGTCAGCCATGGCATAGTGGTTGCCTGTCACGCGCCGTCAACACTGAAGAAGCAGGTAGCTCCCATGTCCCGCCCGCGCATCACCGTGATCAATCCGAACTCCAACCAGGTGGTCACCGACGGCTTGGCGGCGGCGCTCAAGCCGCTGATGTTCGCCGACGGGCCGGAGATCGTCTGCGAGACCTTGAAGGAAGGTCCATACGGCATCGAGAGCCAGAAGGACGCCGACAGCGTCACCCTGCCGCTGCGGCGTCTCGTCGAGGGCGACAACGCATCCAGCGCGTTCGTGATCGCCTGCTACAGCGACCCTGGCCTGCATGTCTGCCGCGAGGCCACGGCACGTCCGGTGCTCGGCATCGCCGAATGCGGCGTGCTCACCGCGCTGACCCGCGCCGATACGTTCGGCGTGCTCGCCATCGCGCAGCGCTCGATCCGCCGCCACATCCGCTATCTCCGCCAGATGGGCTTGATGGATCGGTTGGCCGCGGAACGACCGTTGGACATGACCGTGGCGGAGACGGCGTCAGGCGAAGGCACCTTGGCGAAGATGATCGCGGTCGGCCGCGCGCTGAAGGAGGAGGACGGCGCCGGCGCCATCGTGATGGGTTGCGCCGGCATGGCGCGGCACCGGAAGAGCTTAGAGGAGGCGCTGGGGATTCCGGTGATCGATCCGACCCAGGCTGCGGTGACGATGGCGCTCGGCGCGGTGGCGTTTGCCGGGTGAGTGGCGCTGAGCCTTGCGCTCTGCATTCGCTGATCTGCCCGACCGATCGCCTCACACACGGCTGTCGTCCCGGCCTTGAGCCGAGACCCATAGCCACCGGCTGCGGTGAGGTAGGCAACTAACAGTCACGTTCCTCGATAGCTTCCGCGGTATGGGTCCCGGCGTTCGCTGGGACGACACCATTGTCGTCGCTGGAGTCGAGCACAATAACTGCGATTTGCTTGGCTCCGGCAGCTAAAAAACTCGTTGTTCACTCCGGCGGCACCGCGCCCGTGCGGCTGGTGATCAGCCCGTAATGCTCGATCCGCCGATGCCTTGCGAAGTCGAAGGTCGTCTGCTTGCCGAACCGCGTCGCATCGAGATCGCACGGCACGACCAGCACCTCGTCCCCTTCCGTCGCGGCCTCCGCGACGATCTCGCCGTCGGGATTGACGATCAGGCTGCCGCCGATCAGGTGATGGCCGTCCTCGACGCCGGCCTTGGCGACCGCCACCACCCAGCACGAGTTCTGGTAGGCGCCGGCCTGCGCCGAGAGGCGATTGTGAAACAGGCGCTGCTGCAGGCCCTCCGCGCTCTTCAATGAGTTCACCGACGGCGTGTTGTAGCCGATCAGCACCAGCTCGACGTCCTGCAGCCCCATCACGCGATAGGTCTCCGGCCAGCGGCGATCGTTGCAGATCGCCATGCCGAAGATGCCGCCGAGATTGCGCCACACCGGAAAGCCGAGATCACCCGGCTCGAAATAGCGCTTCTCCAGATGCTGGTGGCTGCGCTCCGGTTCGAACTCCTCGTGGCCGGGCAGATGCACCTTGCGGTACTTACCGACGATGGTGCTGCTGCGATCCGTGAGGATGGCGGTGTTGTAGTGGTGCCCATCCGGCGTCAGCTCGGCATAGCCGAGATACATCGCCATACCATGCTGCGCAGCGCGATCGAACAGCGGCTGCACGGCGGCGTTCGGCATCATCAGCTCGAACCAGCTATCGACCTCCGCCTGATTCTCCATGTACCAGCGTGGAAAGAACGTCGTCAGCGCCATCTCTGGATAGACGATGAGATCGGCCCCCCGGCGCTTGGCCTCGTCCAGCAGCGCGATCATGCGCGCCACCACCGCCTCGCGGCTGTCGGCGCGCTGAATCGGCCCCATCTGGGCGGCGGCAACGTTGATCACGCGCATGGTTGGTCTCCTATTCTAACTCTGGCGTCACCCCGGCCGATACAGCACGGGCCGCGTCCGCGAGAACGATGGGCGGCCGCGCTTGAGGCCCCATAGCGGCTGCGCCAGGGTCGCCACCGTCTCGGTCGGCGTCGACGCATCGATGCAGACCAGATCGGCCGGCGCGCCGACCCTGATGCCGTAGTCGCCGAGCCGCATCAGCTTCGCCGCATCATGCGTCACCATGTCGAGGCAGCCGGCCAGATGATCGGGACGCGAGACGTGACAGACATTGGCATAGAGATTGGCCATGCGGATCAGCGAGCCGTCGCCATAGGGCGTGAACGGGTTGAGCACGTTGTTGGTCGAGAGCGAGCAGGTCACGCCCGCAGCGCGTAGCGGCTCCAGCGGGACCACGCCGCGCGGGATCGCATGATGGTGGCGGCGGCCCATCAGATGCAGGTCGGTCGACGGCAGCACGGTGACGGCGACCCCGGCATTGGCCAATTGCGCAGCGATGGCTTTGAAGCGCTGCGGCGGCAGCAGCGACAGCTGCGTGACGTGACCGACGGCGACGCGGCCGCCCCAACCATACTCCTCGGTCTTGCGGCAGACATACTCGATCTGCATGTGATCGAGCGTCTCGGCGAGATCGAGATGCATGTCGATGTCGACGTCGTGCTCGCGCGCGATCGCGAAGATGCGGTCGATCTGCGCCGGCGGGTCGGTGTCGAAATACGGGGCGGCGCCGATGGTTCGCGCGCCGCGGCGCAGGCCTTCGATCAGCAGCTCCTCGGTGCCGAGATAATTGGTGAGACCTTCCTGCGGAAATACGCAGATCTCGAGATCGAGCGCCCAGGCATAGTCCTTTGCGAGCCGCCGGATCGCCTCGAAACCGATGAAGCCGATGCCGGGATCGAGCTCGACATGGGTGCGCATGCGCATCGTGCCATGGCTGACGCAGCGCTCCACCGTCTGCTTCGCTCGCGCGTAGACATCATCAGCGGTGAAGTTGCGCTTCGCGGCCGCGGTCTCGCGCACCGCCTCGGCGACTGTCCCGTCGCGGATGGTGCAGCGGTCGAGGATGCAAGTCTTGTCGAGATGGATGTGCGTCTCGATGAAGCCGGGAACGACGAGGCAATTCTCCGCGTCGCGCTCCGCGCCGTCGGCTGGCAGCGACGGCGCGATCGCCGCGATGACACCATCGGAAATTCCGATATCGGCGCGGCGCAGTTCGCCCTGCTGCGCCAGCACCGCGTTGCGAATGATCAGGTCCATGCTGCCGCCAGGGATTCCATACGCGCGCCAAGCTGGCGGCCCGGTTGCGAAAAGGCAAGCGCCATGCCAAGGCCCGTCCGCCGCAACGCGCGGCCAGCGGTCGATACCATTCGTTTACAAATAGACGGCCGCCGGGAACCACTTGTTTCCCGGGGAAAAACTGCTATATTGATGCATGGAAAACGTGAACTCGTTCTGCTCAGGCCCGTCGTCAAGGCGGGCCGTTGCCGTTTTGGGGGTAGCTGTCCGATGACTCGCTCCAACCGTACGGATCACATTCGCCTGACCTCGCACCCGGTGCCAGGCGCCAAGCACAATTTCCCGCTCCACTGGGGCGCCGAGAGCGCGCGCGAGCGCGGCCCGATCATCGGCACGGTGTCGCGTCCGCAGGACCGCAACGTGATCGGCAGCCATGGCGGCTCCTACACCGTCTACCGCGCGCTCGCGGTATCATCTGGTGCGCTCGATCCGATCCGCCGTCCGGATCTCACCAACACCCATCCCGCCGCCACCATCGGCCCGTTCACGCAATGGCGCGATCCGGCGAAGATCGTCGCGCTCGATCCCTGGGGCCATCTGGTCGCCGAGAATTTCGGCGGCGAGATCGCGGAAGGAATCGATATCCGGCCGACGATCGCCGTGACCAAGGCGCGCATCGAGCTGCCGGAACTGCATGCGGCGCTCGCCGCCAAGCGCCTCGTTCATGATGGCGATGTCGTGCACGCCAACGGCAGCGTGTCGGTGGTCAAGATCGCGATCGATCCGGTGTGGTACCTGCCCGGCGTGGCCGCGCGGTTCGGCACCAGCGAGACCAATCTGCGCCGCGGCCTGTTCGAACAGACCGGCGGCATGTATCCGGAGTTGGTGACCCGGCCCGACCTGCAGGTGTTCCTGCCGCCGATCGGCGGCACCACGGTCTATCTGTTCGGCGACGTCGACAAGCTCAATGACAGCCGGACGAAGATCACATGTCGCGTGCATGACGAGTGCAACGGCTCGGACGTGTTCGGCTCCGACATCTGCACCTGCCGCCCCTATCTGATCCACGGCATCGAGGAATGCGTCGCGGCCGGGCAGAACGGCGGCCTCGGCATCATCGTCTACAACCGCAAGGAGGGCCGCGCCCTCGGCGAGGTGACGAAGTTCCTGGTCTACAATGCGCGCAAGCGCCAGGAGGACGGCGACGCCGCCGCCGCCTATTTCGAGCGCACCGAATGCGTCGCCGGCGTGCAGGATGCGCGCTTCCAGCAGTTGATGCCCGACGTCATCCACTGGCTCGGCATCAAACGCATCGACCGCTTCATCTCGATGAGCGACATGAAGCATGACGCACTGGTGGGCCAAGGCGTCGACATCGTCGAGCGCGTGCCGATCCCGGACGAGCTGATTCCGGCGGATGCCCATGTCGAGATCGCGGCGAAGAAGGCGGCCGGCTATTTCTCGCTGGAGCCGCAGAAGCCCGAGGCGCTCGGCGACACCGTCGGCCGCCCGCTCGAGAAATACTGAGCGCAGCCTGAGATCATGGACGACGTCTCCTATCTCCTCTCGGCCCGCGCAGTGCGCGAGCGGGCGCATCAAATGCTTGCGCTCGGTCTTGCCGACAAGCTGCCGCATTTTCGGGTCGAGATCGGCAAGCTCGATGCGATCGCCGACCTCGTGCTCGATGTGACCCGCAAGGCCTATCCCGATGGCGAGGTGCCGTTCCACTCGCGCTGGCGGCATTTCGTGGTCGGCGGCGTCGATCGCTGGGCTGCGATCGCCGACAAAGTGAATTGGCCGAATGCGGCTTCACGGGCGCGCGCCGAGTTCGATCTCGCCATCACCAGCGTGCTGCTCGACGCGGGCGCCGGCGCGGCGTGGCGTTACCATGATGTCATAAGCGACACGCGTATCGGCCGCTCCGAAGGGCTGGCACTGGCGAGCCTCGACATGTTCGCACGCGGTGCGTTTTCGGCCGACGCGAGCGATCCGCTACGGGCCGATGCAGCGAAGCTGAAGCAGCTCACCGTCGGCGATCTCGAACGCGGCTTTCAGGTCGGTGCCGACAATCCACTGGTCGGGCTCGAAGGCCGGGTCGAATTGCTGCGAAGGCTGGGCGCCGTCGTCAATCCCCATTCCGATCGGAGCATCTTCCCAAATCGTGATACGCCAAGACCTGGCGGCTTGTTCGATGACCTCGCCGCGCGTGCTGAGGACGGCCGCATTCAGGCGGACGCGATCCTGCAATCGGTGTTGCGTCAGTTCGGCCGGATCTGGCCCTCGCGCATCCTGCTGAACGGCACCAGCCTCGGGGACTGCTGGCGTCATCCGTCACTGCCGACTGACGATGGCATCAGCAACCTCGTCCCGCTGCACAAGCTGTCGCAATGGCTGAGCTATTCGCTGATCGAACCGTTGCAGCGCGCGGGCCTGGTGGTCGAGAACATCGACGGCCTCACTGGCCTTGCCGAATACCGCAATGGCGGCCTGTTCGTCGATGGCGGCGTGCTGGTGCTGCGCGATCCCGCCGATGCGGCGCGCGCCCATGCAGTCGACTCGCCGCTGGTGGTGGAATGGCGCACGTTGACGGTCGCCCTGCTCGACCGGCTGGCCGAACTGATCCGCCGGCGCACCGGCCAGACCGCGGAGCAGCTGCCGCTGGCGCGAATCCTCGAAGGCGGCAGCTGGGGCGCCGGCCGCAAGCTCGCCTTCGCTCGCCGCCCGGACGGCTCGCCGCCGCTGACCATCATCAGCGACGGCACGGTGTTTTAAGGGGGGTTGAGGTTAAACTCATCGATCTTGCGCCTCCGTCATTGCGAGCGAAGCGACTTGTCCGCCATAGCCCGAAGGGCGACGGCGGAAGCAATCCGGGGCCAGGAAGGAAGTCTGGATTGCTTCGTCGCTCCGCTCCTCGCAATGACGAAACTGATGAAGTGCCTGTAGGGTGGGCAAAGCGCAGCGTGCCCACCATTCCAAGCTGAGCTAATATCAGGTGGGCACGGCGCTTCGCGCCTTCGCCCACCCTACGCTTCGGAGATGAAAGCCATGGAAGGCGTCACGGTCGTCGATCATCCCCTGGTGCAGCACAAGCTGACCTTGATCCGCGACAAGTCGATCTCGACCAAGTCGTTTCGCGAGTTGCTCAAGGAGATCGGCATGCTCCTGTGCTACGAGGTCACGCGCGACCTGCCGCTCACGGAGGTCGAGATCGAGACGCCCCTGGCGCGGATGCAGTCGGCCAAGATCGCCGGCAAGAAGCTGGTGTTCGTGCCGGTGCTACGCGCAGGCGTCACCTTCGTCGACGGCATGCTCGATCTGGTGCCGACCGCGCGCGTCGCCCATATCGGCCTGTACCGCGAGCCGCAGACCTTCACCGCGGTCGAGTACTTCTTCAAGGCGCCGTCCGACCTGCAGGAGCGTCTCGCCGTCGTCGTCACACCGGTGCTCGCGACCGGCAACAGCGCGGTCGCCGCGGTCGACCGGCTCAAGGAGCGCGGCGCCAAGGACATCCGCATGGTCTGCATGATCGCCGCCCCCGAAGGCGTCGAGCGCGTGCGCGGCCTGCATCCTGATGTTGCGCTGTGGACCGCCGCGATCGACGAGGGCCTCGACGACGACGCCTTCATCGTGCCGGGTCTGGGCGATGCCGGCGACCGCGCCTACGGCACGAGGTAGCAGCGGTCAGCCGGCGAACGCGGCCTGCGCCTCCGGCAGCGCCCAGATCCTCTCGATCGCAGCAGCACCTGCGGCGATGATGGTCGCCTCGTTGCCGTGGAGATAGCGACCGTCGTGGATCAGCAGCCGGCCGTCGACCATCACCTGGTCGATGTTGGCGCGGTTGGCGAGGGCGATCAGGCCGCGGCGGGGATCGTGCAGCGGCTGGAGATGCGGATGGGTCATGTCGATGACGGTGAGATCGGCGGTCGCACCCTGTGCTATTACGCCCAGATCAGGCCGCTTGATCATCGCGGCGGCGGTCGCCGTGACCGCGTCGATCAGTTCCGGCGCGCTCGCGGTCTCGGCGCTTCCCAGCGCGATCTTCGAGATCATCGACGCCGCGTTGAGCTCGCCGAGCAGGTCCATGTTGTAGCCGTCGGTGCCGACCGCCGTGCGTACGCCATGCGCGGCGAAGCGGCCGAAGGCGGCGGTGACGCCGGCGCGTGCGAAGACGCGCGGGCAGTTCAGCACGCCGGCACCACGCGCCGCCATCAGCGCAAGGTCCGCATCGGTCGAGGCATGGCAATGCGCCGCCAGCAGATCTGGACCAAGCAGGCCGAGCCAATCGAGATACTCGGCCGGGGTGCGGCCGTCATAGCGCTGCGCGATGGTCGCGACCTCGCCTGCGCTCTGCGCCATGTGCGTCGTGATGGGAATGTCGAGCTCGCGCGCCCGGCTCGCAGCCGCGCGCAACAGATCCGGTCCGCACGTATCGGTCGCGTGCGGGCTCATCGCGAGACGAATACGGCCGTCGCCCTGGCCGTGCCAGCGCCGATACAGCGCATTCCAGATTGCCATGTCGGCTTCGCCGTCATTGCCCGCGTAAGTCACGACGCCGGAGGCATCCGCCTTGGCATCTGATGTCGAGAACAGATAGGGCGCGCCATAGAAGCGCAGGCCCATCTCGAGAGCCGCATCGAACAGCTCCGGAATCGTGTTGCGGAACGGCTCCATGACCGTGGTGGCGCCGCCCTTCAGGAGCTGCAGCACCCCCATGCGGCCGATCGCCAGCCGCTCCTCCGCCGAGAGGATCTCGGCCCCGCGCTTGGACAGCGGCAGCAGCACCGTGTAGACGATGCTCTTGTTGTTGCGCCGGCCGTTGCCGTCCTCGGTGAGCGTGCGTGCGATCGCCTCGCTGAAGATGTGGTTGTGCAGATTCAACAGGCCCGGCAGCACGAAGCGGCCGGGCCGGTCGAACACCTCGTCCGCCGCAGGCTTATCGGCCGTCACGGCTGCGATCTGCTTGCCCTCGATCAGCACCCAACGGTCGCGCAGCACATCCTGCGCGCCGTCCTTGCGCGCCAGCACGTAGCTGCCGAAGATCGCGGTCGTGCTCATGCGTCCTTCGCTTCCGCCGCCTCATGACGCTGATAGTTCGCCGCGATCTCGGCCCCGGTCGTGATCCACACGTCCCGGCACGATTTGGCGTAGGTCAGGAACTCGCGCAACAGGCGGAAACGCATCGGCCGCCCCGAGACCTGCGGATGCAGCACGGTCGTCACCATCGCGCCCCAGTCGCGGACTTCGTCCAGCTCGTCCTTCCACATCGACAGCACATGCTCTTTCGGAAAGATCGAGCGCGGCGAGAACCGCGCCGACAGGCCGTGCATCCAGTCGTCATAGCTCGCGGTCACCGGGATCTCGATCGTGCCCGGCTTGCCGTCGGCGAGACGGTGTCGATAAGGCCTGACGTCGTCGCGGAACGACGAGGTGTAGATGATGCCCTGCCGCACCAGCGCTGTCAGCAGCTCCTCGCAGAACTCGCCGAACGGCGCGCGGTAGCCGATCGGACGGACGCCGAGCCGGCGCTGGATCGCCTCGAAGCCGCGCTCGATTTCCTCGATGATGAAGGGATCGCCGGGATCGGGCAACAGATGGTGATAGCCGTGATGGCCGATCTCGTGCCCCGCCTTCAGCACGGCTTCCGCCATCGCCGGATGCGCGTCGACCGACCAGCCCGTGATGAAGAACGTCGCCTTGAGATCGAGCTCGGCGAGCAGCTCAAGCAGCTTCGGCGTGCCGACGCGCGCCTCGAAGCCACCGAAGCTCATCGTCACCAGACGCGCGGCGTGCGCCGGATCCTTCGAGGTCCAGGCGCTCTCGGCGTCGATGTCGAACGACAGGAACATGGCCGCGCGATACGGCTCAGGCCACGGATAGTCCGGCGCCGGCGGCGCGGTGTTGGCGGGAATGAGCGGAATGCCTGCGAGCGCCTTACTGTCCGGCATTGATCAGCACCTTCTCGATTCCGTTATCGCTGAGCTTCCACTTCACCAGCAGCGCCTTGTAGCTGCCGTCGGCAATCAGGCCCTCCAGCGCGTCGCGCAAGGCCTCGCGCAGCTCCTCCGCCTTCACCGGCGTCGCCAGCCCCGTATATTGGTAGGCGATCGGCGCGCCGATCGGCACATAGGTGTTCGGCTCGAGATCCATGATGTAGGGCAAGGTCTCGTTGCCCTGCACGGCGGCGTCAATGCGGCCCTGCTTGAGCTGCGTCCGCGCATCGGCCGAGCCTTCCGTGCCGACGAACTGAATCGGGCTCGCGCCGCAGTTCTTCTCGCTCCAGGCGGCGATGTCCTTGGGGAACATCGTGCGCCTGCTGGCGCCGACCTTCTTGCCGCACAGCGCGGCCGGCTCCTTGAGCTCGGCCGCGCGCGACGCCTGGACGAAGAAGCGCGGACCGCTGCGCAGATAGTCGAGGAAGGTCGCGGTGTCCTGCCGGCTCTTGTAGTCGGTCATGCCGGTCAGGATGATGTCGAAGCGTTGCGTGGCGAGGCCCGGCATCAACTGGTCGAAGCTCGTCTCCTGCCACACCGCCTTGACGCCGAGCTTCTTGGCCAAGGCCTCGCCGAGCTCGACGTCGAAACCGGTCAAGGTCGCGGTGGCCGGATCCTTGAACTCCATCGGCGGATAGTTCGGCACCACCGCGATGCGCAGGCCGCTCTGCTTGATCTCGGCCGGCAGCTCGGCGGCGAGAGCCGCGCCCGCCACGGCCGCGCTCATGAACCCAGCCAACATGATCGACTTCAAACCCATCACCTCACCCCACTTCAGCTGCCAGAAATGCCTTTGTTCTCGCCTCGCGCGGCGCGCGCAGCACCTCACGGGCCGGGCCGCTCTCCACGATCACACCCTGATCCATGTAGACCACCCGGTCGGCGACCTCCCGCGCGAAGCCGAGCTCATGCGTCACCACCAGCATGGTCATGCCCGATGTCGCGAGTTCCTTCATCACGCTGAGCACCTCGCCGACCAGCTCGGGATCGAGCGCCGAGGTCGGCTCATCGAACAGCACCAGCCGCGGCTTCATGGCGAGCGCGCGCGCAATGGCGACGCGCTGCTGCTGGCCGCCCGACAATTGCGATGGATAGGAGCCCGCCTTGTCGGCGAGGCCCACCCGCCGCAGCAGCGCCATGGCCTCGTCCTTCGCTTCGGCCGGTCCACGCTTCTGCACCTGCACCGGCCCCTCGATGACGTTCTCCAGCGCCGTCATGTGCGGAAACAAATTGAAGCGCTGGAACACCATGCCGCAGGCGAGGCGCTGCCGCGCGATCTCGCGCTCCGACAGCCGATGCAGCCGGCCATCCTGCTCGCGGAAACCGAGCAGCGCGCCGTCGAGCCAGATGCCGCCGCTGTCGGCCGTGGTCAGCTGGTTGACGCAACGGAGCAAGGTGGTCTTGCCGGAGCCGGATTGCCCGATCAGGCAGACCACCTCGCCCTCGAAGACATCGAGCGAGACTTGCTTGAGCGCCTGGAATTCGCCGAAGCGCTTGCTGACCTGACGGATGGCGACGAGCGGCGTCATCAGCGTCCCCGCGCGATGCCGCGGGCAAAACGGCGTTCGAGCAGCATCTGCAGCGGCGTCAGGATCGAAACCACGAGCAGATACCAGAGGCCGGCGACGATCAGAAGCTCGATGACGCGCGAATTGGCGTAGTAGATGTTCTCGGCCGAGTGCAGCACCTCCGGATACTGGATCACGCTGGCGAGCGAGGTCGCCTTGACCAGGCCGATGAACTCGTTGCCGAGCGGCGGGATCACCACCCGCATCGCCTGCGGCAGGATGATCCGGCGCAGCGCCTGCAGCCGTCCCATGCCGATCGCCTGCGCCGCCTCGTATTGGCCGATGTCGACCGACAGCAGCCCGGCCCGCATCACCTCCGAGGTGTAGGCGCCCTGGTTGATGCCGAGCCCGAGCAGCGCGGCCAGGAACGGCGTCATCACGTCGACGGCGCGCGCGCTCCACAGGCCGGGAATGCCGATGGTCGGAAACACCAGCGCGAGGTTGAACCACAGCAGCAGTTGTAGGATTAGCGGCGTGCCGCGGAACAGCCAGGTGTAGCCGGCGGCGACCGACCTCAGCACCGGATTGGGCGACAGCCGCATGATCGCGACGACCACGCCGAGCGCTATGCCGAGCGCCATCGCCGCGACCGCCATGACCATGGTGTTGACGATGCCGCGCAGGATCACCGGGGCGGTCAGGAAGCGTTCGACGTAAGACCATTCGATCTGGCCTCTGGCGAAGGCGCGGCCGATCGCGACGAGGATGACGACGATGACCGCAGCCGCGAGCCAGCGGCCCCAATGCGCCTCGCGGGCAATCCTGTGTCCGGACAGATCCGGGAAGCCGCCGGCCAGCGCCTCGCTCCAGCTCATTGCGGCGCCGCGTTGAGCATCGGCTCGCGCACCGCATTGGCGCCGAGACCCCATTTGTCGAGAATGGCCTTGTAGCTGCCGTCGGCGATCATCGCCTTGAGCTGTTCGGTCACGACCTCGCGAGAGCCTGCATCGTCCTTGCGGAACATGATGCCCTGGTAGCCCAAGGCGATGGGCTCACCCAGGATGCGATACTTGCCGGTCTCCTGCGACTGCGCATAGGGCAAGGTTTCGCTGCCCTGCACGGCGGCCTCGATGCGGCCCTGCTTCAGCTGGTTGCGGACATCGATCGAGTTCTCCCCCGGCACATATTGCGCGGCCGGCTTGCCGGCGGCCTCGCAGACCGCCTTGCTCCATTTCTCGATCTCCTGCGGGAAGCTGGTCGAGCGCGTGGTGCCGATCTTCCTGCCGCACAGATCGGTCGCGACCTTGGCATCGCTCTCCGCCAGCACGAAGAATTGCGGGCCTGTGACCAGATAGTCGACGAAGTCGGCGGTCTCGCGCCGCGAGGCGCGATCGGAGATGCCGGAGATGATGAAGTCGGCGCGCCTGGTCTGCAGCGATGGGATCAGCTCGGCGAACGGTGTCTCGCTCCAGACGATCTTGACGCCAAGCCGCTTCGCCAGCTCGTTGGCCAGGTCGATGTCGAGTCCCTTCAGCTCGTTGGTGGCGGGGTCGTGATATTCCATCGGCGCGTAGGTCGAGTTGACCGTGAGCTTGAGCACGCCAGCCTGCTTGATCTCGGCGGGCAGCTCCGCGGCCCCCGCCGGAGCAAGCGAGGCGAGGATGACGAAACCTGCGAACGACGAACGGCGCATCCTGCGACACTCCCCATGTGAACGGCTAATCGACCGCGACCGGCTCGACCACGCCGGCGCGCTCGGTGATGACCTTGTACTGATCCGGCCGGCGATGCGCCGCGAAGTTGAACATCTTGTCCTTGCCCTGGCGGCACAGATCGAGGTCGATGTCGGCGACGATGACCTCATCGGCGAGCGTCGTCGCCTTCGCCACGATGCAGCCATTGGGATCGACGATGCAGGAGCCGCCGATCAGCCCGCTGCCATCCTCGTCGCCGGCCTTCGCCACCGCGATCGCCCAGGTCGCGTTCATGTAAGCGTTGGCTTGCGCCACCAGCGTGGAATGGAAGGTGCGCAGCGAGGCATCCTCGGTGGTGCCGCCATTGGGATCGTAGGCCGCGGAATTGTAGCCGACGCAGACCAGCTCCACGCCCTGCAGCCCGAGCACGCGCCACGATTCCGGCCAGCGCCGGTCGTTGCAGATCATCATCCCCATGATCGCGCCGCCCCATTCGCTGCCGGCGCGCACCGCTGGAAAGCCGAGATCGCCGTAGCCGAAATAGCGCTTCTCCAACTGCTGATACCTGGCGCCCGGCCGCGGCTCGACCGAGCCCGGCAGATGCACCTTGCGATATTTGCTGATGATCTCGCCGTCGGGATCGACCAGGATGGAGCTGTTGAATCGGCGTCCGTCCGGCGTCAGCTCGGCATAGCCGACATAGAAGCCGACACGAACCTCTCGCGCCCGGTCGAACAGCGCAGCGACGGCCGGGTTTGGCATCGACCGCTCGAAATGGTCGTCGAGCGCCTCGTCTTCGAGGATCCATCGCGGAAAGAACGTCGTGAAGGCGAGCTCGGGGAAAACCACCAGCTTCGCGCCCTGGCTGGCGGCCTGATCCAGCAGCGCAATCATGCGGGACAGCGTGTGCGTCCGGCTGTCGGCGCGCTGGGTCGGTCCCATCTGGGCGGCGGCGGCGCGGAAGATACGGCTCAATAGTGCCTCCGATCTGTGCGCCATGCCGAACGATCAGGCGGAACGCCGCCTGGATGCGCGCACTGGAAGAAGGGATCATTTGGCGAAAGCGGCGCGGGATTTGCAATCTGCCCACACGGCCGCGCGCTATGATATTTTGGCCGAGACCATCACCGGGGCTTATAGGGCGACCATGTCATGAACCTGCGCCAGCTGGAGATCCTGCGGGCCGTCATCCGCCATCACACCACCGTCGCCGCCGCCGAAGAGCTGGCGCTGTCGCAGCCCGCGATCAGCAACGCGCTCAAGGCGATGGAGGCCCAGGCCGGCTTCACCCTGTTCGAGCGCGTCAATAACCGATTGTTTCCGACGCCGGAGGCAATGACGCTCTATGAGGAGAGCGAGGCGATCTTCACCTTGCACGCCCGGCTGGAAAACCGCGTGCGTGACCTGCGCGAGCAGAAGACGGGTCATCTGTCGATCGTCGCCACGCCGCCGCTCGCCTACAGCATCATCCCGCCGACCTTGTCGGGCTTCCTGCGGCGCCGGCCGCAGACGCGGATGTTCTTCGACGTGCGCCGCTATGAGGGCATCATCGAGGGCGTGCTCGGCAATGTCGCCGAGCTCGGCTTCGCGCTCGGACTGTCTGACCATCCCGGGATCGCCCATGAGGTCGTGCACACCGGCGAAATGGTGTGCGTGATGCCGGCCCGGCATCCACTTGCGGACCACGACGTGATTTCAGCGCGGGATCTCGCCGGGTTCCCGCTGATCGGCCTCGAACGCGGCACCCGCCTCGGCGAAGCCGTGCGCGAGAGCTTCCGGCAAGCCGATGCGGACTTCCAGCCGACCGTCGAAGTGCGTTACTGCAACACGGCCTGCGTGCTGGCTTCGACCGGCGTCGGCCTCGCCGTGGTCGATCCGTTCTCGCCGCGTCAGAGCGGGCCTGATCTCGTGGTCCGGCCGTTCACGCCCTGCACCACGGTGTCGGCCTATGTGCTGTGGTCCGAGGCAAGGCCGCTGTCGAATCTGGCGAAGACGTTTCGAAACGAGGTGCGCAACGCGAGCCGGAGTCTCGCCGGTTGCGTCGACGCGATCGGGGCTCCGAGTCTCGCCGCTTCCGCGGAACGCGGCTGAGCTTGCCGTCCATGATTAAACCGGTGGACGTATCGTTTGCGGCCCATCATCCGAAACGCCTGCCTGCGGCGGGCTTCCCGGGATGATGCTCTGCGTCGCTGTCATCTTGCGGCTGGCGGCGGAGTTGTTGCAGTCGACCATGGCTCGCCCGCCCGCAATCGCGCCGCCAGCGCCGCCGCGCAGCCGGCGAGCAGCCTCTCGCCCTTTGCAGCAGATGCCTTGCGCGCATCGCCTGCGACGCCGGAGGTGGTGATGTCGGCGAACGATCTGAACATTTTCAGCGACGGCACCAGCGAGCCCATGATGTCGAAGCTCGGCCCAAAGGCCGCGTCGAGCCTCGCCGCATCGACGAGGCTGGGATGAACCACCATCATCATCGAGGTCTCGGCTTCGCAGGCATGCATCACGCCCTCCTGATCCTCGAGGACCTCGGCCATCATCTCCCGCCCTTCCATGAAATAGGTCGTCGTCGCGATCGGCGCATTGAGCTCGCGCGTCAATTCGCCGGTGAGAGTGGCCAGCGCCTGAATGTTGCCGCCATGGCCGTTGACGATCACGATGCGGCGGAAGCCGGCATTCAGGATCGAGCGACACAGGTCCCTAAGCACGGCGTGGTAGGTGGCGAGACCGAGGGTGAAGGTGCCGCCGAACGGAACGTGATGGTCGGCAAGCCCGCACCAGACGGTCGGCGCGACCACGATGGGATAGTCTGGAGCCAGCTCCAGCGCGGTGCGACGGCAGACCTCGCTGCACAGGAAGTCGTCAACGCCCGTCGGCAGATGCGGGCCGTGCTGCTCGGTCGAGGCCACCGGCAACAGCACGATCGCGTCGCGCGCCGCGAGCGCGCGAAGCGCTTCGGCGGAAAGTCTGTTCCAGGCGGTTTCTGTCATGACGGCTGCTCGCATGGTCGGAGATGAGGAAGCTTGGCTCATACCACCCGACACCGCAACGGCGCATCTCGGCACATCTTGCGCGCAGGCCGCGACAGCCGTCTCCGTGCACTCCAGCCACGACGCGGCTGCAGTTACAGCGCCCTCTCCCACAACGGGCGAGGGCGCAGTAACGGGCACCGCACCCTCGGCTAGATCAGGAGCTGCTTTCCATACACTCAAACATCGACAACGATTGCGATGACCTCAACAAGGTGCAACGGCCTTGCGTCCTCACGACACCAGGACCCGCACGGCAGGCCGACTCACACCCGCGCCAACTCGATGTCGTGGGTCTGCTTCGTCTCCGCGTCGTACACCCTGATCTGCAACATCGGAAACCGGCGCTTCAGGTCATGCGCGCCGTTGTGCGCGCCCTCTTTTGTCTTGAACTCGGTCTTGATCTGACCATCGACCACGACGGCATAGCCGGTCAGCGGAAGGTCTTTGCCGGATTTGTCTTGAGCAGGCTTGTTGTGAACAGACTTCTCTTGGGCAGACTTGAGCATTGCGAGCCGACGTCGATTCGTGAGTTGAAGGGGTGTCGAGACGCGATCTCTCCGCCTCGGACGACTCCGATGTAAGGTGAGTCTGTCGCGACGAGCAAGCGAAGACGTGTTCTTCACAAGCAGGACGATTACGGTTCAACCTGACGGAGCAGCGCCGGCCCGCGATGATCTCGGGATGTTCACTGCGAACGAGTCGCGCGAGTTCCAGATTTGCGAGCTTTCCGGACGCTCGGAGTCATGCTCGCCACCGCGAACGACGAGCGCTGTGGTCGCACGTCTCTCAGTGCCCGCAGCGCTCACCTCGCGCCGCCTCGAAGGCATAAGCCCGATTCCAGCATGAGATGCGCGCTCCAACTGAGCGAGGTCACGCAAAATCCCGGCGCCATCGAATGAATGCCTCAGCATGACCGCCATGCGCGAATTGCCCGTCGTGCCAGTCTGCCGCAGATAAACCGCTTGCACCGTCGGGCAAATCGGGACGACATTTCGTGCATCCCGCCTCATGAAGAGGGGCGTGTCGCGAACGTCACGAGACGTGGAGTGCGGGATGCGATGGACGCGACGTGTCGCAGCGGGTGTCATGCCTGCGGACGAACGGCACGGCGCGGACGGCGAAATCGCATGGTCCTGGCGCCGCGACGCTGGCGTCAAGCTCGCGACGAGGTTTCAGCCTCGCACGGGTGACGGTGGCAAGACAGCCCGTTCACCGGGGAGAATGCGTATAAGCCGTAACACCATCGCGCAGGGAAGGCCGGGATGTCTCAGCCGAACCTGTGGTTCCTGCCCCGTGCATTCTTTCCGCACGGGGGCCATGGGGGCGGCGAGCTCCCGGCCTTCCCTGCGCCCTCTCACTTGAAGAGGGTGACGTCATGCAAGCCTCGGGCGTAACCTGCGCCGCGAGATCGCGATGTGCTGTCCTGCTGTTTGTCAGTGTGAACCCCGATCCCCGTGAGATCACGGATGCCGCGCCCGCCGCCCGGTATCCCTGTCGGCAGCTCGGCGCAGATGAGCGGGAACCATCAACGGCGGCCCGGCGCGGTTGACCCTCCATTTACCTCACGATCGGCCACAACACTCGCGTTGATGCAGATCAACATCCTCGCTGAGAACGCGCCGCCTACTCACAAGGCTCCCTAGAGCATGCTGTTTTTATACGGAAACATATCCTGAGTTTCTGAGATAGTTGGCGCACTCCTTTTCCGAGAAGAG
>NZ_JAUEYJ010000028.1:0-133516 GCF_032489615.1 Bradyrhizobium sp. SZCCHNR1051 | reverse complement strand
CTCCTTGGAACACTGAAGCTTCGCAACCTCAGCTTCCTCGGTTCAGACCGGATGGACAACCTCCTGGAAGACCACATTTAGCCACCGTCGCCGGCGGGATCATCACCCGCGGACTTGGCGCCAGCATCGGGGCGCCAGGACCATACGCCTTCACGTCCGCAAGCCTGCCGTTCGTCCGCGTGCACAACGCACGCTGCGGCACAAACACAGCCATCGCTCCCCGCCCCGCGTGTCGTGACGATCGCGCGCAACGCCCCTTCTTCGATGGAGCGGGATGGCCGCAATGAAACACATTTTCTGAAAAAAAGAAAGAAAAATCTTTGATGGTCGCGCAACGAGGCCACCACCATCTCGAACATGGACCCCAACATGTTCGACAGGTGCAGCTCATGCGGCTGGCCTCAAGGCCGCGTGCTCAAAGGTGAGATTCGTCCCTGGTTGAGCAGAAGACGAACTGGCGGGCAGGATGGCTTTGGCACCGTCACGACCTCTTGGATGCCTGACCGCCACTCATCAAGAACGATCACGTGCAATTTGCCCTCCACACATGCCGAAGCTCCCAGGGCCTTGATCAGCTGCGGGAGGTCTTCCGGGTGGACGTTCGCGTCCAGCTCGACCGGTACCGGCATTGCACGCAATACATCCTTGGGCGGATTGGCAGCCCAAGCAAACACGACGACAGCGACCGCAATCAGTGGCGTCATCACGTAGGTCATCCGCACCAGTCTGTCGAACAGGAGCCGCCTGAGCTCGGAGTTGGCGGTCAGGCTGATCAAGCGTCGGGATTCTTTCAGCGCACGCCAATCGTTTGGAGAGAGTGCGGAACCGTCGCGGTTGCGGGGCGCGCGCAAATATTCGCACAATTCCTCCAGGCTGTTTACCGACAAACCTTTCAGAAAAGGTCTGGCCCTGAGTTCGATCCTCTCCTTCCAGCTGCTCGGTATGCCCCTGCTGTCGGCGAAGTCCTGCAGCGTGAGACTCGGCGGCGCGATGACCTTGATGGCAAAACCGAACAGGACCCCAAGCCCGATGAAGCCGACCGCGATGGCGGAAACGGCAATCACCAGCCGTACCCCGAAACCGAAAGCCCCCAAGGAAGAGAGCGACGTTCCGACCACGACACCAGCTGCCGCGACGGCGATCCCGCTCACGATCCACTTCGCTGTTTCCCGCAATGAGACGCCCGCTGCATCGACCTGCTTTTCCTGGGCGTCCGCGAGTTCGGCGATGGCCTCGAAACCGATCGGATCCTCCTGCGCTGGCGGCCGACTCGTCATGTGCAGCCCTCAGGTTCAGACGATGTGGATATGGGCGTCGACACCGTGACCGCGGAGAGCGGTCTCGGCATCAGCTTTCAGTGCTGCGTCCTTGTGATCCTTGGCTCCAACCGTAAGCACGAAGTGTGGGGCTGCTTCGCCGAAGCTCTTCATAGTCCGGGACAGCTCGGCAATCTTCGGGACGTGGGCGTGCAGCGTCCCGATGTTATCGAAACTCTTGAAGACTCTCGTCTGAATATCCGGCGACAGGATCTGTTGGAGCATTTCGTCGGTCAGGCGACGCGGGATATAGGATGGCGCAGCAAGTGCGTCGGAGCTCATTGCACCCGAGAATACGAAGGGGGCAATACCGATGCCGGAAGCGGCTGCGACAACGCAGCGATTCGCAAGATCGAGCTTGTATGTCCCACCCTTCGGGACCGTGAACTGATCGTGTTCATCTAATTTGTACCGCTCGTGGGCGGCTGGGTCAGGTACCGGCGACGCGGATCGTTTGGGGGTCTCGGTCATGGTGGGTTGCCTTGTTCTGGAACGAACTCTCCAACAACTTAAAGTTTTGTTTATTGATTTGGATCAACCGACGAACTGAGATGAGCGCGCGCAGCGCGCCTCGCGAAGAACCGTGGAGCTCTCCGGGAAATTGATAGGCTTGAAGTCGGATGAGACCGTTGTTGCGAATCGCAATGCTTCAGCCGGTTCGACGGACCAATCCAACGATGCTGTCCTCGGAACAGGGCAGCAGCACCGGTGTCACGTGGCCATGGCGGCTGTATTGCATAGCAATGACCTCAATGAAAATCGCGCGAGCGCGGCAGGATGCGGACGTTGCGGGGGTGGCCGACGCGCTGGGAGGGATTGTCGGGGTGATCGCGGCGGTCGTCGTTGAGCGGCTCGGCGGGCATCGGGCCGTGCGGCACGGCTGCGCCGAGGCGATCGTCGGAGAGCAGCGCAAGATCGGCGCTGCGGTCGACCAGGCGCTCGGCGACGAGATGCACGACCTTCTCGGGGCTGCTCTGGATGCGGCCTTCGACCAGCACGAGGCGCGCGCCCATCACCTCCTTGCGGAAGGTCTCCATCACCTTCGGCCACACCACGATGTTGGCGATGCCGGTCTCGTCCTCCAGGGTCATGAACACGACGCCCTTGGCGCTGCCCGGCCGCTGCCGCACCAGCACCACGCCGGCGCAACGGACGCGACGGCGGTCGTTGGCGTGGTTGACGTCGCGGCAGGCCAGCACGCCTTCCGTAACGAAGCGCTGGCGCAGGAACTCCATCGGGTGGCCCTTCAACGACAGGCGGATGGTCTGATAGTCCGCGACCACGTGCTCCGGCAGCGGCATCTCGGGCAGCGGCTTGGCACCCTCGTCCGGCTGCTCGCGGGCGATGGCAGCCTCGAACAGCGGCAGCGGCACATCGTCGGGCAGCCGGCGCACGGCCCAGAGTGCTGCGCGGCGATCGAGCCCGAGCGAGCGAAACGCATCGGCATCGGCCAGCAGCAGCAGCGCGCGCTTGGGCAGAGCGGTGTCGCGGGCGAAGTCTTCCAGCGAAGTGAAGGGCCCGCGGGTGCGCGCCTTGATGATGCGGTCGGCCCAGTCGTCGTCGCCTGTCTGGTCATTTAAGAGAGAAGCGCCGGGCATGCCGCCTCCGTCATTCCGGGGCGATGCGACAGAGCAAAGCAGCGAAGCTGTTTTGCTCTGAGCATCGAACCCGGAATCTCGAGGTTCCGGGTTCGCACCATCCGGTCGCGCTTCGCGCGGCCTCCCTGGCGCGCCCCGGAACGACGGAGAAATGACATCACGAGGGAATGATACCGACGACCAAGCCTCCGCCTCGCTCCGCATCGCCTCCGACAATCGCTTGATCCGCTCCTCGTCGCGATCGATCCAGCGGAAACCGTCGATCTGGCGGAAGCCGAGGCGGACGGCGCAGTATTTGCTACCCATTTCCTCCAGGGTGTTGTCGGCGAAGCTGTGGGACACGTCGATGTTCCGGATCTCGACGCCATTCTTGCGGGCGTCGCCGACGATCTGCGCCGGTGCGTAGAAGCCCATCGGCTGCGAGTTGAGCAATGCGCAGCAGAACGCGTCGGGATGGAAGCATTTCAGCCAGGAGGAGACATAGACGAGCTGGGCGAAGCTCGCGGCATGGCTTTCCGGAAAGCCGTAGGAGCCAAACCCCTTGATCTGGTCGAAGCAGCTCTTGGCAAAGGCCGGATCGTAGCCGCGCGCGATCATGTTGCCGACCATCTTCTCCTCGTAGGAGCCGATGGTGCCGACGTTGCGGAACGTCGCCATCGCGCGGCGCAGGCCGTTGGCTTCCTCCGACGAGAACTTTGCGGCCTCGATCGCGATCCGCATCGCCTGCTCCTGGAACAGCGGCACGCCGAGCGTCTTGTGCAGCACCTTGTAAAGCTCGTCTTTCGGGCCGTTTGCCGGCGATGGATAGCTGACCTTTTCGAGACCGTTCCGGCGCCGCAGATACGGATGGACCATGTCGCCCTGGATTGGTCCGGGCCGGACGATCGCGACCTCGATGACGAGGTCGTAGAAAGTGCGCGGCTTCAGCCGCGGCAGCATGTTCATCTGCGCCCGGCTCTCGACCTGGAACACGCCGAGCGACTCGCCCCGCTGCAGCATTTGGTAGACTTCGTTGTCGTCCTCCGACCGGATATCGGAAAGCACGTATCGCTGGCCCTTGTGATCGGCGATCAGGTCGAAGCATTTGCGGATGCAGGTCAGCATGCCCAGCGCCAGCACGTCGACCTTCATCATGGACAACGCGTCGACGTCGTCCTTGTCCCATTCGATGAAGGTGCGGTCGTCCATCGCGGCATTGCCGATCGGCACGTAGCTGTCGAGCCGGTCCTGGGTCAGCACGTAGCCGCCGACATGCTGTGACAGGTGCCGCGGAAAGGTGATCAGCTCCGATGCCAGCTCCACGGCGCGGCGGATCATCGGATTGGTTGGATCGAGCCCGGCCTGGCGCACCTGCATGTCGGAGAGGCCGTCGCCCCAGCTGCCCCACACGGTGTCGGCGAGCACCGACGTGACGTCCTCGGTCAGCCCCAGCGCCTTGCCGACGTCGCGGATGGCGCTGCGCGGGCGATAATGGATGACGGTGGCGATGATCGCCGCGCGGTGCCGGCCGTAGCGGCGATAGACATATTGCATCACCTCCTCGCGCCGCGAATGCTCGAAATCGACGTCGATGTCGGGCGGCTCCAGCCGCTCCTTGGAGATGAAGCGCTCGAACAGCAGATCGATCTTGGTCGGATCGACCGAGGTGATGCCGAGCACGTAGCACACGGCCGAGTTCGCCGCTGAGCCGCGGCCCTGACACAGGATGCCCTGGCTGCGGGCGTAGCGGACGATGTCGTGAACCGTGAGGAAATAATGCGCGTAGTTGAGCTCGGCGATCAGCGCCAGCTCCTTGTCGAGGACTGCGCGCAGGCGGTCGTCGAGATCATCACCGAAATAGGTTTTGGCGCCGGCCCAAGTCAGGTCCTGCAGATGCCCCTGCGCGGTCTTGCCCGGCGGCACCGGCTCGTCGGGGTACTGGTATTTGAGCTGGTCGAGCGAGAAGACGATGCGGTCGGTGAAGCGGATGGTCTCGGCAATCGCACCGGGATGATCGCGGAACAGCCGCGCCATCTCGTGTCCCGGCTTGAGGTGGCGCTCGGCATTGACTTGGAGCCTTCGGCCGATGGCCTCGATCGAGGCTTTCTCGCGGATGCAGGTCAGCACGTCCTGCAGCATCCGCTGCTGGGGATGATGATACAGCACGTCATTGGTGGCGATCAGCGGCACCTTGACCGATGCGGCGAGACGCGCCAGCCGCGCCAGCCGGCGGCGGTCGTCGCCACGATAGAGCAGGCTGCCGGCGAGCCACACGCCTTCGGCGCGGCTGTCCTTCAGCCGCGTCAGGACTTCGCTGATGACAGCCTCGTCGAAGCGATGCGGCGGCATCAGCACCAGGAGCTGCCCCTCGATGAAATCAAACAGATCCTCGAAGGTCAGGCGGCAGTCGCCCTTGGCGACCTTGTCGAGATCGCTGCCGCGCTTGCCGCGGGTGAGCAGCTGGCACAGCCGGCCGTAAGCCGCACGGTCGCGCGGATAGACGAGGATATCCGGCGTGCCGCAGGTGAAGACGAGACGTGCACCGTACAGGAGCTTCGGCTTGTCCTTCAGCCGGTCATTGCCGAGCTCGCTATAGGCGCGCACGATGCCGGCCAACGTGTTGTGATCGGCGATGCCGATGGCTTCGAGGCCGTACGCGGCGGCCTGGTGCACGTAGTCCTGCGGATGCGAGCCACCCTGCAGGAAGGAGAAATTGGTGGTGATGCCGATCTCGGCATAGGGGACGGGGATCATGGCGCGACCGCGCAGGCTGTTTCCGTGACAGCGCGTTGCCCGCCTCCTGCAGGTGATTTGCCCCAACGCACCGGCTTGCACAGCTGCCCACCCTCCCCTGGAGGGGGAGGGTCGACACGCGCAGAGCGCGCGGCGGGGTGGGGTGAGCCCAGCAACCGGTTGTCATTGCGCCAGCTCTTCTCAGCTGCCGGTAAGTTGGCCTCGAGGACAACGGGCAGCGCAAACGCGGATGGTCTGTCACCCCACCCCGGCTCGCATGCACGCATGCGAGCCGACCCTCCCCCTCCAGGGGAGGGTGAGCAGCGGGGTCGCCGCGGGATGTGTGCCATCTCCCCCACCCTCATGCGAACAGACCGTGCATGTACCAGGCGGGCTGTACGGGCAGGCCCTCCTGCTGATCGAGCTCGCGGTCATACAACCCGTCGCGGTAGAGCCAGAAGCGCAGGCCGTGCTCGTCCTCGACGCGGAAATAGTCGCGCGTCAGCCCCTGCCCGCCCGGCCGCCACCATTCCATGGCGATGCGCTCCGGGCCTTCGGCGCGCACCACCGCATGCGCGGCACGGCGCCAGACGAAGCGCGCGGGCGGGCCGTCCGGCACCCCGGCGATCACTTGGATCGCCTCCGGCTGCGCGAACAGCCGCAACGGGCGCAGCGGCGGCTCGCCTTCGCTGCGCTCCGGCCAATCGGCCACCGTGGCGACGGCGAGATGCTGCTGCGCCCGTAACGGCAGCGCTGCCCGCTCCGGGATGTGGGTGTCGACCGGCAGATGCACGACCACACGCTTGCCGCCGATGCGCGCGGCGATGCGGTCGATCAGCGCCGACAGCTCGTCATTGTCGTGGACATGGACGTCGAGATCGCGCTGCTGCTGCACCACGATCTCGCTGCGACTCGCCGACAGCCGGATCATGTCGAAGCCGAAGCCGGGATCGAGCGGATCATTCAGGGCGTCGAGCCGCTCGCGGAACAGACGGTCGATGATTGCGGCCTCGGTGACCGGCTGGCCGGTGTCGACCGCGATGACGCGCACCAGGCCGTCGGTGCGGAAGAAGCAGGCCTCGAGCCGCCGCGCGCCCTTGCCCTGCTGTGCCATCGCCGCCACCAGCATCGCGGCGAGACTGGAGAGACTGGCCGCGATCACCGTATCGGTCGCGACCGGCTCGGCGAAGCGCTTGTCGACGATGTAGTCCGGCGGGACTTTGCGCGGGCTGATCGGCGCATCGGCCTCGCCCAGCGCCTGGGCCAGCACGCGGGTGAAGGCGACACCGAACCGCGCCGTGATCTCGTTGCGGCCGCGCGACGCGACGTCGCCGATCGTCTTCAAGCCGGCGCGGCGCAGGCCGAGCGTGATCGCCTCGCTGCCGCCAAGGGCTGCCACCGGCAGCGGCGCCACCGCGGCCGCCTCCTCGCCGTCAGGCACGATGCGGCCATGCACCTGCCGGTTCAGCGTGCGCGCACACACGGCGTTGGAGGCGATCGCTGCCGACACGGTGAGACCGTGCGCGGTCAGCGCATCGCAGAGCGACCGCATCAGTTTGGCTTCGCCGCCGAACAGATGCACGCAGCCGGTGATGTCGAGCGAAAGCCCATGCGGCGGATCCAGCGCGACCAGCGGCGTGAAGCGGTCGCACCAGTCGGCGATGCCTTCGAGCATCTTGGCGTCAGCCGCGAGGTCGGCCTCGTGGACGACGAGGTCGGGACAGACCGCGCGGGCGTTCGCCAGCGGCTGGCCGAGGCTGACGCCATGGCACGCCGCCGCCTCGTCCAGCGCATGGATCAAGAGCGCATTGGCGTCCTTGATGACGACGACCTGCGGCAGGTCGTCACGCCGATCGGCGGAGCAGTTTCGCTTGATCCGATCGATGGGCAGGCGCGGCAGCCACAGGCTGAGGATCCGCCGCCGGTTCGCTGAAACGGCACGCATCGGGGCTCCACTCCATGATCCATCGTCCGGTCTGGCCGTGACGGTTGCGAATGAGCTCGGCGTCGAGACGCGGCGCGCCCCAGGCCATCCAGGGCGCCGAGGGTAGCGACGGCGCGGTGCGGACGATCCAGCGCGTCTCGGCGGTCGAAGGTTCGGGTGTGGCTGCAATGCGCAACACGAGCGCGGTCACGCCGGACTCCTGTGCCGCCAGGGTCAGCTTGCGGCTGGCGACGAGATCGAGCTTTTGCGTCTCGCCCCACACCTCCAGCATCACCCCGCCCAGCGCATCGCAGGCGAGCGCGTCGGCCGCGGTGCGCAAGCCGTGATCGAGATCGGGCGCCCGCACGATCACGATGCGGCGCGGGTCGAGGCCAAGCTCGGCGAGCCCGCTCATCGACAGCGCGCCCATCTCGCGCTCGGCGAAATCCTGCCGGATCCAGATCAGCGGCCGGCGCGCCGCGACGCGCGCCGCGAGCCCGCACAGGAAGCCTGTCGCTGCCGTCGCCTGACGGCCGGTCTCGGCGAACACCTCATGCAGCGCGCCGGTGGCCAGGCCGCCCTGCAGCACGGCGTCGGCCTCGTCATGGCCGAGCGCGACCCGGCGCAGGTCATGTGCGCCATCTCCCGCCTCGAGACGGGCAATGCGGCCGCGCAGACGCGCGAGCGTATCCATGCGTGCGCCGGTCATCCGTCGCCGCTCCTCTTCCATCCATCGTGCGGGCGCTGCCGTTGTTGCAGTTGAACCCACGACGGCCCTCTTTGTTCATGATACGTTCTAATATAAAGCTAACGCCTTCGAGAGAGTCAATCGGGATTGCCCCCGATGTGATTCAGCGAATGGAATCAAAGGGATTCAAAGGTATGGAGCTGCTCCGCAAGCTGGAGATCCTGGCCGATGCCGCCAAGTACGACGCCTCCTGCGCCTCCAGCGGTACCGAGATGCGGGATTCCCGCGACGGCAAGGGTCTCGGCTCGACCGCGCCCGGCATGGGCATCTGCCACTCCTATGCGCCGGACGGCCGCTGCATCTCGCTGCTCAAGGTTCTGCTGACAAACGCCTGCAACTACGACTGCCTGTATTGCGTCAACCGCGCCTCCTCCAACGTGCCGCGCGCGCGCTTCACGGTCGACGAGGTGGTGAAGCTCACCATCGATTTCTATCGCCGCAACTACATCGAGGGTCTGTTCCTGTCGTCCGGCATCATCCGCAGCCCGGACTACACCATGGAGCAGGTCGTCTCGGTCGCGCGCAAATTGCGCGAGGAGCATCGCTTCCGCGGCTACATTCATCTGAAGACGATTCCGGAGGCTGACGAGGCGCTGATCGCCGAGGCCGGCCGCTATGCCGACCGGCTCAGCATCAACATCGAGACGCCGCTGGAGGCGAGCCTCACCAGGCTGGCGCCGGAGAAGGACCAGCGCGCCATCCGCCGCACCATGGGCCGTCTCCGGCTCAAGCTCGACGAGACGGTGGAAGCCAAGAAGACGGTGCGGAAGGCGCGGCCGCCGCGCTTTGCCCCTGCAGGCCAGAGCACGCAGATGATCGTCGGCGCCGACGACGCCAACGACCGCGTCATCCTGTCGACCTCGGCCAATCTCTACGGCGCCTACAAGCTCAAGCGCGTCTATTACTCCGCCTTCAGCCCGATCCCCGATGCAAGCCGCGCGCTGCCGCTGCAGGCGCCGCCCTTGGTGCGCGAGCACCGGCTGTACCAGGCCGACTGGCTGATGCGGTTCTACGGCTTCGACGCCGATGAAATCGTCGAGGAAGGCGAAGGCATGCTGCCGCTCGACATCGACCCCAAGCTCGCCTGGGCGCTGCGCCACCGCGACCGCTTCCCGCTCGACATCAACACAGCAAGCCGCGAGGAGCTGTTGCGCGTGCCCGGCTTCGGCACCCGCACGGTGGAGCGCATCCTCGCGACCCGCCGCACCACCACGATCCGCTTTGCGGATCTGGCCCAGCTCAACGTCATCAGGAACAAGGCGCTGCCGTTCATCGTTCTCTCCGACCACCGGCCACAGCCGTCCCTGCTCGACGGCGCCGCGCTGGCGGCCCGGCTGCGGCCGAAACCGCAGCAGCTGGGATTTGGATTCTAACGGAAGCCGTCATCGCGAGCGCAGCGAAGCGATCCAGGGCCGCACGAGAAGTCTGGATTGCGTCGCTTCGCTCGCAATGACGTGAGGAGAGAAATGCACGTCGTAACCCTCGACAACGACACTGATTTCGACGGCTGGCGCCGGGCAGCGCGGGCGCTGGCGATGAACGACGTCAAGCCGGCCGAGGTGAGCTGGCGCGTCAAGGGCGCGGCGGCCGATCTGTTCGACGATGAAGCCGAGACGACGCTGCCGGAGGTGCCGGAGGGCGCGTTCTCGGTGCCGGCGAGCTTCATGGAGCTCGCCGAGAGCGCGATCCTTCACAGTGACCCCAACCGCTTCACCCTGCTCTATCGGCTGCTGTGGCGTCTCAGGACCAACCACCACCTGATGGAGATCACGACCGATCCTGATGTCGCGCAGGCCAACGCGCTGGCGCGAGCGGTGCGCCGCGACGTCCACAAGATGCACGCCTTCGTCCGCTTCCGCGAGGTCGGCCGCGAGCGCGAGGCGCGCTACGTCGCCTGGTTCGAGCCCGAGCACCACATCGTCGCGCGCGCCGCGCCGTTCTTCGCCCGCCGCTTCGCCGACATGCCGTGGTCGATCCTGGCGCCCGAACTCTGTGCGCATTGGGACGGCAGCCGCGTCAGCTTCACGCCCGGCGTGAGCAAGGCTGACGCGCCGTCGGAGGACCGGCTCGAAGAGCTGTGGCTGCGCTATTACGCCAGCATTTTCAATCCGGCACGGCTGAAAGTGAAGGCGATGGAAAAGGAGATGCCGAAGAAATATTGGCAGAACCTGCCCGAGGCGAAGCTGATCCAGCCGCTGATCGCGGCCGCCTCCCGGCGCACCACGGAGATGATCGCCGAGCCCGGCACCTCACCGCACAAGCCGCAGAAACGCGTCGAGGAGAGCGAGATGACCCGCAAGCCAATCACACACGCGCATGCTGCTGAGACCTCACGTGATGTCGAGTCCACCGATCTCGAGACCTTGCGTGAAGAAGCCGCCGGCTGCCGCGCCTGCCCGCTGTGGAAGGACGCCACGCAGACCGTGTTCGGCGAAGGCCCCGCACATGCGCCGCTGATGCTGGTCGGCGAGCAGCCCGGCGACAAGGAGGACCTCGCCGGCCATCCCTTCGTCGGCCCCGCCGGCCAGATGCTCGACCGCGCGCTGGCCGAGGCCGGCATCGACCGAGCCAAGGTCTACGTCACGAATGCAGTGAAGCACTTCAAGTTCGTGCCCCGCGGCAAGATCCGGCTGCACCAGAAGCCGAACACGCCGGAGATCAAGGCCTGCCGGCAATGGTACGAGCGCGAGCTCGCCACCGTGCGTCCGGCCCTGGTCGTGGCGCTGGGCGCCACCGCGGCGCAGTCCGTGCTCGGCAAGATCACGCCGGTCAACAAGAGCCGCGGCCATGTCGTCGACCTCGCAGACGGCCCCAAGGCGATGGTGACGGTGCACCCGTCCTACCTGCTGCGGCTGCCGGATGCCGACGCCAAGGCGCGGGAGTATGAGCGCTTCGTCGAAGACCTGAAGATCGCCGCCGCCGCGATCAAGCGCGCCGCGCACGCGGCGTGATGGGCATTTACTCTGCCCCTTCGCTGGAAGGAGCAGAACCCACCGACGGCTCACGCCGCCAGCGTGTTCTCCACCACCTTGATGAAGAACGAGGTGCCGTAGACGATCGCCTCGTCGTTGAAGTTGTAGGCGGGATGATGCAGGCCGGCGCTGTCGCCGTTGCCGACGAAGATGAAGGCGCCGGGACGAGCTTCGAGCATATAGGCGAAGTCCTCGCCGCCCATCATCGGCGGCATCTCGTGCACGTTGGCATCGCCCGCGACCTCCTTGGCGGCGCGGATCGCGATCTCGGTCTGCTCGGCGTGATTGATGACGACGGGATAACCGCGCGCATAGTTCAGGTCGATCTTGGCGCCGGTCATCTGGGCGACGCCGGTCACGACCTCGCGCACCCGCTTCTCCATCAGTTCGCGCACCTTCGGCGTCAGCGTCCGCACCGTGCCGCGCAGCACCGCGCTCTGCGGAATCACGTTGCGGGCGTTGCCGGCGTGGAACTCGCAGATCGACAGCACCGCGGCCTCCAGCGGATCGACGCTGCGCGACACGATCTGCTGCAGCGCCGTGACGAGCTGGGCGCCGACGAGAAGAGAGTCAATGCAATTATGCGGCTTGGCGGCATGACCGCCATGGCCCTCGATGGTGATGTCGACCGCGTCGGTCGATGCCATCAGCGCCCCCTGGCGAATGGCGAACGCGCCGACCGGCAGGCCGGGGCCGTTGTGCATGCCGTAGACCTGATCGATCTTGAAGCGGTCGATCAGCCCGTCCTTGATCATCGCGTCCGCACCGCCGCCGCCCTCCTCGGCCGGCTGGAAGATCACGGCGACCTCGCCGGCGAAATTGCGCGTCTCGGCGAGATAGCGCGCCGCGCCGAGCAGCATCGCGGTGTGGCCGTCATGGCCGCAGGCATGCATCATGCCCGGGGTCTTCGAGGCATAGGGCAGCCCGGTCGCCTCCTCGATCGGCAGCGCGTCCATGTCGGCGCGTAGTCCGAGCACCCTCACCTCGCCATGTCCGGGCTTGCGGCCCTTGATGACGCCGACCACGCCAGTCTTGCCGAGGCCCGTCACGACCTCGTCACATCCGAACTCGCGCAGCCGCTCGGCGACGAAGGCCGCCGTCCGGTGCACGTCGTAGAGCAGCTCCGGATGCGAATGGATATCCCGCCTCCAGGCCTGGATATCGGGCTGCAGATCGGCGACGCGGTTGACGATGGGCATGGGGAATCTCGTAACTCCAATGGGACTTTGCGCCTGTTTAGCATGCAAAAGCCGCACCGCCCAAGATAAGGGCTGCGCCCGTCTCATGGCTCGGTCAACCAGCCATGAACGTGGCGCTTGTCCGGGCCCGTCCGGGCTGACTAAAAGCCTGGCAATGATGGGAAGGGAATGCCGATGCCGAGACAGCTCGAGGGGGATTTCGACTATATCGTGGTGGGCGCCGGCACTGCCGGCTGCATCCTCGCCAACCGGCTGTCGGCCGATCCGAACAGCCGCGTCCTGATTCTCGAGGCCGGCGGCAACGACAATTGGATCTGGTTCCATATTCCGGTCGGCTACCTCTTCGCGATCGGCAATCCACGCTCCGACTGGATGTTCCGCACCGAGGCCGAGCCGGGCCTGAACGGCCGCTCGCTGGCCTACCCCCGCGGCAAGGTGATCGGCGGCTGCTCGGCGATCAATGCCATGATCTCGATGCGCGGCCAGGCCGCCGACTACGACCATTGGCGCCAGCTCGGTCTCGCCGGTTGGAGCTATGCCGACGTGCTCCCGGTGTTCAAACGGCTGGAGGATCATTTTCTCGGCGAGAGCGAGCATCACGGCACAGGCGGCGGCTGGCGCATCGAGGCGCCCCGGCTGTCCTGGGCGGTGCTGGACGCGGTCGGCGACGCCGCCGAGCAGATGGGCATCCGCCGCATCCCCGACTTCAATACCGGCGACAATGAAGGCATCAGCTATTTCCACGTCAACCAGAAGCGCGGCCGGCGCTGGTCCTCCGCGCGGGGCTTCCTCAAGCCGGCGCTGAAGCGGCCTAACCTGCGGCTCGAAACCAACGTCCTCGTCGACCGCCTGATCGTCGAGAACGGCCGTGCCACAGGCGTGCGCTTCCAGCAGAATGGTGAGACCATCGAGGCGCGCACCAAGGGCGAGGTGATCCTCAGCGCCGGCTCGATCGGCTCGGTGCAGGTGCTGCAGCGCTCCGGCATCGGCCCGGCCGAGTGGCTCGGCGAGCTCGGCATCGACGTCGTCCTCGACAAGCCAGGCGTGGGGCGCAATCTGCAGGACCACCTGCAACAGCGCGCGATCTACAAGGTCACGGGCGTGAAGACGCTGAACGAGACCTATTACTCGCTGGTCCGCCGCGGCCTGATGGGGCTCGACTATGCGTTCCGGCGCCGCGGGCCGCTGACCATGGCGCCGTCGCAGCTCGGCATCTTCACGCGCTCGGACCCGAGGCGCGACCGCGCCAACATCCAGTTTCACGTGCAGCCGCTGTCGCTCGACAAGTTCGGCGATCCCCTGCATCGTTTTCCCGCGATCACCGTCAGCGCCTGCAACCTCCGCCCGACCTCGCGCGGCACGGTGCGCATCCGCTCCGCCAGGATCGACGAAGCGCCGTCGATCGCACCGAACTATCTGGCGACCGAGGACGACCGCCAGGTCGCGGCCGATGCCATCCGCGTCACGCGCCGGCTGATGAAGCAGAATGCGCTTGCGGCCTACAGGCCGCAGGAATACCTGCCCGGCCCGTCGGTCGGCGATGACGACGCCGCGCTGGCCAAGGCCGCCGGCGACATCGGCACCACGATCTTCCATCCCGTCGGCACCGCCAGGATGGGCACCGCAGACGATCCGATGGCGGTCGTCGACGAGCGGCTGCGCTTCCGCGGCATCGAACGGCTGCGCGTCGCCGATGCCTCGATCATGCCGACCATCACGTCAGGCAACACCAACACGCCGACGGCGATGATCGCGGAGAAGGCGGCGTCGATGATCTTGGAGGATGGGCGCTAGGCGCTCACGTCCGACTCCTCATTCCCGTCATTGCGAACGCAGCGAAGCAATCCAGGGTCCCGACCCCACTCTGGATTGCTTCTTCGCCTTGGGCTCCTCGCAATGATGCGGGAATCGTAGGGTGGGCAAAGCGGCGCCGAAGGCGGCGCGTGCCCACCGTCGTGCGGCAGACTCGGCGGCACGGCGGCGGGCACGGCGCCACTAATATCTCGGATGTGAGAGAGCACGGCATCGCCTTTGCCCACCTACGCATCGCCGCATGCTGACCTAGATGATCCGCGCCACCAGCGGAACCCGGCGCAACAGTGCTGCTGCGAGCCAGCTCACCGACAGCGTGCCGATCAGCACGGTCGCGAACTTCACGGCGGCCGGCCACGCCGGGTCGTAGACCAGATATTGCAGCCATAGCAGCGGCAGGAAGTGCAGGAGATAGATGCCGTAGGCCGCTGGCTGGATGCGGTCCATCAGCGCCAGCGGCGCCTTTGCCCAGCGCTGAAAGAAGGTCGGCACGGCGAACGCCATCGCGGCACAGAAGCTCGCGACCGCCATGCCATAGGCCGCGCGCCACCACAGCGGCGGTGAATCGAAATCGGCGATCCAGTTGTGATGCGCGTAGGCCAGCAACAGGATCGCGCCGTAGCAGCCGTAGGAAAGACCGAACCAGATCCACCAGCGCTGGACCAGTGCGCCATCGGCTGCGAACGGCCCCGCCCGCAGCCCGGCGGCACCGATCGCGATGCCGGCGACGAAGAAGGTCGGGTAGAGCAGCACCCGGCTCGCCTGCAGCGGCAGCGGAAAATGTCCGGGCATGAACCAGAATCCGTCACCGAAGCCGAGATGCGGCGGCAGATAGGCCAGGTTGGCGATGACGAGGAAGATCAGGAAGCCAGTGAGCGGATAGTGCAGCAACGTCCCGGCCCAGCGCCCGAGTGCGCCGATCGCCTGCGGTGCCAGGACCCAGACGAGCGCAGCCAGTATATCAAACCCCAGCAGCACGCCGAGAAACCAGGCCGAGCCGGACGGCCACGGCCCCTCGCTGATCATCCGCCACCACACCGCGTTGAACTGATCCTCGGCCACATAGTAACGGTAGTAGGCGATCGGCATGATCGCGAAGATCGACACGATATAGGGCACGCCGAGCCGCAGCGCGCGGCGCCCGACATAGTCCGACGCTCCTCTGCCCGCCAGACTCGCCGGCACGAACAGGCCGGAGATGAAGAACATGCACGACATGAAGTAGCTGTCGTTGAACAGCGCGACCAGATCGAATCCGAGCCAGTGCATGCGGTCGCCGCCCTGGCCGAAATCGGTGTAGTTGATCGCGGAGTGATAGAGCACGACCGAGAGCGTGATGAAGGTCCTGGCGCGGTCGAGCGCCACGATCCGATCGCGCGACGTCTCGGTTCGTTGCAGGGTCGGGGTCACGCGCTCATGCATCGACGTCGCATCCAGTCCATCAGCCGCTCATATATTTCGCGCGGCCCTGCGCCACATCCTGCGTGAACAGGTGAGCCGTCGGCCATTGCCGGGATGATCACGAACACGTCATCGCTTTGGGATCGCGAGAAGCCGGGAATAAACCCGGGCCGCCACCGCTCTTCTCACCCGCAAGCCCGATGACGGGCAACGGGAGATGACGATGAGCCTTGGTGATCATGACGAGAGCGGCGTCAGCCGCCGCAAGGTGCTGGAATGCATGACATGGGCCGGCACGGGCGTGCTCTGGACCTTGTCGGGCGGCGTGCCACGTTCGCTCGGCCTGGTCGACGCGGCGCGGGCGGCCGAGCAGCCCGCCTCCGGCCTGACCTTCCTGCAGATCAGCGACAGCCATGTCGGCTTCGACAAGCCGGCCAATCCCAACGCGATCGGGACGTTGGAAGAGGCCGTGAACCGGATCAAGGCGATGCCGGTGAAGCCGGCCTTCATGATCCATACCGGCGACATCTCGCATCTGTCGAAGGCAGCCGAGTTCGACGATGCCGACCGCATCATCTCGCAATCCCGGCTCGACGTGCACTACGTGCCGGGCGAGCACGACTTCCTCGACGAGGACGTCAAGCTCTACAAGGAGCGCTACGGCAAGGGCAGCCGCGGCGCCGGCTGGTATTCGTTCGACGCCAATAGCGTGCACTTCATCGGCCTCGTCAACGTGGTCGATCTCAAGGCCGGCGGGCTCGGCAATCTCGGCGCCGAGCAGCTTGCCTGGCTGGAGCAGGATCTCAAGGGCCGCTCGAAATCGACGCCGATCGTGGTGTTCGCGCACATCCCGCTGTGGACGGTGTATCCGCAATGGGGCTGGGGTACCGAGGATGGCGGCCGCGCGCTCGACACCCTGAAGGGGTTCGGCTCGGTGACGGTGCTGAACGGCCATATCCACCAGGTGATGCAGAAGGTCGAAGGCAACGTCACCTTCCACACCGCGCGCTCGACCGCGTTCCCGCAACCGGCGCCGGGCACGGCGCCCTCGCCCGGCCCGATGAAGGTCGAGGACGCAAGGCTGCGCAGCCTGCTCGGCATCGCCAGCATCGATTTCAAGGTCGGTGACGAGCGCCTCGCCATCATCGATACGCCGCTTGCGGGCTGAGGGACGAAAACGCGATGATCCAGCCTGTTCTTCGCGGCGTCGGCTTGGCCGCCGTACTGCTTGTTTGCGCCACGCCGGCGCGCGCCGAGACCATCAAGGTCACGATCGACAATTTCACCTTCACCCCGGCTGCGCTGACGGTGAAGGTCGGCGACACGGTGACCTGGACCAACCATGACGACATCCCGCACACGGTGGTGTCGGCCGGGAAATACAGGTCGAAGACGCTCGATACCGACGACAGCTTCTCCTTCACCTTCGCAGCCGCCGGCGACTACAAATATTTCTGCTCGCTGCATCCGCACATGACGGGACTGGTCAAGGTTGAGTAGCATCGCGAACCAGGGCATGAGCATCGTCACATGGACCGGTCGGCGGCGCAGCGCCGGCCGCGCCGTGCGACCGCGAACCGAGCCGGAGACCACGCCGGTGACAACAGCCAATGACGATCCCGAGAGGGCGCGACGCTTCCGCGAGGCGGCGCTGCCCTATCTCGACGACGTCTACACCCTGGCGCGCTATCTCCTGCGCAACCCTGCCGACGCCGAGGACGCCGTGCAGGAATGCTACCTGCGTGCGCTGAAGCATTTCGACGCTTACCGTGGTCCGGCGATGAAGCCGTGGCTGTTCGCGATCCTGCGCAACGTCTGCCACGCCGAATTCGCGCGCCGCGCCGGCGCGCCGGCCAAGGCGCTCGACGACGCGCCGGAAGCGGCCGAGCAGCCGCCGCTGTGGCAGGAGAGCGCCGAGACGCCGGAAGGCGCCGTATTGCGGGAACGTGATGCCTCGGCGATCCGCCGGCTGATCGACACGCTGGCCGAGCCGTTTCGCGAGACCTTCGTCATGCGCGAGGTCAACGATCTGTCCTATCGCGAGATCGCGGCGGCGGCCGGCGTGCCGGTCGGCACCGTGATGTCGCGCCTCGCCCGCGCCCGCGCGATGCTGCGCGCCGCCTGGCTCGCGCGGGAGGAGCCACAACGATGACCTGCGATGAAGCCGAGATCCTGATCCACGCGCTGGCCGATGGCGAGCTCGACGCCGGCCACGCGCGCGAGGTCGAAGCCCATGTTGCGAGCTGCCCGCGCTGCGCCGCGGAGCTTGCTGCAATCCGGCAGATGAAGCAGATGCTCGCCGGCACCGACCTCAGCTACAAGGCGTCCCCTGCCTTGCGCCAGCGGATCGAAGCCACCCTGCCGCCGGCCGATGCGGCCTCCATCACCCCGCTCGCTGCAGTGCCGAGCCGACGTACGCTGCTGCGAGGCTTCGCCCTGGGCTCGGCGGTGTCGGCGCTGGCGGCCACCGGCCTCGTCGCCATCGTGCTGCGCAATGACGACCAGCAGCGGATCGAGGCCGAGATCGTCTCGGCGCATCTGCGCTCGCTGCAGGCCGGGCACCTCACCGACGTGATCTCGACCGATCAGCACACCGTCAAGCCCTGGTTCAACGGCAAGCTCGACGTCGCGCCACCGGTGATCGACCTCACCGCACAAGGCTTCACGTTGATCGGCGGGCGGCTCGACTATGTCGACGCACGCGCGATCGGCGCCGTGGTCTATCGCCGCCGCCAGCACGTCATCAACCTGTTCGTGGCGCAGACCGCGTCTACCGAGCGCCGCGCCGCACGGATGGACACCGTCCAAGGCTTCAACATTCGCTCTTGGCGCGACCGCGGCCTGAGCTATTGGGCGGTCAGCGATATCGGCGCCGACGAACTCAACGAGTTCGGCGAGCGGTTCGAGCGCGCGATGGGTGCGAACAAGGAGGGATGACGCGCTCTCGCGCTTCAGTCATTGCGAGCGAAGCGTGCCCACGGTCTGTCCGGAGACGAACTGAAACGGTGGGCACGGCGCTACGCGCCTTTGCCCCACCCGACGCGAACATCACGCCGATTTGCGGATCGCGTTGTCGACCAGGGTCTTGCCGAGCGACCAGATCGCGCCGGGGACCTTGTGGCTCTGCGCGATGACGTCGTCGAAGGCGCGCTCGATCCAGGCGCAGTCCTCTTCGGTGATGGTCAGCGGCGGCAGCAGCTTGATCGTGTGCAGGCCATGGCCGGCGACCTGGGTCAGGATCTTGTGATCCTTGAACAGCGGCACCGTGATGAGCTGGCAGAACAGGCCCTTGTTGGCGCTCTCCAGCATGGTCCAGGAGGCCTTGAGGCGCAGCGATTTCGGCGGACCGAACTCGACGCCGATCATCAGTCCCTTGCCGCGCACTTCCTTGAGCAGCTCGTAGCCCGGCACCATCCGCGTCAGCGCCAGCCGCAGCTCGGCGCCGCGCTTGGCGGCGGCCTCCACCAGCTTCTCGGCCTTCATCACCTCGAGCGTGGCAATGCCGGCGGCCATCGCGAGGTCGTTCTTGGCGAAGGTCGAGCCGTGCACCACGGCGCGGTCCATGCGGTTGAAGATCTTGTCGAAGATCTGCTTGCGCGTCAGCAGTGCGCCGACCGGGACATGGCCGCCGGACAACGCCTTCGACAGCAGCACCATGTCGGGCTCGACGTTCCAATGTTCCACCGCAAGGAACCGGCCGGTGCGTCCCATGCCGGTCTGGATCTCGTCGGCGATGAAGATGGTGCCATATTTCTTGCAGAGCGCGGCGGCCCCGGGCAGGAACTCGTCAGAGGGCATGTTGACGCCCTTGCCCTGGATCGGCTCGACGATGAAGGCTGCGATCTCGCGCGACGACAGCGCCTGCTCGAGCGCGGCAAGATCGTTGAAGGGGATGGCCGTGCAGCCCGGCAGCAGCGGCTCGAAGCCGTTGCGGAAGTTCGAATCATCGGTCAGCGATAGCGCGCCGTAGGTGAGGCCGTGATAGGAGTGCCCGCAATAGACGATACCAGGCCGGCCGGTCGCGCCACGCGCGAATTTGATCGCGGCTTCCACGGTCTCGGCGCCGGAATTGGCAAAGAACACCTTGTCCAGATACGGGACATATTCCAGCAGCCGCTCGGCAAGAACACCCGCCAGGGTCGAGACGTCGAGCTGAACGAGATTCGGCAGATCGCTATCGAGGACGCTTTTCAGCGCGGCGCGCAGCGTCGGATGATTGCGGCCGATTGCAAAGACGCCAAAACCGCTGAGCAGGTCAAGATAACGGGCCCCATCACGATCGTAGAGATATTGCCCTTGTCCCTTCTGGAACCCAACATCATATCCAATCGTCTTGAGAACGCGGACAAGCTGCTCGTTCAGATGCCGAGAATGCATCGTGCTGCGCTGCGCTTGGCGCTCCACAAACATCTCGGAAACGTCTAGATTGGGTTTTAGCATCGGCTACATACTTCGGTTGATGGACGTGACGTCAACTGAAAACGCGCAATGCGGCGTTTTGCCCTCATTCGCACCATCAAAGCAAGCACGGGTTTCTGCCAATGTTGCATCGCCTTAGATATCTCATGTCGACGACACTAGCATACTCTGCAGTCGTGTTCGCAGCAGGAATTTCTTCCGCGCTCGCGGCCGACCCCACCGGCGACTGGCGGGTCGCCGACGGCGTCGCGAACATCCGAGTCGCACAATGCAATGGCAGCATGTGGGGCGTCGTGGCCTGGGAGAAGACCCCGGGCGGACGCGACAGCAACAACCCCGATCCGGCCCGCCAGAGCCGTCCGACGCTCGGCATGCCGATCCTGATCGACATGAAGAAGAAGCCCGGCGCAGACGCGTGGGAAGGCCAAGTCTACAACGCCAAGGATGGGCAGCTCTACAGCTCGACCATCACGCCGATCGATCCCGATCACCTGGAGATCAAGGGCTGCGTGCTCGGCTTCCTGTGCGGCGGCGAGACCTGGACGCGGGTCGCTCCGCCGATCCCATCGAGCCCCGTGAACAGCATGGCTAAAGGTACACAGAAACCAATCGCGCCAGCCCCTGCCCCGGCGGCCAAAACGACGACCGGCGTCGGCAGTGGCGCAACCGCATTGGCCAAGCCGGGACAAAAGCCCGCGGACCAGGTCGGCGATATCTGCCTGCTGCCCGATATCGCGCGCGCCCGTTAATTGGCGTCCGTCACCCGAACAAAAAAGCGGCCGAGAGATCGGCCGCTTTTTCTATTCCGGGATCACGAGCCCTCTTGCTCCTTGATCTCGCGAGGCTTGCCCATCAGCGCCGGCTGGAACAGCAGCACGGCGGCGAGCGTGGTGACCAGCGACAGCGCCAGCAGCTTGCCCATGCTGGACGTTCCGGGATGGCTCGACAGCCACAGGCTGCCGAACGCGGTCGCCGTCGTCAGCGCGCTGAAGAAGATCGCCCGGGTCAGGCTGGTCTGCAGCAGGTTGGTGCGGCCGCCGCGCCACGCCACCACGTAGTAGATCTTGAACGCGACGCCAATGCCAAGCAGGAGCGGCAGGGCGACGATGTTGGCGAAGTTCAGCGGCAGCTTGATCAGCACGCAGATCTCCAACGTCACGGCGCCTGCGACCAGCAGCGGCACGATCGTCATCAGCACGTCGGTGAAGCGCTTCAAGGTCACCCACAACAGGAGGCTGATCACGACCAGCGAGTAGATGCCGGCGTGGATGAATGCCTTCACGATCGTGTCACCTGACTTCAGGATCGACACCGGCCCGCCGATCGCATTGAGCTCGGCCGCCAGCACCGCGTTGGCGAATCGCCTGAGATTGTCGTTGTCATTCGGATCCCCCTTCGGCTGCGCCTCGACCCGAATCAATCCGTCCTTGCTCTTCCACTGCGACACCAGCTCCGGTGGCAGGTTCGCGAGGCTGACGGGCTGCGCCTGCAACGTGGCGCCAAGCTGCGCCAGCGTGATCTTCCACGGCTCGACGAACACCGCCTGCGCCTTGTTGCGCACCGCTTCGCTGGCGCCCGCGAGCCTGGCAAGCGCGTCGGCGAGCCGCCGCGACGCGACCGCGCCCGGCCCACTGCTCTCGCCCGCGGTGCGCCGGAGATTGTCGATGGTCGAGTTCAGGGCGTCCACATTCTCCTTGTCGCTTGGCGCCGCATCGATCTGGTCCGGATTGAGCGCAGGCCCCAGCACCTTCGCGCCCTGCGCGATCAGCTTCAGCTTGGCCGGCTGGTCCTGGGGGACGAAGCTGTCGAGCGACATCACGCGCGCCACTTCGGGGAGCTTCTCGAGCTTGGCCTCGATCGCCTTGGCCTCGGTCTCAGAGCGCGTCAGCACGTCGATCGCGTTGGCGCCCGTGTTCGGATCCTTTCGCAGGTCGAGATAGGTCGCGATCGACTCGGCGCGCGGATTGCGCAGGTTCATAGGGTTGAAGTCGAACTTCATGTAGTAGAGCAGCGGCAGGCCGGCGACGACCAGGCCGAGGGTGCCGACGATGATCGGCACGCGGTGCTTCTCGAGGAAATGATCGACCGGCGCCAGGAAGGCATAGCCGACCGGCTCCTTCTCGCCGGGCGGATTGAGAATCCTCAGCAGGGCCGGCAGCACCGTGATCGACGACAGGAACGCGATGATCATGCCCGCGCCGGCGATGGCACCGAGCTCGGAGATGCCCTTGTAGTCGGTCGGCAGGAAGCACAGGAAACCGGCAGCCGTCGCCATCGCCGCGAGCGACAGCGGCACCGCGGAGCGGCGCGCAGCTTCCGCCAGCGCCTCAGACAGATTGTCGTTCTTGAAGCGCTCGGAACGGTAGCGCACGCTGAACTGGATGCCGAAATCGACGCCCAGGCCGATGAACAGCACGGCGAACGCGACCGACAACAGATTCAGGGAGCCGACCATCATCAGGCCAACGGCCGTAGTGAGGGCGAGGCCGATGAACAGGTTGATGAACACGGCCGAGATGATCTTGGCCGAATGCAGCGCCAGCCACAGGATGATCAGCACGACGACCACGGTGCCGATGCCGTTGACGACGGCGCCCTCCTGCACGGTGGCGTATTCCTCGTTGGCGATCGGCACCGGCCCGGTCAGCCGCACGCGCGCGTGAAAGCGGTTGGGGAAATCGAGCTCGACCGCGGCCTGCCGGATCGCATCGGTGGCGGCCTTGCCCGGCTCGAGCGCCTGGTAGTCGAGGATCGGCTTGAATTGGATGAAGGCGCGCTTGTCACTGTCTTCGAGCGGCTTGTCGGAGATCAACTGGCGCCAGGAGAAGGTCGCATCGCCCTTGTCGAGCACGGTCTCGACGGTCTGGGAGATGTAGTCGAACGGCCGCGCGACGTTGTCGAGCTTGACTTGCCCGCGCTTGACGCCGGCAAGGCCGGTCTCCAGCGCACCGGTCAGGCCGCGGATCGAGGGGTCCCCGGCCATGATCTCGACCAGCGGCGCCGCCGCCGCGAACTGGTCCGTGAGCTGCTTGACCTCCTCGGTCGGCAGGAACAGCAGGCCGTTCCTGGCGAAGAACTCGCCGCCGCCGAGCAGCTCGACCGATGAGAAGTTCGCGGTGTCGCCCTTGAGCTTCTTGGCGAGCGCATCGGCCGCCACACCTGTCATCTCGGGCGTCGCCGCTTCGACCACCGCCAGGATCATCCGATCGCGATCGAAGGCCTGCTCGTACTGCTGGTCGCGCTTGCGCCAGTCGAGCTCGGGCGAAATGAGCTTGTTGATGTCGGTATTGATGGAGAAATGACGCGCCGTATAGAAGCCCGCGCCTACGGAGAGCAGCAGGGCCGCAATCAATGTCGGCCAGGCAAACCGGGTGCAGGCCTTGACGATCGAGACGACAAACGTGGTCAGCACTTCGTGACTTTCTAATGTTTAGAGAGCTGGGCGGAAACGTCCGCTTCATGGCGGAGTTCCCCGATCAGGGCGAGCCCCGGACGCACACATCCTGAGCGGCGCCCCGACCCGGCCTGGCCCAACCTTTGAAGACGAGGATGGTCCCTCGACGGCGGATCAGGTCGAACGATGCACGGAACCGTCGGGGCGGCTGATATAGCGGCTGTTCTCGGCGGTAAAGTGACGAACGAGTGAGAGCATAACCAACTCAATTAATTGATCTAATTTATAATTACTAAATTACCTGCGGCCTGTCGCGGGCTGTGTGCGACGGGTCACATGCGAGCGACTTGCAGACTGGCTTTCCTCTTCGCTCGATTTTTGACACAAAGCCCTGCGCTTCCATCGGTGTGGCGGGCAATTGGGGCATTCGCTGGTGCGAATATTGCAGCCCCGTCGCACGCACGGAGGTGCCGGGTCGAAAGTGAGGCAACGTGGCTGGACGTCCCATGCAGGTGTATCTCGCGCAGCCGCGCGGTTTTTGTGCTGGAGTCGTGCGTGCGATCGAGATCGTCGAGCGCGCGCTGGAGAAGTATGGCCCGCCGGTCTATGTGCGTCATGAGATCGTCCACAACAAGCACGTGGTGGAGAGCCTGAAGGCCAAGGGCGCCATCTTCGTCGAGGACCTCTCCGAGGTGCCGCCGCGCGCCGTCACCGTGTTCAGCGCCCACGGCGTTGCCCGGACGGTCGAGGAGGAAGCGGCCGCCCGCGGGCTGCCGGTGCTCAATGCCACCTGCCCGCTGGTGACCAAGGTCCACAACCAGGGCAAGCGCTACATGTCCAAAGGCCGTACCCTAGTACTGATCGGCCATGCCGGCCACCCGGAGGTCGAGGGAACCATGGGCCAAGTTCCCGGCCCGGTCTACCTGGTCCAGAACGTCGCCGACGTCGCCGCCCTGCCCCTGCCGGTCGACACCCCCATGGCCTATATTACCCAGACCACGCTCAGCGTGGACGACACCAGGGACATCATTTTAGCCCTTCAAGCCCGCTTTACAGACCTTCAAGGTCCCGATATCCGGGATATCTGCTATGCGACACAGAACCGGCAATCTGCGGTAAGGGACTTAAGCAAGCTGGTGGACGTCATCCTGGTGGTGGGCGCCGCCAACAGCTCCAACTCGAACAGACTGCGCGAGATCGGCACCGAGGCCGGGGTCGCAAGCTATCTGATCGCTGATGGCAGCGAGCTCGATCCGGTTTGGCTGAAGGACGCCAAGGCCGTCGGCATCACCGCCGGCGCCTCGGCCCCCGAAGTCCTCGTCGACGACGTCATCGAAGCCCTGCGGCGCATCGGACCGGTTGAGGTCGCGGTGGTCCCGGGGCGGGAAGAAAACATCGAATTCCGCCTGCCGGCCGAGCTGGTCGCGGGCTGATCGGTCCTCGTTTGGTCCAGAAAGAAGAGACGTAATGGCAATCCCCTTCCATAAGGAACTGCGTATCGGGGCCTATCTGATGAAGCAGAAGCTTCTCGGCCGGAAACGCTATCCGCTCGTGCTGATGCTGGAGCCGCTATTCCGCTGCAACCTGGCGTGCGCCGGCTGCGGCAAGATCGACTATCCCGACGCGATCCTCAACCGCCGCATGAGCGCGCAGGAGTGCTGGGACGCGGCCGACGAATGCGGTGCGCCGATGGTGGCGATCCCCGGCGGCGAGCCGCTGATCCACAAGGAGATCGGCGAGATCGTGCGCGGCCTGGTCGCCCGCAAGAAGTTCGTCTCGCTCTGCACCAACGCGCTGCTGCTGGAGAAGAAGCTCGACCTGTTCGAGCCGTCGCCGTATTTGTTCTTCTCGGTGCACCTCGACGGCCTGCGCGAGCATCACGATAAGGCGGTCTCGCAGAAGGGCGTGTTCGACCGCGCCGTCTCCGCGATCAAGGCCGCCAAGGCGCGCGGCTTCACCGTCAACGTCAACGCCACGGTGTTCGACGGCCATCCCGCCGAGGAGATCGCCAAGTTCCTGGACTTCACGACCGAGCTCGGCGTCGGCGTGACCATGTCGCCCGGCTATGCCTATGAGCGCGCGCCGGACCAGGAGCACTTCCTCAACCGCACCAAGACCAAGCAGCTGTTCCGCGACGTCTTCAAGCTCGGCAAGGGCAAGAAGTGGAATTTCATGCATTCCGGTCTGTTCCTCGACTTCCTGGCCGGCAACCAGGAGTTCGAGTGCACCCCCTGGGGCATGCCTGCGCGCAACATCTTCGGCTGGCAGAAGCCCTGCTATCTGCTCGGCGAAGGCTACACCAAGACCTTCAAGGAGCTGATGGAGACCACCGACTGGGACTCCTACGGCACCGGCAAGTACGAGAAGTGCGCCGACTGCATGGCGCATTGCGGCTACGAGGCGACCGCCGCCAATGCGGCACTGACCAACCCGATCAAGGCGATGTTCGTGTCGCTGCGCGGCATCAAGACCGAGGGTCCGATGGCGCCGGAGATCGATCTCTCAAAGCAGCGCCCGGCGCAGTACGTGTTCTCGTCGGAGGTGCAGAAGCGCCTCTCCGAGATCCGTCACGACGAGGCGATCGAGGCGCAGCAGAAGGCCTCGACGGCCGCCTGATCTTCACGGCTCTGATCAATCAAAAGGCCGCCGAGTGATCGGCGGCTTTTTTCATTCAACTGATCTCTGGATCGGGATGAACGCTACGCTCCGCAAACGGCTCACGCCTCGGCGGCAGCGAGCGTTTCGGTCTCGAGGAAGTGCTCGGCGGCGAGCATGCCGCTCAGCAGCAGGTCGCGGGCGCCGCGCAGCGAGCGCAGGGCGCGATTGAACTCGATGCCCGTGGACACCAGGCCGCGCAGCACGGCCGGATTGCGGGCGACACCGCGCAGGATCATCGGCAGGTCGATGTCGCCGTTCGGCTTGATGGCGTCCTTGGCGAGCGACGGCAAGGTGCGATGGGCGGGATCGGAGATCACCCGCAGCGCCGCGAACGGCAACCCGTATTCGGCAGCATAGGCGGCGGCGATGTGGCTCTCCATGTCGACCGCGGCCGCCCCGGTCTTCATGCGCAGCGCCGCCTTGCGGGCCTGGGCCACGACAACCTCCTCGGCCCCGGCCAGCACGCCGCGCACGACGCGGCGCTTCTTCAGGGCGGCGCGGGCGATGTGCTCCTCACGCAGGGAGAGCCCAGACAGCCAACGGGCATCGCCCGCGGTCACCTCGGTGGCGACGACGATGTCGCCGGCCTTGAGGCTGGGATCGAGGCCACCGGCCACGCCAAAGCTGACGACGCCGCGGATCGAGGTCGGATCGAACACGGTGAGCAGCGAGCGCAACTGCCTGGGGTCGCTCGAGCTGCAGATCACCATCATGCCGGGCCCGGCAGCAATCCGGGCCTCCTGCACCAAGCCCGTCACGACCAAGACCGGCCGCGGATCAATCGGGCGATCCGCGGACGTATCGTCCCCCATCCCCAACTTCACAATCCGACCCCTGACACCTTCTCGGACGTCGCGTGATCCGACGTCTCCGTCTCTTGTTCCAAAGCCTCAGCCACGGCGGCGCCAGAGCGGAAAGGCCTTAACAAACCAAGGATTACGCAGAAAAATTCCGCGAGGAAACCCCGTTTGCGCCGCACTGCACCCGTACCCGATGCGTTTTTTGCCTGGTGTTGCCATTTGGCCCCGCCGATCCCTGTTCCGCCCTGGAACAAATTGCGCCGGCGCCACCAAGCGTGGAACTTTAAGCAAGAACTACGCCACGAAAATGTGAGACTCGCGGCGCGGGCGGCATGACGGCGCGGCCAGATTCGGCTGCCCTGCGCCGGTCAGCCGTGCCCGAGCAGGAGATTCGCAGCGCGGTCGCCGGAGCGGACGGAGCCCTCGATGGTTGCCGGCAGGCCGGTATCGGTCCAGTCCCCGGCCAGAGCGAGATTGCCGAACGCCGTCTTCGCTCCGGGTCGGAGCGCGTTCTGCTCCGGCGTCGCCTCGAAGGTGGCGCGACGCTCGCGCACGATCTGCCACGGCGGCAGCTCCGCCTTGATCCCGGCGGCCTTGCAGACGTCGGCCCAGATCGCGGCGGCGAGCTCCTCGCGCTGAATGTCGACCAGCCGATCGCCATTGCTGATGGTGACCGAGAGCCGCTGCGGGAAGGCGAACAGCCATTCGACCAGGCCGCCGACCACCCCGAGCAGAGCTGGTGCATCGCGCGGCGGCGTGATGCGGAAATGGGCATTGACGATGGCGCGATATTTCGTCGGCCCCGTGAGCCCCGGCAGCAGGGCCATCGCCGGCCGCGGCGGCACGGCGAGCACCACGACGTCGGACGGACCGAGCGCGACCGTTTCATCGCCGCCGAACCTGAGCCCGGTGACGCGACCACCCGCATCGTCGAGGCCACGCAGCTCGCGGCCGATCCGGACGCTGCCGCCCTTGCCTTCCAGGAATTTCACGGCCGGATCGATCAGCACGCCCGACAATCCATCGCGCGCGATCAGCGGCCGGCAGGCCTGGCCGCCGGCGAGCAAGGTCTCGCGGACGATGGCGCCGGCAAGCCCCGCCGAGCCTTCCGGCGGATCGCAGTTCAGTGCCGCGAGCAGCAGCGGCTGCACCAGGCGGTCGTACAGCGTGCCCTTGCAGGGAATCGTGCTGCCGATCGTCTTGGACGTACCGGCCCAGATCAGCGGCGACAGCGCGAGGTAGTCGCCGAGCTTGGTATCCGGCACGCGGCGACCCTCGTCGAACACCCACAGCGGCAGGCGGCCGTTGCCGAGATCGAGCAGCCAGCGCTGGCCGCTCCGGATGTCGACGAAGGCGAACTGCGCCTTCTCCGGCCCGACCAGCCCCGCTTCCGAGCCGATCGCGCGGGCATAGGACAGCACGTGATGATTGGCCGACAGCAGCAAATGGTTGCCGTTGTCGATCACCAGGTCGGTCGCGGCGTCGTAATAGGACCGGCAGCGGCCGCCGAGCTGCTGCGTGGCCTCGTGGACGTGCACGATGTAGCCCGCATTGGCGAGCCGCACGCCGGCGGAAAGGCCGGACACGCCGGCGCCGATGATGTGAGCTGTCTTTTGCATCAGATGATTGCGTAACGGAGGATGATGCCGATCTTCGTGAGCTTGCTCACGCGGACAGGCTCGCGCGGCAGCGCGAAGCCACGTTCGAGCAGGAGGTCGAACACGGCGCGGTAGTATTTCGACATGATGCGCGGCGCCCGCACGGCGCGCCGGCGGTTGCGCCGCATGATCTCGTCGGCCTTCTCGAAATGCGTCTTCGCCCTGACGGCAACCGAGTTGCAGACCTTGGGCAGCGCCCGCTCCTGCGTCACCTTGGCCGGATCATCGCCGGTGATTCCGGCGAACAGCAGCGCCTCGCGCGGCAGATAGAGCCGGCCGATGGCCGCGTCCTCGTCGATGTCGCGCAGGATGTTGGTGAGCTGCAGCGCGCGGCCGAGATGGTGGGCCAGCAGGATGCCGTCCTCCTCGGGCATGCCGAAGATGCGCACCGAGAGGCGGCCGACCGCGCTCGCGACCCGGTCGCAATAAAGGTCCAGCGTGGCGAGATCGGGCGCGCGGATCTCCTGCGGCACGTCCATCTCCATGCCGTCGATGATGGCGAGGAAATCCTCCCGCTTCAGGCCGAACGTCTTCACCGCGGCGACGTAGTCGCGCAGCCGCGGCGGCGGGTTGCCCTGGTAGAGCGCGTCGATGTCGTCGCGCCATTTCTGCAGCGCCGCCAGCCGCTCGGGCCGCGGCCCGTCGGAATCGGCGATGTCGTCGACCTCGCGGCAGAAGCTGTAGACCTGGAACATCGCATCGCGCTGGGCGCGCGGCAGGATGCGCATGGCGGCATAGAACGAGCTGCCGGACGCTGCCGTGCCGTGATCGATATTGTCTGCGGTCGCCTCGAGGGTCATGCGCCGGCTGCCGATTTGGTGGCGGGATGACGCCCGGCCACGCGGCGACCGATCTCGCCCATCACCGACGTGAAGGTGAGACCAAGCATGCCGACGGGCGACAGGTGCACGCGCTCACTCAGTGGATCGCGCACCTTCAGCAGCGCCACGATACGGTCAGCGAAAGCCTGGATCACGGCGATCTCCAGTCCGAAGCGGAAATCCTTGACGCCGCTGTTGAGGTCCCTGCCCTCATCGAGCAGCGCCGCGTTACGCACCGCGAGCTTCTGCAGGCAGGCCAGCAGTTGCGGCGGCGATCTGGACTCGCCGAGCATCTCGACGGTGGCGCCGGCTTCCGCCAGCGCATCGCGCGGCAGGTACACGCGGTTGAGCGCCTTGTAGTCCTTGCCGCAGTCCTGCAGGTGGTTGTTGATCTGCAGCCCGGCGCAGATCGCGTCCGAGGCCGGCCAGGTCGCGGTGGACTCGCCGTGCACATCGAGCATGAAGCGGCCGACTGGCATCGCCGAGTAGCGGCAGTAGTGGATGACCTCGTCCCAGTTCTCGTAACGCAGCTTGGTCACATCCATCCGGAAGGCAACCAGCAGATCGAGCGCATGCCGGGGCGGCATGCCGCGCTCGGCGAGCGCCCGGCGCAGGCTGACGGCGACATCCTGGGTCTCGCCGGTCCCGGTCAGCTCGGCTTCGAGCAGATCGAGCAACCGCAGCTTCTCCTCGCCCGGCAGGCTCGGATGATCGGCGATGTCGTCGGCGGTGCGCACGAAATTGTAGAAGGCGAGGATCAGCGCCCGATGCTCTGGACGGATGATCCAGGAGGCCACCGGAAAGTTCTCGTCCCGGTGTGTCTTGCCGGATCGCAAATCGCTCGCGGTGGTCATGGACGAAACAGCTATCAGGTTGAAAGGGCGCTACCGAAAACAATGCCCGCCGCTTCGCTCATGCGAACGGATTGCTCGCCCCCATATAGGCGAAGATCCAGCCAAAACCAATGCAATCGATGTCGGGCAACCCATAGGATCGAACCGCCGCCCTGCCCTGAGGGGCGGGCCGGCGGTCGTTAACCAAAAGAGTTCGGAAACAACCGTTCCGAACGGCAACCGCTTACTGGTTGTGGGTCTTCAGCACCTGATCGCAGGCCGGGCTGATCTTGGGGCGGTTCTCCTTCAGGCACGCAAGGATCGTGAAGTCACCCTGATCGATGACGGCACGGCAGAACTTCTGAACGTCACGCGTGCAGGCCGCCTGCTCTTCGGGCGTGCCGCCGCGGCCTTGCGCGAACGCGCCGGTGGAAACGGACACCGACGACAGCAGGGAAAGTGCCAGGAAAATCTTACGCATCGTGTTCCTTCATTTTTGACAGCAGAGGAGACCTCCCGGATCGCCGATGCTGCCCGGGAAACACCTGTTTGGTTTGGCAAGGACCGCAAGCCCCCCAGCGCCGGAGGTACGCTGCCAAATGCGGCCAAATTTGCGCCCTATGATCCCGAGCGGATCAAGCTCGGAGATCACAGCTTTGGCACAAACAAGGCGTTGATACTAGGGCGTTATTCTCGGAACACGTTTTTCGCATTTGGCTGTTGCAAGCATGCCGCGCGGACCGTTAGATGCAGCGCCGTCGAGGCGGCTTGCGTGCAGCCGTCTTGCGAGGACGACCATTCGGCGCCGACCCGTTGCACGGTGTCGGCGGGCATCATGGCATCCGGTCGCAGCGCCCGACCGGCCGTCATTTGAACCTAACCTTCGGCGAGAACACCAAGTGTTCGAAGCGGCGGCGTACGCCGACACAGCGGTGTCATTTTGGATGGGAAACTCGATATGAAACTGTTCGGCTCACCTTTCTCTGGGCGCGTCGTCAAGGCCGCCGGTCTCGGAGCGGCATTGTTCGTGGCGGCGACCGCGGTTCAGGCTCAGTCGGGCCCGTTCGCCGGCTTCGACGGGTCGTGGTCGGGCAACGGTACGGTCGCGCTGTCCGACGGCACCACCGAGCGCATCCGCTGCAAGGCCAGCTACAAGGTGGCCGGCGCCAATCTGAAGCAGAGTCTGCAATGCGCCAGCGACAGCTACAAGTTCCTCCTGACCAGTGACGTCACCAGCCAGGGCGATCGCATCTCCGGCAACTGGAGCGAATCCAGCCGCAACGTGAACGGCGAGCTGCAGGGCACCGCCGGCAACGGCCAGATCGACGTGTTCGTGCAGGCCGCCGGCTTCGCCGCCAGCATCACCCTGAGGACCAGCGGCAACAAGCAGGTCGTGCAGATCTCCTCCAAGGGCGAGATCCGCGGCGTCAACATCACGATGTCGAAGACCTGAACGGTCGCGACATCGTCAGCAACGGAATGCGCGAACGGCCCTGACGACGTCAGGGCCGTTTTGTTTTTTCGCCCGCGTCGTACGCGGGCGATGACAGTGTTGGATTGGGCTTAGATCACGCCCCTCACACCGGCTTGCGCTTCAGCTTCTGCGACAGGTTGATCAGGAACATCGCGGTCGGGCGGAGGATGAAGAGGTCGGCGAACAGCGCCGCCACCATCGAGAACGCGCTGAGCCAGCCGAACAGCCGCAGCGACGGCAGATCCGAGAACACGGTGACGACGAGGCCGCAGGCCAGCACCACCGTGGTGAGGATCAGCGCCGGTCCGACCAGCACGGTGGCACGCTCCACCGCGACCGCGGCGCTGACGCCGGGCGCACTCTCCATCCGCAGCCGGTTCAGGAAGTGGATGGTGGCCGACAGGCCGAGGCCGAAGGAGACCGTGAGCGCCACCACGCTGGCAAATTGCAGCCCCTCCCCCATCGCCCACAACAACGTCCCGGACATCACCACCGGGAAGATGCCGGGCAGGATGCAGGCGAGCATCACCACCCAGGAGCGGAAGGCGAGCCCGATGAACATCGCCACCAGCGCGAACTCGATGGTGAGCCCGTGATTGAGCTTCTGGATCATGCTGGCGGAGTTGCGCGCGGCGATGGCGGCAAGGCCGGTGACCGCGATCTCAAAGCCGGGGTGCTTCTTCCTGACCGTGTCGAGCTCATGATCAAGCTTGTCGACCACCGGCAGCAGCTGGCTGGAATCCAGATCGGGGACGCGGCCGGCGACCACCACCGCATCCTGCTCCTTGTCGATGAAGCGGCGCACCAGATGCTCGGGGATCAGACTGACGTATTCCTGCAGCGTCGCCGTATCGGACGAGCCGGCCTTCTCGGCCAGCCAGCGCCTGAGCGTCTCGACCGACCAGACGTTGCCGACACCGGCGGTCTTCTCGACCGTGGCATGGACGTCGGCGATGGTCTGCAACGTCTCCGGCGCATAGAGCGAGGCGCCCTTGGGAAACTGGACCAGCACATTGACCGGATTGGCGCCGGTGAGCTTGGCATCGAGCCGGTTGCTCGCCGCCACTGCCTGGCGCTTGTCCGGCACCTGGTCGGCGAGCCGGTAGCGCGGCTCCAGGCTCGCATAGACCACCGCGAGCGAGCCGACGAACACCACCGCGATCAGGCTGAACAGGCCGGGACGACCGACCATGCGCACCGCGATCCAGTAGCAGAAATTGCGCAGCGCCTGCACGCCGGCATCGGCCCCCTGGAATTTGACCGCGAACGTCTTCTCGTTGCGCACCAGCAGCACGCCGAACACCGGCACCAGCGACAGCACCGCGACCAGCGCGATGATGGTGGCGGCAAGCCCCGCCTCGCCGAACTTGCGGATCAGATCGCTGTCGGAGAACTGCAGGGCGATGAAGGAAATGCCGGCGGTGGCGTGGGTCAGCACGCAAGCCGGGCCGACGACCAGCACGGCGTTCTTGAACGCCGTCACCTTGTCCTGCCCTGCGATCAGGCGGTCGCGGGCGGCGAAGGTGAGCTGCATCGAATCGGAGAAGCTGATGACCATGATGAGCGGCGTCATCACGTTCAGGAACATGTTGAGATTGAAATTGGCCCAGCCGAGCGCGCCGAGCGCGAGCATGATCGCGATCAGCGGCGGAAACGCCGCCGCGATCATGAAGGAGACCTTGCGGAAGAAGATGATGGCGATGATGCAGCCGGCGAGAATGCCGAGAATGTTGTAGGTCAGCCCGTCACGTTCCACCGCGTTGCGGATCTCGAGCTGCATGACCGGCACGCCGGAAAGCTGGACATTCAGGCCGGTGTCGGCGAGGTTCTCCGCCATCAGCTTCCGGATGTCGCCCACCACCTTCCCGAGATCGTTCGAGGCCACCACCTTGGGCTCGAGCGACAGCACGATCAGGGCGAGCGTGCCGTCCTCCGACAACAGCTTGCCGCGGATGATCTCGTTGGACTTCACCGTTTCGATGAACTTGTCGTAGGCCTCGCCCTCCGGCAGATCCGACGGAAACAGCGCTGCCGGCAGCTTGCCGGGCGCCGGCGCCTGACGGGCCGAGAACAGCGACACCAGGCCACGGGTGCCCTCGACCAGTTGCAGGTCGGTCACGAAGTCACGCAGCTTCTCGAGGTTCTGGCGGGCCAGCAAGGTCTTGCCCTCGACCACGACGAGGACGTCGAATTCCTCGGCCGGGAACTTCTTCGTCACCTCCTCGTACTGGTGGAATTCCTTGCTGTCGGAGCGAAACAGCTGGCTGAGCGAATCGTCGATCTGGATGCGCTTGATGCCGAACACCGCCGCCACGATGAGGACGAGCAGGACGACGCAGGAGAAGATCGGCGCCTTGACCGCGAGGAGGCCGAGTCGTTCGATGCCAAAAGCGATGCTGTCGGCCGGCCGGTGCTCGACCTTCTCGACATGGACTTCGTTGTCGTGCCTGACTTCCAGCATGCGGTGTCCAGTGGTTGGGGGCGGCCTAATTCGGAAGGCCTGAGCGCATAGGGCAGAAATAAGGCCGCTCAGCGAAGCAGAGATGACCGCATTGTGGCCCGCAGCCGAAGCTAATCCTTGAAAACACGTGACAATTCGTCGAGGCCGGGTCTAGCAGGGTTCACTCCCCGGCCGCAACCATGCCCGGCCACACAAGACGGCGAGCCGGCATGGCTTCCGATCACGCCACGATTCTGCCGTGCTTGAAAAGAGCGTGGACGACCCGGACGGACGCGGGGCTCAAAAACCTGAACGACTCAAGGACCGGTATCCGACCGAGCCGTCCCTTGCCCGGGGCAGGCCGCGGCCGGTGCTGGCGAGCGCCACTCGCCGCCCCTGTCCCAGAGAGGACCATCACCCTGCGGGAAGGGCGGCCTCGCGCAGCCGGATCGAGTAGTTCGACGCGTTCTGATTCCCGCGCGAGGCGGCGCGCGCAAACATGATGAGGTGATGCGCGATCAGCGCCACGGCGATGAAATTCTCGATCTCGCCTCGCTTCAGCTGGCTCCAGGCAAAGCGCCAGAACGGCCGCTTGTAATCGCCGAGCACGCCCACCTTCCAGAAGATCTTGCCCATCATGACTAGGCCGCGCCTGATGTTCGGCCAGCTCTTCATCTCGTCGCTGACCGGCACCTTGATGCGGTTGGCGTAGGTGGTGTCGCATTGGTGCTTGTAGCGTGCGAGCAGCCGCTCCGGCTCATAGGCCACCTCCATGCAGCGCCGCCACGCCGTGACCACCTCGTCATAGGGCATCAGGAATTTCACGTTGGAGTCGCGGCCGTCATCGTGGACCAGCCTGCCCTCGCGCTCGAGGCGATCCCACAGCGGCGTCTTCGGCAGCGCCTGCAGCAGATTGATCGTGAGCAGCGGGATCCGGCTCTCCGCGACGAACTGCAGCAGCGCGTCCGCGGTCTGCGGCGTATCGGTGTCCAGCCCCATGATGATACCGGAGACGACCTCCATGCCATAGCCGTTGATGGTCCTGATCCCCTCCAGGATCGGCACCATCATGTTGTGGTCCTTGTGCATTGCCGTCAGCGCATCCGGGTCGGGCGTCTCGATGCCGCAGAAGATGGTGATGAAATAGGCCTCACGCATCTTCTCCAGGATCTCGGGCCGCTTGGCGATGTTGAGCGTGGCCTCGCAGGCGAGCCGCATCACATAGCCGGTGCGCTTCTGCCATTCGATCAGATGCGGCAGCAGGTCCATCGCCGCCTTGCGGTTGCCGATGAAATTGTCGTCGACGAAATAGACCGAGCCGGTGACGCCGCATTCCCTGAGCTTGTCGAGCTCGGCGATGATCTGCTGCGGCGACTTGATGCGCGGGTTGCGTCCATAGAGGCCGGGGATGTCGCAGAACTCGCACTGATAGGGGCAGCCGCTGGAATACTGGATACTGCCGAGAAAGTACTTCTTCACCTCGGCGAGCTCATAGGCCGGCGCCGGGAAATCGGTCATCGCCACCCGCTCGTCGGTCCGAAGCACGACCTGCTGCGCAGGCCGCGACGGATCCCGCGCCAGCCGCGCGATCAGCTCGTCGGTGGCATCGCCGAGCTCGCCGACATGCAGATAGTCGAAGCTCGGATAGTAGTCCGGACAGGCGCTGACGGAGGGGCCGCCCAGCGCGACCGGCAGGTCGAACGCATGCGCCCTCTGGCAGATGTCGTTCATCTGCTGACGCTGGATGTGCATTCCGCTGACGAACACCGCTTCGGCCCAGGAGAAATCCTCGTCCTGCGCCGGGCGGATGTTCTCATCGATGAAGCGCACCTGCCAGGAACTTGGAAGATAGGCCGCGATCAGCAGCAGCCCCTGCGGCGGCATGAAGGCCTGGACGCCGTCGGTGAGCGGATAGGCATGCTCGAAGGTTCCGAACGACGAGGTGTAGCGCGGAAACACACAGAGAATGCGACGTACCGTTTCGATGCCCTCGAATCTCATCGACTGCCCCTCGCGACAACCCGCTAACTGGTTACCTTACGGCCGAAGATAAGGCTTCGCCACCCCTTCCGGAAAAGTTGAGTGCGATCGAGCCTTCCGCTCCTGTCGCAGGGTGCAACGTCCCCGCCGCATGCCGGATGCTCGCGCCGTCTGGCCTGATCAGACGCGACCCGACGAGGCGACCTGATCCGATGCATCGCAATGCGGAGGCGGAATGCGAAGGGCGATCTAAAGTTCCAATCAGATGGATCATTGATCGATCGAGCGCAACGACCGTTCCCGGCCGGTCTCCGATCGGCGAACCAATTGGGGAGCGCGTGCGCGGCCGGCCACCGGTTGCAATGCATTTGCAGGGGAACGAGGGGCCTCGAAATGGCGCATGCCCTCCGTAGTCGACCGGATGCCCCGGCGCCCGCCCCTGCTGCGGAGCACCAACTAATCGATTGAAACGCCAAGCGAAGTACGCGGGGGTTGCATAATACTGACGGTGTCAACTTAACGCTTTCTCCATGAAGGTTTTGCATAACTATTAACAATCAAGCGCCTCCTGCGTCGTAGCAAAAACTCGCGGTATCTCACCTCATGACCTCACGCCCGACGTCAACGAATACGGCCACGCGCCAATCCATCGCAGTCAAGCTCTATGCAATCTTCGCGTTGTTTGCGCTATTGACCGCCGCAATCACCTGGCTGTCCGACTACAACTCGCGGCGGGCCACGGAGCTCATCAAGGCCATCGAGACGGCCAATCTCGCCGCTCACAACGTTCAGCTGGTCAACGGCCTCGTCTATGCCGTCGTCATGGAGTCGCGCGGCGTCTATATGTCGACCGACCCCGCCGTCGTAAAACAATACGGCAACGGCTTGCTCAAGTTCAATGCTGACATCCTGAAGGTCGTCGACAAGTGGCAGGCGATCGTACAGGCCGACGACGCCCAGCAATTCGCAACATTCAAGAAGCGGATCGAGCAATTCGTCGAATTTCGTGCCGAACTGGTCCGCCGCGCCAATGAAATCAGCCCGGCCGCGGGACGCGAGTGGGGCGACAACGACGCCAATCGCTCCGTGCGCAAGGCGCTCAACACGGATCTCGAGGCGCTGTCCAAAGTCTATGTCGAGCGCGCAGGAAAGATCGCCGAGGAAACGGCGCTGAACAACAAGCTCTCGCTCGTGCTGACCGGCCTTGGCGGCTTGATGTTGGTTCTGGTCGCAGCCGGCGTGGTGATCATCGCTCGCTCGATCGCTCGGCCGCTGTCTCAGATCACCGATACGATCCGCCGGGTCGCCACCGGCGCCGAGAACGTCGAAGTGCCGTATGCCGGGCGCGCCGACGAGGTCGGCGAGCTCGCTCGCGCCATCGGCGTGTTCCAGCAGGCGATGGCCCATAACCGCGACCTCAATGTCCAGGTCTCGCAGGACTCCGAAATCCGCGAAGCCCGGGCCCGCCACATCGAGACCGCGGTCGAGGAATTTCGCACCGCGATCGGCAGCGTGATGCGGACCGTCACCGAGAACGCCGCCGCGATGCGCCAAACCGCCGAGATGATCACGCGGCTGACGGCCGATGCCAACGAGCGCGCGGTCACCGCCGCCGGCGCGACGTCGCAGGCGTCGACCAACGTCTCCGCCGTCGCGAGCGCCGCCGAGGAATTGTCGACGTCCGTCGAGGAGATCGGCCGGCAGATCCGGCAGTCGGCCGGCGCCGTCGAGCAGACCGGCCAACGCACCGAGAAGTCGGTCACGGAGATTGAGGGCCTTGCCGCCGCCACCCAGCGCATCGACGGCGTGCTGACCCTGATCCAGACCATCGCCGAGCAAACCAATCTCCTCGCTCTGAATGCGACCATCGAGGCCGCCCGCGCCGGCGAGGCCGGCCGTGGTTTTGCCGTGGTCGCGCATGAGGTCAAGGCGCTGGCCGGGCAGACGGCCAAGGCGACCGAGGAGATCAGCCAGAACGTCGGCCTGATCCAGGCCTCGACCAAGACCGCGGTCGACGCGGTCCGCGAGATCGGCCAGGCGGTCCGCGGCATCAACGAGATCACCTCGAACATCTCCAATGCGATCCAGCAGCAGGACCAGGCGACGCGGGAGATCTCGGCCAACGCGCAGTCGACCGCCCAGGGCAACCAGACGCTGGTCATGAACATCGGCTCGCTCCGCGACGCCATCAGTGAGACCTCGACGGCCGCCGCCTCCGTCCTGTCGGCGTCCGGCGACCTCAACGCCACCGCGCAGACGCTCGCCAACGAGGTCGAGAAGTTCTTCCAGAACCTGCGCTCGGGTCCCTCCGCGGAGATGCGGCTGCGCAAGGCGAGCTGACGGCGGCGAGCCATCGGTCGCGGAAATCGCCCCGCAAGACGTGATCCGTTCCGATATCGGAACCGTTTCTTGGTTTTTGGAGAGCCCTCGTGCGCCAGACAGCCAAGAAACTTCCGTTCGCCTGCGACCCGGTTGCGGTCACCCAGGATGACGTCGAGGACGCCATCCGCACCATCCTGACCTGGATCGGCGAGGACCCGTCGCGCGAGGGTCTCTCCGAGACCCCGACCCGGGTCGCGCGGGCCTACAAGAGCTATTTTGCCGGCTATGAGCAGAACCCCGAGGAGTATCTGCGCAAGACGTTCGAGGAGACCGCCGGCTACGACGAGATGGTGCTGTTGCGGAACATCCCGTTCCAGAGCCATTGCGAGCACCACATGGCGCCCATCATCGGCCGCGCCTGGGTCGGCTACGTGCCGCGCAACCGCGTGGTCGGGATTTCCAAGCTCGCCCGGGTCGTCGAGGCCTATGCCAACCGCCTGCAGATCCAGGAGCGCATGACGGCCGAGATCGCCAACATCATCGACGAGGTGCTGCAGCCGCAGGGCGTGGCGGTCGTGATCAAGGCAGCCCATCACTGCATCAGCTCGCGCGGCGTGAAGAAGCACGGCGTCGATCTCACCACCAGCCGCATGCTCGGCTGCTTCCGCACCGACCCGATGAGCCGCCAGGAGTTCCTGGCGATGGTCAATTCCGACCTGAAGGATTGAGGGTCCGGAAAATCCTCGGCCCGCTGTGATCCAGCCGTCCATGGTCCACGTTATCCAGGATTAAGCAGCGTGCCGGGGACCATGACCACGCGACTGAGAGCGACTGGATTAGCGCAATGGAACGTGGCATCGTCCCGGCATCGATTTGCACGGGCGTTCGGTGCCCGTACCAGGGTGAATGTGAGCAGAGGGCCGAAGGCGACTGTGGACTGGGCTGAATTGATCGGACGCGTCGCCGCGCGCGGCGACCGCGAGGCGTTCAAGACCCTGTTCGCGCATTTTGCGCCCCGCATCAAAGGCTTCCTCATCAAGACCGGCTGCAACGCCGACGACGCTGAGGAAATCGCCCAATCCACCATGGTGGCGGTGTGGACGAAGGCGGGGCAATTCGATCCGTCGACGGCCGGCGCGGCCGCCTGGATCTTCACGATCGCGCGAAACCAGCGGATCGACGCCGCGCGCAAGGCCGCCCGCGACAGCCGGCTGAGCAGAGAAGTGGGGCGCGACGAGGGGGCCGATCCGACGCTCGCCGCCGACCAGATCGTGTCGCGTGTCGAAGATGCCACACGGGTGGCGGCCGCGATCGAAAGATTATCGGTGGAGCAATCCACCGTGATCCGCCTGTCGTTCGTTGAAGAACGACCACATTCGGAAATCGCGGCGGTGCTCGGCCTGCCGCTGGGTACGGTAAAGTCACGAATCAGACTGGCGATGAATCGCCTGAGAGACCTGTTGGACGACGCGACATGACGATCAGCCACCACCCGCCGGAAGACCTGCTGGCCGACTTCGCCACTGGTGCGCTCGACGAGGCCGAGCGGCTGGTCGTCGGTGTCCATGTCGCCGATTGCGGCCGATGCCAGCGCTTCGTACGCGCCATCGAGCAGCTCGCCGGCGCCTCGCTGGACGCGGCCGAGCCGGTCGCGACGGGCGCGGATGCTTTCGATGCCGTGATGGCACGCATCGATCGACGCCCGCAGGCGGCGCCGCAGGTGAGCGAGGTCGCCGAGCACGATCCCGAGCTCGCGGACCTGCCCGAGATGGTCAAGCGCTGCAAGATCGGCAAGCGCCGGCGCGTAGCGCCGGGCATCAGCATGCGCCCGATCCTGCTGCCGGGCACCGGCAAATCGCGCGCCTTTCTGCTGCGCTCGGAGCCCGGGGCGCGGATGCTGGAGCATACGCATTCCGGCAACGAGCTGACCTGCGTGCTGAAGGGCAGCTTCAGCCATCTCGGCGGCTATTACGGACCAGGCGACTTCGACTATGGCGACGACGAGGTCGACCATCGTCCGGTGGTCGGTGACGAGGGCCCCTGCCTCTGCCTCGTCGCGATGACCGGCGACCTGCGCATGCACGGCCTGCTCGGCCGCCTCATCAGCCCGTTCGTCCGGCTCTGAATTCCTCCGCCGTCCTTGTGAGCGCAGCGAAGCAATCCAGGGCGACGCGAAGGGCCTGGATTGCTTCGTCGCTTCGCTCCTCGCAATGACGACCGCAAGCATTCGGGTGATCCGCATCTGACTCTGACCCGTTTCCGCTCAGAGAGAGCGCATGGAGGAGAAGGATGCGACCAGCAAGCGCGGATCAGCGGATCAGAAGGATTACGTTGCGCATCTCGGCAGACTTCTGGCCCGTGCCGGACGCAACGATGAGCAAGCTTTTGCCGAGCTCCATGCTGCAACGATCTTGAAGATGCGGAAGACCGTGCGCCGCAGCGCGGCCGAGATCCGCGCCATCCGCAGCCACGCCGACGCGATCGCGTCGGCCGTGGTGTAGGACCCGACGCGGTTTCGGTCCCCTGCTTGCTGGCGGACCGCCGATCGGTCATATCTGGGGCGGTTCCACGCTGCCCATGCCGAGATTCATGACCGGAAATCCCCCGCGATGACCGCTGCCATCGTCGCCGTCTTCACGCTCGCCTATGCCGTGGTGGCGCTGGAGCACCCGTTCCGGATCAACAAGGCGGCCACCGCCCTGGTCGGTGCCGGCCTGATGTGGACCATTTACGCCGTCATGGGCGGGACCGCGCCGGCGGTCGCGACCGAGCTCAACGAGTCCGTGGCCTCGACCGCCCAGATCATCTTCTTCCTGATCGGCGCGATGACCATCGTCGAGGTCATCGACGCCCATAACGGCTTCGAGGTCGTGACCTCGCTGATCGGCACCCGCAACCAGGTCACCCTGGTCTGGCTGGTCGGCTTCGTCACCTTCTTCCTCAGCGCCATGCTCGACAATCTCACCACCGCGATCGTGATGGTGTCGCTGATGAAGAAGCTGTCCGGCCGCGACGAGGATCGTCTCGTGTTCGCCGCGATCATCGTGATCGCGGCCAATGCCGGCGGCGCGTGGTCGGCCATCGGCGACGTCACCACGACCATGCTGTGGATCGGCGGCCAGATCACGCCGCTTGCGATCATGAAGGCGGTGTTCATTCCGTCGCTGCTGAACCTCGTGGTGCCGCTTGCCGTCGTGAGTTTCACCTTGCGCGGCAAGCAGCTCGCGCCGCCGGCGAGCGCGGGGCTCGCCTCGATCAGCCCGATCCTGCCGTTCGAGCGCAACCTGATGTTCTTCATGGGGCTGGGCATCCTGGTCGCCGTGCCGCTGTTCAAGGCGGTCACGCAGCTGCCGCCGTTCATGGGCATCCTGTTCGGGCTCGGCCTGCTCTGGATGGTCGGCGAGATCATCCATCGCGCCAAGGCCTCGGAGCAGAAGCAGCGCCTGACGCTGGTGCATGCGCTGACCCGGATCGACATGCCCTCGATCGTGTTCTTCATCGGCATCCTGCTGGCGGTCGCCGCGCTCGAGCACACCCACATCCTGCAGGCGCTGGCGCAATGGCTCGACCGCAGCGTCGGCCGGCTCGACCTCATCGTGATCGTGCTCGGGCTCGCCAGCGCCGTGATCGACAACGTGCCGCTGGTCGCGGCGTCGATGGGCATGTACAGCCTGAGCCAGTTTCCGCCGGACAGTTTTCTATGGGAGTTCGTCGCCTATTGCGCCGGCACTGGCGGCTCGATCCTGATCATCGGCTCGGCGGCCGGCGTCGCCGCGATGGGGCTCGAGAACATCCACTTCTTCTGGTACGTGCGCCGCATCAGCGGCATCGCCTTGCTTGGCTATTTTGCCGGCGCCGCCGCCTACGTCATCCAATACAATCTGCTTCATTGATCGGGACCAACGCATGAGATGGTCGTGGCACAGTCTTGCAGCCGTCGCGACTGCCATGCTCATCGGCATCGGAGCTTGCCGCGCCGACAACGCGACGGCCCGCAGCGGCTACGCGCTCGGCCCGGCCAGTTGCGGCGACGGCGCCCTCGCCTTTCCGCGCCTCCAGATCGACATGAAGCCCGGCTTCTGCGCCGGCCTCGTCGCCAGCCGCGACGACGGCCTGCGATTTCCGCGCGGCATCGTGCAGATCCCCGGCCATCGGCTGTTCGTGATCGCGGACATGGGCGGCTGGGGCCATGAAGACGGCCGGCTGCTGATCCTCGATCCCGCGGCGCCGGCCGGCCAGCGCCTCCGCGAGGCGATCACGCGGCTGTCCTATCCGTTCGGGCTTGCGGCCGGTCCCGACGGCAAGATCTACGCCGCCACCGATACGTCGATCTTCCGCTTCGATCCGCTCGCGAGCAATCCGAAAGCAACGATCGAGACCATCATCCGCGACCTGCCGGGACGCCGCCTCGCGCTACCCGACGGCACCCGCCTATCGGAAAGTGCGCATCCGCTGAAGGCATTCGCCTTCGACCGCGCCGGACGGCTGTTCGTCAACATCGGCTCGCCTAGCGACAACTGCCTGTCGCAGGCGCCGATCACGCAGCCCTGCGCCGCCGGTGAAGGCACCTCGGCGCTCGCCGCGATCTGGCTGTTCACGCCACCGGCCGGCGGCGTCTTTGCGGCGCTGAAATCCGGCGATCCGTCGCCGCCGCACGAGGTCTACGCGCGCGGCCTGCGCAACTCAATGGCGTTGGCCCTGCATCCGCGCTTTCCCGATCCCGGCACCGCCTTGCTGCAGGGCGAGAACGCGCGCGATCTGCAGGACGTGTTCGCACCCAACGAGGAGATCAACGCCATCGAGCAAGGCCGCCACTATGGCTGGCCCTATTGCTACGACCTGACGACGCCGAGCCCGGAATTCAAGCGCGTGCTGCAATCCGGCGCGCTCAAGAACCTCTGCAACACCACCACGCTCTACAAGCAGCCCTGGTCGCTGCTGCCACCGCATGGCGCGCCGCTCGGCATGCTCTACTACACGGGCGATCGCTTCGACGAGCTGAAAGGCAGGCTGCTGGTCGGCCTGCACGGCTACCGGCCGACCGGCAGCCGGCTGCTCGCCTATGAGGTCGACGAGCGTGGCTTCCCGAAAGTGAGCCCGGCGCCGGTGCGCTATCATGTGAGCTGCGCCGCCGAGCCGACCCGCGCTTTCCAGACCGCAGCCGGTCCCGCGCCGGCCGCGGCGTTCGACGAGATCATCACCGGCTGGCATCGCGTCAACGGCATCCGGCCGCAAGGCGCGCCGGTCGGCATGACCGTGGCCGACGACGGCGCGATCTGGCTGGTGGAGGACAAGAACCAGACCGTGATCCGGATCGACCGCACGGACGAGGCTGCACCCGAGCCGTTGCCTTGCGACACGAGAAGCGATCAACTGATCGACCGGCTGGCTGCCTTGGTGATGGACGATGCTGCCAGCCGCGCGCGGTTGGCGATGGTGCGCAAGAACCTCGTCGAGAAACATTGTCGCGGTTGCCATTCGGATTTCGGCCTCGAGGCCGGACAATCCGATCGAGACAAGGACCTCGCGGTGCTGCGCTTCATGCTGGCCCAGGACGGCTGGATCTATCCCGGCGATCCCGAAGCCGGCCGGCTGCGTCAGCGATTGCGCGGGTTGGGTGCCGAGCGGCAGATGCCGCCCGGGGCCGACCTGATCAAGACGGAACCAGGCTATGCGAAACTGCTTGATGTGGCCGACGACCTCGTCGCGCGCCTGGTTCCAGGAACGCGGATGCGGGTCAAAGCGGGCGGCCCGCCGCACCGCAAGTTCTTCGCCGCGGACGGCCGCGAATGCGGCGACATTCCGTTCGGCAAGATCGTCGTGGTGACCGAGAGGTCTGCCGTCAATAAGCCCGGCTTCAGCCGTTTCTTCCGGCCAGCCGACACCTATCTCAACGGCACCTGCACGGACGACGATGGCTATTATATCCAACAGCAGTTTCTGGTGCCGCTCTGACGGACGCGACGAGATGATCCCTGGGACGAGCAAAGCGACTGCCATAGGCGCAGTGTGCTCCCCTCCCCCTTGCGGGGAGGGGTCGGGGGTGGGGGTAGTCGCGAGCACCGCTGCCCGCGATGGTGGGTACGGCGCGCCGCACACGGTGTTGGCTCGGAAGCAGCGTCGCATCGCGCCCTTGCCCACCCTACGCATCCCGCGTTTGGCGGGACTCGCAATGCTCGTCGTTGCGACCGTCCCTGCTCTGGCCGCCCCAAAACTGTTCGAGAGCACGCAGCTCACACCGTCAGGCGAATACACCTTCGGCATCGAAGGCCCCGCCGTCGACCGCGACGGCAATCTGTTCGTGGTCAATATCAGCAAACCCGGCACGATCGGCAGGCTGGCGCCGGAAGCGACGGCCTCGGAGAAATTCACCGAGCTGCCCGACGGCAGCATCGGCAATGCGATCCGCATCGACGCTGCCGGCGTCATGTTCGTCGCCGACTACAAGAAGCACAACATCTTCGCCATCGCGCCCGGCACCACCGAGCCCCGCCTCGTCTTCCATGCCGACGACATGAGCCAGCCCAACGACGTCACGCTGTCACGCGACGGCACCATCTATGCGAGCGATCCCAACTGGAAGGCGCGCAGCGGCCGCGTCTGGCGCATTGCGAAGGGCGCTGATGGCGTGATGCAGGGCGCGGCGATGATCGCGCCACGCGCCATGGGCACCGCCAACGGCATCGATCTCAGCCCCGACGGCCGCACGCTCTATGTCGGCGAATCCAACAGCGGCGAGATCTGGTCCTATGCGATCGACGGCGACGCGCTGACACGGCCGAAGCTGATCAAGACCTTCGAGCCGAACACGATCGACGGACTGCGCACCGACGCCAGCGGCCGGCTGCTGGTCGCGCGCATCCTCAAGGGCAGCATCGCCATGCTGGCGCCGGATGGGCGCATGATCAGGGAGATCGCGCTGAAAGCCAAGGAGCCGACCAACCTCGCCTTCGGCGGCACCGACGGCAAGACCGTGTATGTGACCCAGCGCCAGGGCGGCTTCATCGAGTCGTTTCGGACTGATGTCGAGGGGCGAGAGCATTGTTTGCAGATGCGGAAGTGCTGAGCTTCTCTGCTGGTGCCGGATTGAGCATGCCGCTCGCTGTCTGAACGACAACTAACAGATCGCGCATATCCGCCATGCCCGAATTGCCCGTCGTGCCAGTTTGTCGCACGCTTGCCCACTTGTGTCGTCGGGCAAATCAGACCGATGTTTCCGGCCATCCCGGGCTCGTGAGAGGGGCGTATCGCGGTCGTCACGAACGTGGAGCCTGGGGAGCGGTGGGCGTGTGGTGCTGCAGCGTGATCAGTCGCGCGGACGAACGGCATGATGCGCACGGTGAAGTCGTGATGTCCCGACACCCCGATGCTGGTGTCAACCTGGCGCAATGCGATCGCGCTGGGGATGGTGGCCAGAAAGCCCGGCGCACCAGGGAGACCACGTATAAGGTGCGCCGTGGAAAGGCGCGGTTCTTGAGAGGGTGAAAGTCCCTTCCGGCAAACGTCGTTCCAGCCGGTAGCAATCGGAGCAGTCGGCGAGGTAACGACCCGGCTGAAGCCTCCGGTGGAGAGGGTCACGAGGTGACTTGGCGAGTGGGCGGGCTGTAACACGAGTGAACGTTGAGCAGGCCTCGAAAAGCTCGATGTGGAGGCTGACCTGGCCTTATTACAGGGAAAGCTGACATCGCTGGGGAAGAGAGCGACACGCGCACCCAGCGGCTCCACCGGGGTAGTGACGACGGCACGTCCACAGCGAGAACCGAAGCAACACGGGAGACCCCATTGCGCGGTCGAGCGAGAGACCAACCGGAGACCTGTGAAGGTCGGACCGGGCGCGGCGGGGAGTCGGATGGGCTCGTAGTACCGGGGAAGCCGGGTAATGCCGGTGGAGGAAAGGAGCCCTCGTTCAAGCCGATGTAGGAAGTGGCGCGGGAGGGGAGATTGGGTCACCTCGAAACTCCACCAAGTGTCCGGAAGCTGCAGACTGCGTTACATGCGAAAGCGAAGGCAGAACCCGGGTTCAGGTTCTATCTTCTGTACGACAAGGTGTCTCGGGCGGATGTTCTGAGCTTCGCCTATGCCAGATGCAAAGCCAATGGCGGCGCGGCTGGTGTGGACGGTCAGACGTTCGAGGCCATCGAGGCGTATGGAGGCCAAGGTGCGTCGTCCGCGGATCACAAGAACCCGGATGTCGACAATGGCTGGAATCCGTGGCTCGGAGAACTGGCGGAAGAGCTCAGGAACAAGACGTATCGGCCGCAAGCGGTCAGACGGGTCTACATTCCGAAGCCGAACAGCAAGAAAATGCGACCTCTGGGGATCGCGACGATACGCGACCGGGTGGTTCAGACGGCGGCGATGCTGGTGCTCGAGCCCATCTTCGAAGCCGATCTGGAGCCCGAGCAATATGCGTACCGCGCCGGCAAGACTGCGCTGGACGCGGTGGAGACCGTGAACCGCCTGCTCAATCTGGGGTACACGGCCGTCGTCGACGCGGACCTGCGTGGCTACTTCGACGAGATACCGCACGGACCGCTGATGAAATCAGTGGCGCGCCGGATCTCCGACCGGCACATGCTGCATCTGATCAAGATGTGGATCGAGGCGCCGGTCGAGGAGACGGACGATCGCGGGCGCAAGCGTCGGACCACGTGGAATCGGGACGAGCACCGCGGCATCCCGCAGGGCTCTCCGATCTCCCCGCTGCTGGCGAACCTGTACATGCGACGGCTGGTGTTGTGGTGGAGACAATCGGGCGCGCGGCGGCGGCTGAAGGCCGTCATGGTCAACTATGCCGACGACTTGGTGATCTGCTGCAAGGGTACGGCCGACATCGCCATGCAGACGATGCGAGAGGTCATCAAGAAACTGCAACTGGCGGTCAACGAGGACAAGACACGAATCTGCCACCTGCCGGAAGAGCGGTTCGACTTCCTGGGCTACACGTTCGGACGGTGCTACTCCCACAAGACCGGGAAGGCCCACCTCAACTCGAAGCCATCGAAGAAGAGCATCAAGCGAATCTGCGATGCGGTCGGGGACGAGACAGGCCGGCACAGGACGACGTTATCAGCCGAGAAGGTGGTGAAGCGGCTCAACGCCAAACTCACCGGATGGGCGAACTACTTCCGCCTCGGGCCGGTCTCACCGGCCTACAGGGCGGTCGACGCCCATGCCATCCATCGGCTGCGCAAGTGGTTATGCGAAAAGCATCGGGTTCAAGGCCAGGGGTACAATCGCTTCCCCGACCGGTACCTCTACGAGACGTTGGGGCTGGTACGGCTGCCGAAGTCGACGCGTAACCTGCCGTGGGCGAAGGCATGAGAGCTTGCCCGGGAGCCGGATGCGCGAAACGCGCACGTCCGGTTCGATGAGCGGGGAAGGGAAACGGGGCGTTGCCGAATGGCCCAAGCCACCGCGCCCTTCCTCGACTCTACCCGTAAAGCCATCGCGCAGGGAATGCCGGTTGATCCGGCTTTGCCTGTGGTTCCTGCCGCCTGCATTCTTTTCGCAGGCGGGCCATGGGTGAGGCCATCACCCGGCATTCCCTGCGCCCTCTTGTTCTCAGAGGGTTCGAGCTATCCTTCATGACTCGGACAGATCATGTCGCGAGAACGCTGCCTCATACTCCGTGTCATGCCCGCGCAGGCGGGCATCCAGTACGCCGCGGCGTCTCGATTCGTCACCCCTTCCGGCGAGTACTGGATCGTGAGGCCGGCACCTTTCATCTCACCCGTAAATCAAGGCCCCCGCGTGCGCGAGGGCCTTGGTAGCAATGGCGATCGCTTATCGCCCGTACACGACCGGAGCGCGACGGACGATCAGCGGTGGCGGCAGGTCGCGCTCCCAGACGCGGCCGTCGTCGAACTGAATGCGCATGCCGTCGGGCGAATACACCGCGCTTTCGTCACGTGCGTCGATCCAAAGCCGGCTATTGGGAGCGTTCCAGTCCGGCCAGGCCTGGAGGGACTCGCCGGTCTCGGTGGTCAGGTTCACAGCATCGCCGTTCTGCGTCACGAAGGCCGGCGCGCCGATCATGCCGTCGCGGCACATCTGGATGCAGCGGTAGGTGCCGGTGAGGTTCGCACTCGGCTGGGCCGAGGCGCTGCCGGCGACGCAGGCGCCGACCAGGCCAATGACGATTGCAACACGTTTCATGTCGATCACTCCATCGCTCGAAAGGGTCAGCCAGCCCCCATTCGGGCCCCTCGGGCGGATCAAGTGCGATGCGGGAAAAATGTTCCGACCGTTCCCGGTCAGGGAACCTACTCGACCATCACGACATCGACGGCGACGCCGAGCTTCTGCTTGCGCGAGCCGACGATGATGCCATCGACCGGCGAGACGTCGGAGAAGTCGCGGCCCATGCCGAGGATGATGTGATCATTGCCGACCAGGAGATCATTGGTCGGATCGAAGCCGATCCAGCCCAGCTCCTCGCCACCCCACAGCGACACCCAGGCATGGGTGGCGTCGGCGCCCTGCAGCGGCGGCTGGCCCTCGGGCGGGATGGTGCGCAGATAGCCGCTGACATAGGCCGCAGGGAGACCGAGACCGCGCAGGCCGGCGATCATGATATGAGCAAAATCCTGGCAGACGCCGTGGCGATTGTCGAACACCTCGCGCAACGGGGTCGAGATCACGGTCGCCTTCGGATCGTATCTGAACTCCTTGCGGATGCGCCGCATGAGGTCGGCCGCGCCGGCAACGATGCCGGTGCCGGCGCGAAAGCTTGCCGCGGCATAGTCCGTCACCGGCTCCAGCACCGGCACCAGCGCGCTGGCGAAGACGTAGCCGATCGGCGACGACGGGCCGAGGCTCGTCGCCTCGAAGGCGGCATCGCGCACGTCCTCCCAGGCCGCGCTCGGCGCATCGCGCTCCGGCGGTGTGCGCGACAGCCTCACCCGCGAGCGCGAGTCGATGCGCAGATGGCGGTGCTGAGTGTCGATCACGATGCTCTCGGTCAGCGTGCCGAAGAAATCACGCCGCGCCGTCCGCTCCGAGGGACGCGGGCGAATGTCGACGCTGTGCGAGATCAACTCCTGGCCGTCGCCGCTGAGCGGCTCCAGGCGCAGCGAGCAGCGCGCAAAGCTGACGGCGCTCTCATACTCATAGGTCGTGACATGCCGGATGTCGTAGATCACGCGAGGCCCGTCAGCTTTTCCGGCCGCGTCGCGTTCGGACCGTGCGGGAAATAGTGCTGGCCAATCGCCTCCGCCAGATTGAGCAGGTCCTGCTCCAGTGCAAACAGCGTGCGACCGTCGAGATGGGCCGCCTCCGCTGCGGTCAGCCGCGCGCCCAGCGAGATCGCGAGGCGTTGCGGCCGCTCGATCAGCCCGTTCTCCTTCAGGACCGGCAGGCTCGCAATGTGCTCGTTCAGCAGCTCGACCTGGAACGCGACCGAGCGCGGGTTATAGAGGTCGAGCACGACGAGATCGCGGATCGGCGCCAGCGCCGGGCCGATCAGATAGCGCGAGCGATAGGTGATCTGACAATCGACCAGGGTGAGCAGGACGTCGAGATCCTCGGGCGTCGCCTCGTCATAGCCGAACTGCCGCGCGAACCGCGCGGTGTTGATGGCGCGCTCGGCGCGGCGACCCATGTCGAGGAAGCGCCAGCCGGCGGCGCGATTCATGTTCTCCTGGGCGAGGCCGGCGAAGCTCGCGAGCCTGTCGAGCGTGAGCTCGGCGATGCTGACGACGGCGTCCTCATCCTCGGCCTCCTGCGCCAGCCGATTCGGCATCTCGGTGATGACCTGCCAGGCGTCGGGCGAGAGGCGCTCGCGCAGCGAGGTCGCGGTGCGCTGCGCCGATTTGAGCAGCGACAGCGCCGAGCCGAACTGCGCCTCGGCCTGCAGGGCTTCGGCAGCCACCTGGAATCCCTTGCTGCGCGAGGTCTGCTCAACAGCGCCCCACGCCAGCAACAGCCGCTGGATGCGCTCGGAGGTGTTGAGCTGCGCCGGCGATCCCTTGCCGGGATCACGATGCTGGGCTGCGAGCGCCCGGATCAGCCGCACGGTGGCCTCGGCGCGCTCCAGATAGCGTCCGAGCCAGAACAGATTGTCGGCGGCGCGGCTCGGCAGCACGCCGGCGATGCGGCGTATCCGCACGTTGTCGGAGCCCGGCAGCAAGGTGCGCGCCGCCACCGCCTTGTCGGCGACCACCCAGACGTCGGCGGCGCGCGCGCCGTCGCCCATCGACACCGCGCGCGCATCGAGCTTGTCGGCGATGCGGCAGAAGCCGCCGGGCATCACGGTCCAGCCGTCGGGCGTGGCGGCCGCGAACACCCGCAGCACGAACGGCCGCGGCGCGATCCGGCCGTCCTGCCACACCGGCGTGGTCGACAGCCGCACCACCTCCTGGCCGACATAATCGATGCCGCGCTGGCTGATGGCAGCGCGCAGCCGCTCGCGCTCGGCGGCCGAGAGCTCGCCGGCCAGCACCGGACCGCTGCTTGCGAAGCCCGGTACGGCGCGGCCATAGGCACCTTCGATCGAGAACTCCTCGAGCCGCGACAGCACCTCGTCGCGCGCGGACTTCTGGCCGCACCACCACGTCGCGATGTGCGGGATCTTGAGATCCTCACCGAGCACGCGCCGCGCGAGGCTCGGCAGGAAGCCGAGCAGCGCGCGCGCCTCGAGCACGCCGGAGCCCGGCATGTTGGCGACCACGACGCCGCCCTTGCGCACGACGTCCATGAGTCCGGCAACGCCGAGCCGCGAGGCCGCGTCGAGCTCGAGCGGATCGAGCGAGTTGGAATCGAGCCGCCGCAGCAGCACGTCGACGCGCTTCAGGCCGGCGACGGTGCGGATGTGCACGCGGTCGCCGCTGACGGCGAGATCGTCGCCCTCGACCAGCAGGAAGCCGAGATAGCGCGCCAGCGTCGCGTGCTCGAAATAGGTCTCGCTGAACATGCCCGGCGTGAGCACGCCGATGCGCGGCTCGTCACGATCGGCGCTGGCGCGCAGCGCATCGCGGAACGCTTCGAAGAACGGCGCGAGACGCTCGACGTTCATGGACTTGTAGATCGAGGAGAAGGCGCGCGACAGCACCAGCCGATTTTCCAGCGCATAGCCCATGCCGGACGGCGCCTGGGTGCGGTCGTTGAGCACCCACCAGCCGCCGTCGGGCCCACGGCCGATATCGGCGGCGTAGATGCTGAGGAAGCGGCCGCCGGGCGGTTTGACGCCGCAGACCGGGCGCAGATATTCGCTGGACCCGGCGACGGCGGCTGCCGGCAGCGCGCCGCTCGCCACCAGCCGTCCCTCGCCATAGATGTCCTGCAGCACCCGCTCGAACAGCTCGGCGCGCTGGACGATGCCCTGGGACAATTGCGCCCATTCGGACTCGTCGATCAGCAGCGGCAGATGGCTCAACGGCCACAATCGCTCGGCGTTATCGCCCGGCGAGCGATAGGTGACGCCGGCTTCGCGCAGATGGCGATCGGCGGAGGCGAAGCGGCGCTCGATGTCGCTCGGCGCGAGTGCGGCGAAGGTCTCGGCAAAGCGGGTCCAGACCGGCCGCGGACGGCCGTCGGCCCCGATGAACTCATCGGGGATGCCGGGGAGCCGGGCATAGTCGCGCGCCCAATGCTCGGCGCGGCGCAGCGGAGAACGTGCCGCCGGCCGACCGGCGGCGGGGCTCGCTCCCTGGTCCTGGCCGCTCGAGCCGTCCATACCCTGGTCCTCCGCGCAAACTCCGTTTCATCAATGCAGGAGCGGCCTGCGCAAGTCGAGGGTCATCGGGAATTCATTTGTGCGTTCTTCCGGCGGCAGCGCGATTCGTCCGGGAGTGTGGCCGTGATCCTGGAAGCGGGCGAGCCGCCGCGCCTCCGCCTCGTAGGAGTTGATCGGCTTGGTGTCGTAGTTGCGGCCGCCGGGATGGGCGACGTGATAGACGCAGCCGCCGAGCGAACGGCCATTCCAGGTGTCGATCAGGTCGAAGGTCAGCGGCGCATGCACTGGAATTGTCGGGTGCAGACCGGAGGCCGGCTGCCACGCCTTGAAACGAACCGCCGCCACCGCCTCCGCCGAACGCCCCGTCAAGGTCATCGGCATTTTCCTACCATTGCAGGTCACGAGGTGGCGGCCTTCGATGAAACCTTCGGCTTTCACTTGAAGTCGTTCGACCGAGGAATCGACATAGCGCACCGTGCCGCCGGCCGCGCCTTCCTCGCCCAGCACATGCCAGGGCTCCAGCGCCTGCCGCAGCTCCAAGGTCACGCCGCCATGCTGCACGCGGCCGAAGGTCGGAAAACGGAACTCGAGCTGCGCCTGGTACCATTCCGGCGAGAAATCGTAGCCGGACGACCTCAGCTCATCCAGGACATCAAGAAAGTCTTCCCATATGAAGTGAGGCAGCATGAAGCGGTCGTGCAGCGCCGTGCCCCAGCGCACGAACTTGCCGTCCTGCGGCTCGCGCCACGATTTGGCGATCAGCGCACGGATGAGAAGCTGCTGCGCCAGCGACATGCGCGGATCGGGCGGCATTTCCAGCGCACGGAACTCCACGAGTCCGAGGCGGCCCGTCGGTCCCTCCGGCGAGTAGAGCTTGTCGATGCAGATCTCCGAGCGATGAGTATTGCCGGTGATGTCCACCAGCAGATGCCTGAACAGCCGGTCGACCAGCCACAGCGGCACGCTCTGCCCGATCCGTGGCACATTGGCGAGCGCGATCTCCAGCTCATAGAGACTGTCGTGGCGCGCCTCGTCGATGCGCGGAGCCTGGCTGGTCGGCCCGATGAACATGCCGGAGAACAAATAAGACAGCGACGGATGCCGTTGCCAATACAGGACGAGGCTCTTCAGCAGATCGGGGCGGCGCAGGAACGGCGAATTCGGCGGCGAGCTGCCGCCGACGACGACATGATTGCCGCCGCCGGTGCCGGTGTGGCGGCCATCGATCAGGAAGCGATTGGCGCCGAGCCGCACCTTGGCGGCATCCTCATAAAGTCCGAAGGTGATGTCGACCGATTGCCGCCAGCTCGAGGCCGGCTGGATGTTGACCTCGATGACGCCCGGATCGGGCGTCACCTTGATCACCTCGATGCGCGGATCGAACGGCGGCGCATAGCCCTCCACGTGAACCTTGATCTGCATCGCCTCCGCCGTCGCTTCGACCGTTGCGACGAGCTCCAGGTAGTCCTCGATGGTTTCGACCGGCGGCATGAACACGCAGAGAATGCCATCGCGGATCTCGACCGACATCGCCGTGCGGACGCCGAGCCCGCCCCAGTACTGATACTGAACGTCCTGCTGCGGCTTCGGCGCGCGGTCGAGCTTCGGCAGCGGCGGCACCTGTGGCACGATCACCGGCCGCCCCTGCGTGAACATCGGCAGCGGCCCGCGCTCCTCCATCGGGTCCTGCTCGTGGATATACGGGAAATCTTCCGGCGGAATGTAGGCCAGCGAGCCGATCGGCAAGCGCAGGCCGAGCGGCGAGTCGCCGGGAATCAGGAACAGGCGCTTGCGCCGCAGGCCCCAGCGCTCGCTGCGCCAGCGCCTGGGCTGTGCATTCCAGCGCTGGATCGGCAGCACGAAGCCGCGCGGAATGTGCAGCCCTTCGTCGAACACCCGCGCCATGCGTGCGCGCTCTTCGGGATCGGCGAGCTTGGAGTCGAGTGCGTCGACGTTCTCGGGCAGCGCGGCTTCCTTCTGCAGCCAATGCGCGGGATCCTCGAACGCGGGCAGCACGTAGTCGGATTCGAGCCCGAGCGTCTCGGCGGCCGTGTCGAGGAAACGCTCCGCATCCTGGATCGTCGCCTTGCGCGGACCATCGACGCACGCGATCAGCTCCGGATTGCGCCAGATCGGCTCACCATCCTTGCGCCAATACAGTCCGAACGCCCAGCGCGGCAGGCTTTCGCCGGGATACCACTTGCCCTGTCCGTAATGCAGCAGGCCACCGGGCGCGAAGCGCGCGCGCAGACGCCGGATCAGGCTGTCGGCGAGCCCGCGCTTGGCCGGGCCGACGGCAGCCGTATTCCACTCAGCCGATTCCATGTCGTCGATCGACACGAAGGTCGGCTCGCCGCCCATCGTGAGCCGCACGTCGTTCGCGGCGAGATCGGCATCGACGGCTTCGCCGAGGCGGTCGAGCCGGTCCCACGCCTCATCCGAAAATGGCCGGGTGATCCGCGGCGCTTCGCGGATGCGCCTCACATTCATCTCGAAGTTGAAGTTGACCTCGGCAACTCCGGCGCTGCCGCTGATCGGCGCGGCCGAGTGATAGTGGGGAGTCGCAGCAACGGGGATGTGTCCCTCGCCCGCCAGCATGCCCGAGGTGACGTCGAAGCCTATCCATCCAGCACCGGGCAGATAGACCTCGGCCCAGGCATGCAGATCGGTGAAATCATTCTCGACCTCGACCGGCCCCTCGACCGGATCAATGTCGGGACGAAGCTGAATCAAATAGCCGGAGACGAAGCGGGCGGCGAGGCCGAGATGCCGCAGCGTCTGGATCAGCAGCCACGCCGAGTCGCGGCAGGAGCCGGCGGCCGACGACAGCGTCTCCTCCGGCGTTTGAACACCGGGCTCCATCCGGATGATATAACGAATCTTTTTCTGCAACTGCGCATTGAGTTCGACGAGATAGTTGACGGTGTTGTCCGCATCGCGGGGAATCGACTTCAAATATTCCGCGAACAACGGCCCCGGCTCGATCGTCTCGAGATAGGGCGCGAGTTCCACCTTGAGACCCTCCGGATAGGCAAAGGGAAAACTGTCCGCATAAGGCTCGACGAAGAAGTCGAACGGATTGATCACGGTCATCTGCGCCGTGAAGTCGACCTCGATTTTGAGTTCGTTCACCTTCTCAGGGAAAACGTAGCGGGCCAGCCAATTGCCTTGCGGATCCTGTTGCCAGTTCACGAAATGGTTGGGCGGCGTGACCTTGAGCGAATAGCTCAGCACGGGGGTCCTGGTATGTGGTGCAGGACGCAGGCGGATGGTCTGCGGGCCCAGTTCGACCGGACGATCGTATTTGTAATGGGTGACGTGATGTAATGCGACGTAGATTGACACGAGGTTTCGGCGCTCCAGCAACTTTTTTAAGCAGAACATTGCTGTGCTTAGGGATCAAGCACTAACAAAGGGCAGAGCTGCCTATTGAACTATCCTAAGCCCGAAAGGCGGCATTTGGGTCCGCATAGGTCGAGTTGAGCCTCCCCTGTCAGGTGCTTCCGCTGCACGCACCGGTCGCTTTTCCGGCCGCTGCGCGCCCCAATCGGGCCCGTCACGAAGAACGAGAGAAGAACAAACAACCTCTCCAGCCGCACGCGGAGAGTTGTCCACAGGAAGGCGCGCAGGCGCTCACGGAAGATTGACCAGTCCCTCAAAGCAGGGATTAACCCCGAATGATGAACTAACAAGAACTAATAGCGTTGCATTTGCCGCAATCGCTTGATAGCTCGACTACACATGCTATTTAGGACCACCATTGCCAAAAGGAGAATCAAGTGGCGAAGACAGCTAAGAAGGCAGCTACCAAGAAGTTGGCGCGGAAACCCTACACGCCCGCCGACATCAAGCTGCTGAAGCAGCACTCGAAGTCCAAGACCCCGGTTGCCAAGATCGCCAAGGCCATGAAGCGGACCGAAGGCTCGCTCCGTCAGAAGGCCCTGGCGCTCGGCATCGGCCTGGGCCACCAGCGGTAAATTGCTCTGCGCCGCTGCCACGCGAGCGTCGGCAGGGCCAGCCCATGACGGACTGCCCACGACAGCCGGCACATGGCGGCGCGCTCACCTGTCATCTGATCTCAGTTGCGATCCAGTCTCAGCTATTGGCGATCTCAGCTGCGATCAGATGCCGGGACATGTCAGACGGCAGCCCCGATATGGGGCCGCCGAATAGCTGAGTGATCAGCTACATCGTCGCGCCGAGCACCCAGGGTGCGAACTCGGCCCCGCCGAAATCGAAGCTCTCGCTCTTGGTCGGCTGCCCCGAGGCGGTCTTCAGCATCAATTCGAAGATGCGCTGGCCGCACTCCTGCACCGTCTCCTCGCCGTCGAGGATGGTGCCGCAATTCACGTCCATGTCGTCTTCCATCCGCCTGTACATCGGCGTGTTGGTCGCGAGCTTGATGGACGGCGCCGGCTTGCAGCCGAACACGCTGCCGCGTCCGGTGGTGAAGCAGACGAGATTGGCGCCACCGGCCACCTGCCCCGTCGCCGCGACGGGGTCGTAGCCGGGCGTGTCCATGAACACGAAGCCCTTCTTGGTGACGGCCTCGGCATAATGCAGCACATCGACCAGATTGGTGCTGCCGGCCTTGGCCATCGCGCCGAGCGACTTCTCGAGAATCGTCGTCAGGCCGCCCGCCTTGTTGCCCGGGCTGGGGTTGGCGTTCATCTCCGCACCCTCGCGCGCCGTATACTCCTCCCACCAGCGCATCAGGGAGACGAGCTTCTCGCCGACGTCGCGGCTGACTGCGCGGCGCGTCAACAGATGCTCGGCGCCATAGGTCTCGGGCGTCTCCGACAGGATCACCGTGCCACCATGTCGCACCAGCAGATCGCTTGCTGCACCGAGCGCCGGATTGGCCGAGATGCCGGAATAGCCGTCGGAGCCGCCACACTGCAGCGCGACCGTCAGTTCGCTGGCCGGAACCGTCTCGCGCTTGACCCTGTTGGCGTCGGCGAGCGCTTCCTTGACGAAAGCAATGCCGGCCTCGACGGTCTTGCGGGTGCCACCGACCTCCTGGATGTCCATCGCACGAAGCCGGCCGGCGAGCTTCTGCTCCTCCATCAGTCCGCCGATCTGATTGGCCTCGCAACCGAGGCCAAGGACGATCACCGCAGAGAAGTTCGCGTGACGCGCGTAGCCACCGAGGGTTCGCCGAAGCAGCTTCAGCGGCTCGTCGAGCGTCATGCCGCAGCCGGTCTTGTGCGTCAGCGCCACGACGCCATCGACGTTCGAGTAGTCGGCAAGCGGATCATCACCAGTGAAGGGATTGCGCTTGAAGACGTCGGCGACCAGGCCCGCGACATGCGCGCTGCAGTTCACCGACGTCAGAATGCCGATGTAGTTGCGGGTCGCAACCCGGCCATCGGGACGGCGAATGCCCTCGAACGTCGCCGGAAGATCGAAATTCGGCGTCGGCTTCACGTCGACGCCATAGGCATAATCCTTGGCGAAATCGCCCATGCCGCAGTTCTGTGTATGAACGTGCTGCCCCGGCGCGATCGGCGCGGTAGCGAAGCCGATGATCTGGCCGTAGCGGCGGATGGGCTCGCCCTGCGCGATCGGACGCACCGCGACCTTATGCCCCGCCGGAATGCGGTCCACCGTGGCCACGCCATCGGCAACCGCGAGGCCGGGCGGCAGACTCGCACGCGCGATCAGGACGCTGTCCTCGGGATGAAGACGGATGACGGGGGCGGGAGCCATGGCAATCTCTCTTCGTTTGTATCAGTAGGTCGCAAACAGGCATGCGAATAGCGAGTTGCGAATAGCGAATGAATGAATCCCCTATTCGCTACTCCCTATTCGTAATTCGCCTCAGGCCTTGCCGCCGGAGTCCTTGCGGGTCTGCGCGACTTGCTGGCGGGCATAGACCTGCATCAGGCCGACCTCGTTGGACAAGGTCACGAGCTTAAAGCCCATGTTGATGGCGCGGACAGCGCCCTCGGCGCCGCTGCAATGAATACCGGGATTGAGCCCGCGCTTGCCGCATTCCTTCACGATCTTCTCATAGATCTTGAGGATCTCCGGCTCGTCACGATCGAGCTTCGGCACCAGGCCATAGGAAAAGCCGAGATCGGAGGGACCGATATAGACGCCGTCGATGCCTTCGACATCGAGAATGGTTTCCATGTTCTCGACCGCGGTCCTGGTCTCCATCATCGGCAGCAGCACGATCTCGTCGTTGGCCGTCTTCTGATACTCGCCCGCGCCGCCATACATGCCCGAACGGATCGGACCGTTGGAGCGCACACCCTTGGGCGGATATTTGGAATAGGAAACGAGGTTGCGCGCTTCCTGCGCTGTGTTGACCATCGGGCAGATGACGCCATAGGCACCGCCATCGAGCACCTTGCCGATGATGCCGGGCTCGTTCCACGGCACGCGCACCATCGGCGTGACCGGATGGCCATGCATCGCCTGAAAGCACTGCACCATCGACAGATAGTCCTGTACCCCGTGCTGCATGTCCACGGTGACGCTGTCGAAGCCGCACTGAGCCACGACCTCCGCGGAAAAGCCCGAGGGGATCGCGAGCCAGGCATTCACCACCGTCTTGCCTTCGGCCCAGAGCTGCTTGACCTTATTGTTCGCCACGACTGCGTTTCCTTCCCTTGTTGTTCAACCGATCCGTCTCGTTAGAATTCGTTGTCGCCGATGGCGCAACGCAATGCAATCCCGCTCAATTTGAGCATGGATGCTTCGCACCACCCGCAGTCACACTGATTTCACGATGTCGCCCGCTGAATGCTCGCTTCGCTGACACCCACTTCGCGTGCCGTGTTCACTATTGCCGCCCAGGTGTCATCGGGCAAGGGCACGCCATTGGCCGTACGCTCGGCCCGCATCTTGCGCTCGGGATCGCCCGGCACCAGCACCTGATCGACGCCGGAGACCGGCTTGGTCGCCCGGATGAAATCCGTGTAGCGGGTGATCTCACCATCGAAGAAGCTCGCCGGATCGACCACCTTCGGGTCGATGTAGATCGCGAGCATGCCGTTGGCAAAGCGCCGGTTTGCCGACGTCGCCCCGGTGCCGGTCAAGGCGCCGCCAAGCAGCTCACAGATGAAGGCGAGACCGGAGCCCTTGTGCTCGCCGAAGGCGCGGATCGCTCCCGTCCCCTTGGTGTGGTCGCGCGTCCCCTCGGCCTCATAGGGTCCATAGAGCACCGCCGGATCCTCGCTGAGCGTACCATCGGCATCGATCAAGGCGCCCTTGGGCAGCTTCTTGCCGCCGCGGCTCGCCACCAGGACCTTGCCCTCAGCCACGATCGAGGTCGCGAAATCGAGCACGATGGGATCCTGTCCCTGGCGTGGGATGCCGACACAATATGGCGCGGTCGAGAACCGCTTCTCGACTCCGCCATAGGGAGCCACCAGCAGCGAGCCTGCGGCCGTGACGAAATGAATGGAGACGAGTCCCTCAGCGGCGGCCATCTCCGCCCAGTCGCCGACCCGGCCGAGATGGCCGGAATTACGCAGCGCCAACGCAGCCAAGCCGCTCTTCTTGCAACGCTCGATGCCGATCTTCACGGCCTGTGGTGTCACGGTCTGGCCGTAGCCGAACTTGCCGTCGACGACCACCAGCGACGGGGTGTCGACCACGACCTCTGCGGTCTGGTTGGGCACGATCGAACCCATCTTCTGCCAACGGATATAGACGGGCACGCGGATCACACCGTGGCTGTCATGCCCGGTCAGGTTGGCCGTCGTCAGATAGGTCGCGATCCGGCGGGCCTCCTCCGGCGAGGAATTGGCGTGCTCGAAGACGTCGGCAACGAAATCGATGAGATGCGCAACCTTGATAGTGACCATGACAACTCGCGGGTTCGATCAGCATGCGAAAACAGAGTTAGCATGGTTTGCCATGCCTGCGACGCACGCCCTCTCCGCTCGACTGCATCGCTTCTTATCAAAACGCCGAACGGCCTGCCAAGCATGAGACCGCGCCATTGCGCTTGGTCCGCGGCATATCAGCCATCGCCGTCGTCGGAGGCGTCGAGATCGCCGCCGATGCTCTGCTCCAGCTCGCCCAGCATCTTGTGCAATGCGGCAAGCTTGCGGGCCCCATACCGGCTGGCAATCGATGCATAGATCGCCTCTGAGCTCGGCGCGACCTGTGCGATCAGCTTCATGCCCTTGGCGGAAATCGACAACACGCCCCTGCGCATGTCGCGGCTATCGACTTCGCGCTGAATCAAGCCGCGCGCCTCGAGATCGCGCAGGATGCGAGAGAGGCTGGGCCCGAGCAGGAACGCGACCCGCGCCAGCTCCGTCACCTCGATCACATCGACCGCCGCCAGCGCGCGCAAGATGCGCCATTGCTGCTCGGTCAGGCCGTGCTGTCGCAGATTGGGGCGAAACTGCCGCATCACGGCCTCACGCGCCCGCAACAAGGCCATCGGCAGCGACTGCGAGAAGTCGCGCATTGGCACCTTGCGCGCTTCCTTCGCAGCCTGCCTGGCGACCTTGGCCCTGGTCTCGCTCACATCAATCTCCCGTGGGCCATCCTGAATATTTGCACTGCAGCAAACGCCGTTTCGGTTTGCCGGCTGAAACTTAACATGTTAATCATCTGCCGCCATCTCTTTTCTGAGCGATAGACCATGCCTCTTGCGAGCGACCAGATTCATAGCTGCGCCTTACGCCTGGATCAGGCCGAAAAGAGCCGCCGCCAGATCAGGCAGTTGTCGCAGGAGTTTCCCGATATCACCATCGCAGATGCCTATGCGATCCAGGACGCCTGGATCAGCATCAAGGTCGCCGCGGGCCGCGTCATCAGGGGTCATAAGATCGGGTTGACATCGAAGGCGATGCAGAGCGCGCTGAACATCGATGAGCCGGATTCGGGCGTGCTGCTCGACGACATGTTCTTTGCCGATGGCGGGCTGGTGCCGTCCGACCGCTTCATCGCGACGCGTATCGAGGCGGAGCTTGCCTTCGTCATGAAGCATCGTCTTTCGGGACCGGACTGCACTCTGTTCGACGTGCTCAACGCGACCGATTTCGTGGTGCCGGCATTGGAGATTCTCGACACCCGGATCGAGCGGGTTGATCAGGAAACGAAGGCGACGCGCAAGATCTTCGACACGATCGCCGACAACGCCGCAAATGCCGGCATCGTGCTCGGCGGCCGGCCGCTGCGGCCGCTCGATGCCGACCTGCGCTGGATCGGCGCACTCTGTTATAAGAACGGTCAACTGGAAGAGACCGGCTTGGCCGCCGGCGTGCTGAACAACCCGGCAACGGCCGTTGCGTGGCTCGCCAACAAGATCGCGGCAAATGGATTCGCGCTGGAGCCGGGACAGGTGGTCCTTGCCGGCTCGTTCATCCGGCCGATCGAGGCGCGCAAGGGCGACACGATCCAGGCCGACTACGGCCCGTATGGGACGGTGAGCTGTTACTTCGCCTGACGCCTGCCCCGGAGCGACCGCACCATGCCGCATTTCAGCATCGAATACTCCGCCAATCTCGACGGCTTTGTCATGATGGGCAACCTTTGCGAAGTGGTCCGCAAGGCCGCCAGCGAGACCGGGATCTTTCCGATCGGCGGCATCCGCGTGCGCGCGATCCGCTGCGAGCACTACGCGATCGCCGACGGCAAGCCCGATTCCGCCTTCCTCGCGATGCTGCTGCGGCTCGGCGAAGGCCGCGACCTCGCGGCACGGCAGAAGGCCGGCGAGCACGTCTTCAAGGCACTTTCAGATTACCTCGACCCAGTCTTCGCCAGTAGCAAGTTCGCGCTGTCCTTCGACATGCAGATCAACGATGCCGCGACCAGTTGGAAGCGCAACAACATCCACGACGCCCTGAAAGCGGAGGCATCCCATGGATAAGGCCAGTCCCAAAGCCGACATCTACAAGGCCAATCTCGACCGTGCCGCTCCCCTGCTCGCGAAGCTGAAGGACGAGGGCATCGGTCACTTCATCGATGGCAAGGTCGTGCCGGCGATCTCAGGCGCGACGTTCGAGACGAAGTCTCCGATCGACGGTGCCGTGCTCGCCAAGGTCGCGCGCGGCAATGCCGAGGACATCGATCGCGCGGCGACGTCGGCCGCCCTCGCCTTCAAGTCGTGGCGCGACATGGCGCCGGCGATGCGGCGCAAGCTGCTGCATCGCGTGGCCGACGCGATCGAGGATCATGCCGACGACATCGCCGTGCTCGAATGCATCGACACCGGTCAGGCCTATCGCTTCATGGCCAAGGCCGCGATCCGCGCCGCCGAGAATTTCCGCTTCTTCGCCGACAAATGCACCGAGGCCCGCGACGGCCTGAGCACGCCGAGCGACGAGCATTGGAACATCTCGACGCGGGTGCCGATCGGGCCTGTCGGCGTGATCACGCCGTGGAACACGCCGTTCATGCTCTCCACCTGGAAGATCGCGCCGGCACTCGCGGCCGGTTGCACTGTCGTGCACAAGCCGGCGGAATGGTCGCCGATCACGGCGCAATGGCTGGCGAAACTCGCCAAGGAGGCCGGCATTCCCGACGGCGTGCTCAACACCGTCCACGGCTTCGGCGAGGAAGCCGGCAAGGCGCTGACCGAGCATGCCGCGATCAAGGCGATCGGCTTCGTCGGCGAGAGCTCGACCGGCTCGGCGATCATGGCGCAGGGCGCACCGACCCTGAAGCGCGTGCATTTCGAGCTTGGCGGCAAGAACCCGGTGATCGTGTTCGACGATGCCGATCTGGACCGCGCGCTCGATGCCGTCGTGTTCATGATCTACTCGCTCAATGGCGAGCGCTGCACGTCATCGAGCCGTCTGCTGGTGCAGCAGAGCATCGCCGAGACCTTCACGGCCAAGCTTGCGGCGCGCGTGCGTGCGCTGAAGGTGGGTCATCCGCTCGATCCGGCCACCGAGATCGGGCCGCTGATCCATGAGCGGCATCTGGCCAAGGTCTGCTCCTATGTCGATGTCGCAAGGCAGGACGGCGCGATCATCGCCGTGGGCGGCAAGCCGTTTGCCGGCCCTGGCGGCGGTCATTATGTCGAGCCCACGCTCGTCACCGGCGCGAACCAGACCATGCGCGTGGCCCAGGAGGAAGTCTTCGGGCCGTTCCTCACCGTGATCCCGTTCCGCGACGAGGCTGACGCGATCGCGATCGCCAATGACGTGCAATACGGCCTTACCGGCTATGTCTGGACCGGCGACATGGGCCGCGCGCTGCGCGTCGCCGACGCGCTGGAAGCCGGCATGATCTGGCTGAACTCGGAGAATGTCCGCCACCTGCCAACCCCGTTCGGCGGCATGAAGGCATCGGGCATCGGCCGCGACGGCGGCGACTATTCGTTCGACTTCTACATGGAGACCAAGCACGTCTCGCTCGCGCGCGGCACCCACAAGATCCAGCGGCTCGGCGTGTAAGGAGACAAGCCCATGACCTCCCCTCGCCTCGCCACCTATGTCGCCGATGGCTCGGTCCGCTACGGACTTGCGACCGACAAGGGCCTCATCGATCTCTCCACGCGTTTCGCCCAGGATTATCCGACCTTGCGCGAGGTGATCGCCGCGGGAGCCCTGCCCCGGCTGATCGATGCCGCAGCCGGGCTGTCGCCCGATCATGGCCTCGATGCCATCAGCTGGCAGCCGCCGGTCCCCGCGCCCGAGAAGATCATCTGCATCGGCGTCAACTATCCCGATCGCAACGCCGAGTACAAGGACGGCCAGGACGCGCCGAAATATCCGTCGATGTTCATGCGCACGCCGCGCTCCTTCGTCGGCCATGACACGCCGCTGGTGCGCCCGCGCGCCTCGCCGCAGCTCGACTATGAGGGCGAGCTGGTCCTCGTAATCGGCAAGGCCGGACGGCACATTCCGGAGAGCGAGGCGCTGGATCACATCGCCGCGCTCACGCTGTGCAACGAGGGCACGATCCGCGACTGGGTGCGGCATGCGAAATTCAACGTCACGCAAGGCAAGAACTTCGATTCGACGGGCAGCCTCGGGCCCTGGATCGTGCCCTACACCAATGAGAGCCAGCTCGCCGACATCAGGCTGACCACGCACGTCAATGGCGAATTGCGCCAGGACGACCGCACGTCGCGGCTGATCTTCGGCTTCCGCTACCTCATCAACTACATCTCGACCTTCACCACGCTTGTCCCCGGTGACGTGATCGTGACGGGCACGCCCACCGGCGCCGGTGCACGGTTCGATCCGCCGCGCTATCTGAAGCCCGGCGACGTCATCGAGATCGAAGCCGAGGGCGTCGGCACCTTGCGCAACGGCGTCGTCGACGAAGCCCTGTAGAAGTTCAGAAACGGAATGTCAGCATGACCACCATGACCGGCGGCGAAGCCATCGTCAGCGGGCTCGTCGCCCACGGCGTCGACACCGTGTTCGGCCTGCCCGGCGCGCAGGTCTACGGCCTGTTCGACGCCTTCCACCAGGCGCAGCTCAAGGTCGTCGGCGCCCGCCACGAGCAGGCCTGCGGCTACATGGCGTTCGGCTATGCGCGCGCCAGCGGCAAGCCCGGCGTGTTCAGCGTCGTACCGGGTCCCGGCGTGCTGAATGCTGGTGCTGCGCTGCTCACCGCCTTCGGCTGCAATGAGCCGGTGCTGTGCCTCACGGGCCAGGTGCCGACCGACTATCTCGGCCGTGGCCGCGGCCATCTGCACGAGATGCCAGACCAGCTCGCGACCTTGCGCACCTTCGTCAAATGGGCCGAGCGCATCGAATATCCCGACAGCGCGCCGACGCTCGTGTCGCGCGCCTTTCAAGAGATGATGTCCGGGCGGCGCGGCCCCGCGGCGCTGGAAATGCCCTGGGACATCTTTACGCAGAAGGCGGCAACGGCGGCTGCGACGCCGCTGGCGCAATTCGCGCCGCCGCAGCCTGATCCTGATCGCATCGCCAAGGCGGCGGCGCTAATTGCGGGATCGAAGACGCCGATGATCTTCGTCGGTGCGGGCGCGATCGATGCGCGCGAGGAGATCCGCGAGCTCGCCGAGATGATCGACGCGCCGGTGGTCGCCTTCCGCTCCGGGCGCGGCATCGTCTCCAATGCGCACGAGCTCGGGCTCACCATGGCCGCGGCCTACAAGTTGTGGCCGACCACGGATCTGATGATCGGCATCGGCACCCGCATGGAGCTGCCGACCACGTTCCGCTGGCCGTTCAAGCCGGATGGCCTGAAGTCGATCCGCATCGACATCGATCCCGCCGAGATGCGGCGCCTGATCGTCGATGCCGGCATCGTCGCCGACGCCAAGGCGGGCACGGCCGCGCTCGCGGCCGCCGTCAGCAAAGCGGGCTATCGCAAGACAACAGGCCGTCGCGCGTCCATCCGCGACGCCAGCGCTGCGACCTTGCAGGAGATCCAGCAGGTGCAACCGCAGATGGCCTATCTGAACGTGCTGCGCGAGGTGCTGCCGAAAGACGCCATCGTCACCGACGAATTGTCACAAGTCGGCTTCGCTTCCTGGTACGGCTTTCCGGTCTACGAGCCGCGCACCTTCATCACCTCGGGCTATCAGGGCACGCTCGGCGCCGGCTTCCCGACCGCGCTCGGCGCCAAGGTCGCGCATCCCGACAGGCCTGTCGTCGCGATCACCGGCGACGGCGGTTTCATGTTCGCCGTGCAGGAATTGGCGACCGCCGTGCAATACAACATCGGCGTCGTTACCCTGGTGTTCAACAACAATGCCTATGGCAATGTCCGGCGCGATCAGCGCGAGCGCTTCGACGGCCGCGTCGTCGCCTCCGATCTCGTCAATCCGGATTTCGTCAGGCTCGCCGAATCCTTCGGCGTCGCCGCCAGCAAGGTCACGTCACCCGACCAGTTCAAGTCGGCGCTGGAGACCGCGCTCGCCCATGGCGGGCCGTATCTGATCGACATCGAGGTGCCTCGCGACAGCGAGGTCTCGCCCTGGGCCTTCATCCATCCGTCGAAGCCTCCAGGGATCTGATCGACCTCACGGCGGGGACGCGCGGCGTCCCTGCAATCCGGCCGCGGCCATCGCCAGCAGGCCGGCCCCGGCCACGAGCCAGCACGCGACCGGCGCCCACTGCACCAGAGGTGCGTAGTCGGGCAGCTTCTGCAGACCGCCGGCGACGGCGGCGATCCGCGCGAAGGTTGCCAGCGCCAGCGCCGAGAAGACGAGCCCGGTCACCTTGCCCTCGGCACCCGTCGTCCCGATCGCGAGCGCCGCGGAAATGGCGCTCATCATCATGCAGCCCCAGGCCGCACCGGCGATGAACTGCGCCACGATCAGCACGGTCAGCGCACCCGCGAGCTCGGCACTGACGATGGCGAGTGCACCCAGCAGCCCGGCAATTCCCATCACCATGAGCCCGCCGCGATGCTTCACCACGACGCTGGCCGGGAACAGCACGAGGTTGAAGCCGATCCAGAACACCGGCATCAGCCAGGGCAGATCCTCCGGCTTGGCAAAGCGCAGATAGAACGCCGAGCTGTTGATGCTGAAATGCAGCTGGTAGCCGAGCGCGAGGATCACCATGGCGCCGATGAACAGCAGCGGCAGTCCCCGCAGCGGCTTGGGCTCGGGCTTGGGATTGGCCGGCGCTTGCGCGGCCGGACCGGCATCCTGCGGGATGCGCGCGAGACCGAGCGCGGTCAGCAGCAGCACCGCCGATGAGATGACGAACGGCAATCGCGGATCGTAGTCGCGCAGGATCACGCCGAGATACGGCGACACGGCGCCGGCCACGCCATAGCCGAGCATGACCAGCGCTGCCAGGAACGGAATGGCCGGCCGGGCCGCATGGCGCCCGAGCAGGGTCAAGGGCGGCGCGCGCAAGACCGAGGAGGTCAGCGCCCAGATCGCGATCAGTCCGATGAAGACCGCTGGACCCGCCGACGCCGCCACGAAAGGCAGCGCGACAAAGGCGGCGCAGGATACCGCAGCCAGCAGGCCGACGAAGAGACCGAACCGCGCGGCGACGCGCCCGATGCGATCGGCCGCGATCCCCATGGCCGTATCCGAGAGCGTGAAGATCGCCTGGTCCAGCATCAGGATCAGAACGACGTCCGAGGGCGCGATGCCGGCCTGGGCCGCGAGCTTCGGCAGATAGATCACATAGGTCGTCCACAGCAGCGTGAACACCAGCTGCAGCAGCGCAAGGTGAAGTCCTATTCGCGTCGCCGCCGGCGCTCGCTCCTCCGCAAGTTCGACAGTGCTCATGGCCCCTCTCCCGGGGGCAGCATAGAGCCACGGATGCCCGTTGCAAAACGAGGAAGGTCACAGACCGGCCAGGACTACCGCGCTCGGCGGAAGGTCAGGTTGATGCGCCGGCGGCCGAGCCGAGCATGCTCACCGTCGGCGAGCGGCGCAACGCCGTGAAATGCGAGCCGCGCCGGCCCGCCCCAGACCACGACATCGCCATGAACGAGCCGATACCGCTGCGTCTTGTCGGTGCGTTTGAGCCCGCCGAACAGGAACGTCGCGGGAAGGCCCAATGACACGGAGACGATCGGCGCGCCGACGTCGCGCTCGTCACGATCCTGATGCAGCGACATCCGGGCGCCCGGCTCATAGCGGTTGATCAGGCAGGCATCGGGCGCGAAGCCTGCGAAGCCGGCCTCGCTTGCGGCGACCTCGGCAAGTTGATGAAACAGCGGCGGCATCGCCGGCCATGGCTGGCCGCTGTCCGGATCAACAGCATCATAGCGGTAGCCGGCGCGATCCGTGACCCAGCCACACGCGCCGCAACTCGTCATCGCCACCGACATCTGATGGCCGCCCGGGGTCACCATGCGGCGGAACGGCGCCTGCGCCGCGATCGTCTCGATCGCTGTGATAAGCTCCGCCTCCTGCGGCCGCGCGAAGCCGCGCAGCAGCACTGCGCCGGGCGCGAGCTGCTCGCGGGCCGGTCCTGCCAACTCGAGGCCATCGAACAGATCCGCCGTCATGCGCCTCACTTCGCATCGTGAAAGATCACGCCCAGCGTATGCCGCCGGCCGGCGCGCAGCCGGCTGACACCATGGCGCATGTTGACGCGGTAGCTGCCGCGCGTGCCCTGCACCGGACGATTGTGGACCGCGAACACCACGGCATCGCCCTGCCGCAGCGGCACCACCTCGGCGCGCGACTGCATGCGCGGCCGCTGCTCGGTCAGCACGAACTCGCCTCCCTCGAAATCGCGCCCCGGCTCCGACAGCAGGATCGCGACCTGCAGCGGAAACACGTGCTCGCCATAGAGATCCTGGTGGAGGCAGTTGTAGTCGCCCTCGACATATTGCAGCAAGAGCGGCGTTGGCCTGGTCTGTCCGGCCTGGTGGCAGCGCGCGAGGAAATCGTCGTGCTCGGCGGGATATCGCACATCGATCCCCATCGTCGCGTTCCAGCGATTGGCGATCGCGACAAGATGCGCATAGAGCTGCGGCCGCAGCCGAGCGATCGGATCCGGCAGCGGATAGCTGAAATATCTGTACTCGCCGCGCCCAAAGCCGTGCCGCGCCATCACCACCCGGCTGCGAAAGCGACTGTCGTCCGGATAGAGTGCCGCCAACGCGCGGCAGTCGTCGGGCGAGAGCAATTGCGTCAACACGGCGCAGCCGCGCGCATCGAGGTCGCGTTCCACCATCGCCCAGTCGGTCGCGTTGGGGCGCGGCGTGGGTTCGGGCGACGATGGAGTCATCTTGCGTGCCTTGATCATGCAAGCAATGTGGCCATCAGGCTGGTCCAGCGCCACCCGTTTTCCGGGGTAGAGCAAACTCGATCAGAAACAACGCTGCTCCCCGCCGCCGCCTCAGCCCCGCACCACGCCCTCGATGCCCGCCGCGATCTCCAGCAGCTTGCGGTCGTTGCCGCCGGATTGCGCCAACATCAGGCCGACCGGGACCTCGCCATGGCGATGCGCCGGCAGCGAGATCGCGCAGCCGTCGATCATGTTGATGAAGGTGCAGTTGCGCAAAGCGCGGATGTTCTCGCGGGCGAAGGCTGCGTCGTCGGCGAGATCGGCGATTTTTGGCGGCGTGTTGGCGGTGGTCGGCATGACAAGCGCGTCGTAGGGCGCGATCCGCGCGGCGGCCCGCTTCACCAGCGAGCGTCGGGCATTCAGCATCTCGATGTAGTCCGGCACCGTGATCGCCTCGCCGCGCAGGATGCGGACGGAGACGCGCGGATCATAGACGTCGCCCTTGGCGGTCAGCAGGAAGCGGTGCCAGGCGTAGCTCTCGGCCGCGGCAAAGCCGCCCTTCGCGCCGATGAGGCCGACGTCGAGGAACTCGGGGAATTCGATACGCTCGATGAGCGCCCCCTGCTTCGCCAGCGTCTGCAGCGCCCGCTCAAAGGTCTCGGCGACCTCGGCATCGAGCTCGTCGAGCACGATCGTCGTGGGCACCGCGAGCCGCAGACCCTTCACCGGTCGCGCGGCCAGCGGCCGGATCGGCTCATCGGCCAGCACGGAGTCGAGGATCGCGCAGCATGCGACGGTGTTGGCGAGCGGCCCAAAACTGTCGAGCGTCGACGACAGCGGCACCCCGCCGTCGAGCGGCACGCGGGCCTGCGTCGGCTTGAAGCCTGTGATGCCGTTGAAGGCGGCGGGGATGCGGCAGGAGCCGCCGGTGTCGGTGCCCAGCGCGCCATAGGCCATGCGGTCGGCGATCGAGACGGCGGCGCCCGACGAGGAGCCGCCGGGCACATAACCGACCTCGCGCTTCCAGGCGCTCTTCGGCGTGCCGTAATGCGGGTTGATGCCGATGCCGGAATAGGCGAACTCGGTCATGTTGGTGCGGCCGATCACGACGAAGCCGGCCCGGCGCAGCCGCGCCACAACAGGCGCATCGGCCTCGGCCGGCGCGGAGTCGTCGAGCGCGCGCGAGCCGGCGCGGGTCACTTGGCCCTTGATGTCGAACAGGTCCTTGATCGAGACCGGAATGCCGGCGAAGGGCGACGGCGCGGCATTGGCCTTGCGCAGCGCGTCCATGCCGTCGGCGGCCGCCAGCGCGGCGTCCTTGTCGACATGGATGAAGGCGCGCCCTCCCTCGCCGGCGGGATCGGCGATCCGGGCCAGACACGCCTCCACCAGCTTGCGCGACGTGGTGCGGCCAGCGGCGAGATCGTCGGCCAGCGCGGCCAGGGTCGGATTTGAAGCGGTCATGGCGTCCTATCGCGTGTGATCAGCGGCATCGGCCGCGATATCCATATCGAGCAGCGCGGAACTCAGCGACTTGCCGTGCGCATCCAGCGCCAGCGAGCGGGTCACCCCGCCGCCGAGCGCCCGGCTCATCACGAAATTCAGCGCCGCAATGTTGGGCAGCTCATAGCGGACCACCTTGCCCCGGACAATGCCGGCGAAGTGGGCCCTGACCCGCTCGGCCGTCACCTGTGCGAGCAGCAATGGATAATCCTTGGCGTCGTAGGCGATGACGGAGATGTTCGAGGTATCACCTTTGTCGCCGGTCCTGGAATGGGCGATGTCGCGCAGCTTCATCTCGTCTCCGATCATGCGGCCGCATCAAAGACCAATTTTCATCAGGCGGCAATTGCCGTCCAAACACCTCTGCGCCTCCCGGAGGGCCGCATGCGTAGCGTGATGGACCGTTGACGCGTCTGCGTCAAATGGCGCATCACGGATGCAAAGGAGCGGGCGACGGAGCCCGCCGCAGGGAGGATCAACCGGGATGGCCGAGCCGATGCGTGCACGCCCCAAACCGACACCCGAGACGCAGCATTTCTGGGACGGCACCCGCGCTGGCGAATTGCGGCTGCAGCGCTGCGACGCCTGCGCCCACGTCTACTTCCCGCCGCGCCCGTTCTGTCCGGCCTGCGCCAGCCGCAAGGTCAGCGTCTTCAAGGCCACGGGCAAAGGCACGCTCTACAGCTACGTCATCAACCATCGTCCCCCGGCGCCCGGCTTCACGCCGCCCTACGCCATTGCCGTCGTGGCGCTCGAAGAGGGCCCGCGCATGATGAGCAACATCACGGGCTGCCCCCAGACACCGGAGGCATTGGAGCTCGACATGCCGCTCGAAGTCACTTTCGAGCCGCTCGACGAACAAATCACCCTGCCCCTGTTCCGGCCGGCGAAAGGATAGCGCCATGCGTCGAAACCAGGTTGCCGTGGTCGGCGCCGCCGAGACCACCGAGCTCGGTATCATCCCGACGATGTCGCAGATCCAGCTGCATGCGGACGCGGCGCTGAATGCGATCGCCGATGCCGGGCTCAAGCTGTCGGACATCGACGGCTTCGCCACCGCGGTCGAGACGCCGCAGCAGATCTGTCATTACCTCGGCATCACGCCGACCTGGGTCGACGGCACCTCGGTCGGCGGCTGCTCCTTCATGCTGCATGTCCGCCACGCCGCGGCTGCGATCGAAGCCGGCCTATGCAAGACCGTGCTGATCACCCACGCCGAGAGCGGCAAATCGATGATCGGCAGGCTGCCGCGCTCGATTCCGCCGGACAGTCTGCAGGGCCAGTTCGAGGCGCCGTTCGGCATCTCAGGGCCGCCCAGCATGTTCCCGATCCCCGTGCTGCGCTACATGAAGACCTACGGCATCACCCATGAGCAGTTGGCGATGGTCGCCGTCGTCCAGCGCGAATGGGCCGCGAAGAATCCTCGCGCGATGATGAAGGATCCGATCACGGTCGAGGACGTGCTGAACTCGCGCATGATCGCCTATCCGTTCCGGCTGCTGCAATGCTGTCTCGTCACCGATGGCGGCGGCGCGCTGATCCTGACCTCGGCCGATCGAGCCAAGGATTTTCCGCAGAGGCCAGTCTATATTCTCGGCACCGGCGAAAGCGTGGAGACGCCGATGGTCAGCCAGATGGAGACGTTCAATTCGTCGCGTGCCTTCAAGGTCGCGGGCCCCCTCGCCTTCAAGGAGGCCGGCATCGGCCATGCCGACGTCGACCATCTCATGATCTACGACGCGTTCGCGCATCTGCCGCTGTTCGGGCTCGGCGATCTCGGCTTCATGCCGCATGAGGAGACCGGCCCGTTCATCGCTGCCGGACACACACGTCCCGGCGGCAAGCTGCCGCTCAATACCAATGGCGGCGGCCTGTCCTACATGCATTCGGGCATGTACGGCATGTATGCGTTGCAGGAGAGCGTGCGCCAGATGCGTGGCATCGCCCCGGCGCAGGTACCCGGAGCCAAGATCTCGGTGTGTCACGGCGTCGGCGGCATGTTCGCCGCGTCAGGGACGATTATTTTCACGAACGAAGGATAACCACCGTCATTCCGGGGTGCGCGAAAGCGCGAACCCGAAATCTCGAGATTCCGGGTCTGGTGCTGCACACCAGCCCGGAATGACGGGGCAAAACAAGGAGACCTCCCCATGACCAAATCGCTCCAGGACAAAGTCATCATCGTCACCGGCGCCGGCCGCGGCATCGGCCGCGAGATCGCGCTGCTGTGCGCCGCCGAAGGTGCCAAGGTCGTGGTCAACGATCCCGGCGTCGCCTCCGACGGCTCGGGCACCAGCGCAGCGCCGGCGGAGGAAGTGGTCGAGGAAATCAAGAAGCGCGGCGGCACGGCGGTGGCGAATTTCGAGAGCGTGTCCGAAGCGATCCCGGCCAGCAAGATCGTGAAGGCCGCGACCGACCACTTCGGCAAGCTCGACGGCGTGGTCAACAATGCCGGCATCCTGCGCGACATGATCTTCCACAAGATGAGCATCGAGGCGTTCGAGGCCGTCATCAAGGTCCACCTGATGGGCTCGTTCTATGTCGCTCACTCCGCCGCGCGGCTGTTCCGCGAGCAGGAGAGCGGCTCCTTCGTCCATTTCACCTCGACCTCAGGCCTGATCGGCAATTATGGCCAGGCCAACTACGCCGCGGCAAAGCTCGGCATCGTCGGCCTGTCGAAGTCGATCGCGCTCGACATGGGCCGCTTCAACGTGCGCTCCAATTGCGTCTCGCCATTTGCCTGGAGCCGCATGATCGGCACCATCCCGGCGGAGACCGAGGCCGAGAAGGAGCGCGTCGAACGCATGAAGCGGATGGGGCCCGAGAAGATCGCGCCCGTCGTCGCCTATCTGCTCGGCGATGCCTCGAAAGACGTCACCGGCCAGATCTTCGCCGTTCGCATGAACGAGATCTTCCTGATGAGCCAATCGCGCCCGCTGCGCTCGGTGCACCGCGGCGAAGGCTGGACGCCGCAGACCATTGCGGAGCATGGCATGCCGGCGCTGAAGCCGTCGTTCTACAAGCTCGATCGTTCCGCCGACGTGTTCGGCTGGGATCCGATCTGAGATTTGCAGCGCGCAAAATCTGCTTGCAGCGCACACCATCTCAAGTTGTTTTTTGTCCAAACGACCCGCGCGTTGCCATGATTTCGTCGTATGGTCGCCTCCCAACAAAAGTCGGGAGGACATAGATGACGAATGCACGACACGACCTCACGCAGGATTCGCCGGCCGGAACTGATGGCTTCGACCGGCGCATGCTCCTCAAGGGCGTCGCCGGCTTTGCCGCGGCGGCAGCAGCAGTCTCGCCGGCCGGTGCCCGCGATTTCGGACCGGGCGCGCAGCCGCAACGCTATCCGGATCCCGACATCGTCGTGATCGACGAGAAGCGCTTCAAGGCCAAGGTTGGCAACACCACGATCAAGCGTCTGTTCACCGGCTGCCTGTGGGCGGAAGGTCCGGCCTGGAACGCGCAGGCGCAGTATCTGGTCTGGAGCGACATCCCGAACAACCGACAACTGCGCTATCTCGACGACGACGGCCACATCTCCCAGCAGTTCCGCAAGCCATCGAACGAGTCGAACGGCAATACCTTCGATTATGAAGGACGGCAGATCACGGCCGAGCGGACCCGCCTCGTCCGCTTCGAGCACAACGGCTCGGTCACCGTTCTCGCGGAGAAGGCGAACGACAAGCCCCTCAATGGCCCGAACGACATGGTCGTCAATCCCAGCGACAAGTCGATCTGGTTCACCGATCCCGGCTACGGCTCGATCAACCTGTATGAAGGGCAGAACGCCCGCAACGGCTCCAACCAGCCGTTCCAGAAGGAAGCCGTCTACCGCGTCGATGCGCAGTCCGGCGCGATCACCAAGGTCGCGGACGAGCCGTTCAAGCCGAACGGCATCGCCTTCAGCCACGACTACAAGAAGCTCTACGTCTGCGACACCGGCATCACGCACTATCCGAACGCCAAGAACGTGATCTGGCAGTACGACGTCAATGGCGACAAGCTGGCGAACCCGAAGGCGTTCATCGACATGACGCTCGACGGCAAGTCGGGCTTCGCGGACGGGCTGCGGGTCGACATCGACGGCAACATCTGGGTCGGCGCCGGCTGGGTCGGCGAAGGCTATGACGGCGTCCACATCTTCGCGCCGGATGGCGTCCGCATCGGCCAGATCAAGCTGCCGGAGATCTGCGCCAATGTCTGCTTCGGCGGCAAGAAGCGCAATCGCCTGTTCATGACCGCGAGCCAATCGCTCTATGCGGTCTATGTGGAGACGCAGGGCGCGCATATCTGTTAGGCCGGAAAACCGCCCTTGCTACGAGGCGTCCCTGCGAAAGCGGGGATGCCTCGTCAACGATGGGGCCACACTCACACTGCCGTCCCGGACAGGCGCGCGGTACGCGCGCGCAGATCCGGGACCCATAACCCCAGGGAGACGTGCGAGGCACGATGGTCGATCCTCCTCGCCCAGCCACATCTGCCTGCGGCTCCGGGTCCGAATCAAGACCGGGCCCCGACGAACGGACGCACCTCGCCTTCTGAAACGAATAAAGAACTTGCTATTTTTCGGAAATCGTGTTCTTCTCTCGCCATCCCGCCTCATGCAAGGGGCGTAGCGCGCGATCGTCACGACACGCGAGGCGGGGATGCGATGGCCGCGGTTGAGCCGCAGCGTGTCCCTGGATGCGCGGACGAACGGCTTTGCCGCGGACGTGAAATCGCGTGGTCCTGGCGCCCCGAAGCAGGCGTCAAGTCCGTGGTGATGCCCAGCGCATCGCGCGGGCGACGGTGTCTACGAGCCGGCACACCGGGGAGATCGCGTATAAGCGTGAAGACATCGCGCGGGGAATGCCGGATGTTTGGCTGAACCTGTGGTGACTGCCGCCTGCTTTCTTTTCTGCAGGCGGGCCATGGGTGAGGCCTTCACCCGGCATTCCCCGCGCCCTTGCACTCTCGTGAGGGACATGTTCGCTGCATGCACTCGGGCGCGAAACGCCGCGAGGACGAGATCGTATGTCATTTGCTGCTTGAGCCGCAAATCAGTCGCACCACCGCTGTCGTCCCGGGCAAGCCACGATGCGCGCAGTGCGTCGTGGCGCCGACCCGGGACCCATACGCCGCGGCGGCCGTGATAGGCGAAGGTCGACAACGCATTCGCCCCAAACTACTCCCTGGGGTTATGGGTCCCGGCGTTCGCCGGGACGACAGAGAGTCTGTGGTTACAGCCGAGCTATCCCGTATTTCTCAACCCCGCCGAGATGCCGTTGATCGTCAGCTGAATCCCGCGCAGCACCTGCTCGTCCGGGTTCTGCGCGCGGTGCTCCTTGAGAAGCTCGACCTGCACGTGGTTGAGTGGATCGAGATACGGAAAGCGGTTGCGCACCGAGCGCTCCAGCAGCGGATTGCCCTGCAGCAAGCGCTCCTGTCCCATGATATCGAGCAACGTCTCGATCACCAGATTCCATTCGCGCCGGATGCGGCCAAAAATCTTTTCGCGCAGGGCCTCGTCCGGGACCAGCTCGGCATAGCGCGAGGCGATGGCGATCGAGCTCTTGGCGAGCACCATGTCCATGTTCGACAGCAGCATGCGGAAGAACGGCCATTCCTGATAAAGCTCGCGCAGGAATGGCATGCCCTGCTCCGGATTTTCCGCGATCCAGGTCTCGACCGCGCTGCCGAAGCCGTACCAGCCCGGCAGCATCAGCCGGCACTGCGCCCAGGAGAACACCCAGGGGATCGCACGCAGGTCCTCGATCGCGCGGGTTTTCTTGCGCGAGGCCGGGCGGCTGCCGATGTTGAGGGTGGCGATCTCGTTGATGACCGTCGAGGCCCAGAAATATTCGACGAAGCCGTCGGTTTCGTAGACGAGGCCCCGATAGGCCTTGAAGGCGAGCTCCGAGAGCCGGTCCATCGCAGTGAGATATTCGCGCTTCGGCGCCGGCTGCCGCGGATGCAGCAGGCTGGCCTCGAGCGTCGCGGCGGCGAGAATTTCCAGATTGTTACGTCCGACCTCGGCGTTGGAATATTTGCTGGAGATGATCTCGCCCTGCTCGGTGATCCGGATCTGGCCGTTCACAGCGCCGCCGGGCTGGGCGATGATGGCGTCATAGCTCGGACCGCCGCCGCGGCCGACCGATCCGCCGCGGCCATGGAACAGCCTGAGCCGAATGCCATGGCGTTCGAAGATGTCGACCAGGCCGATCTCGGCCTTGTAGAGCTCCCAGCCCGAGGTGACGAAGCCGCCGTCCTTGTTGCTGTCGGAATAGCCGAGCATGACCTCCTGCACGGCGCCGCGGCTGTCGACCAGGCGGCGGTAGTCGTGCAGCGCCAGCATGCGGTCCATGATGGCGCTGGAGGCCTGCAGGTCCTCGATGGTCTCGAACAGCGGCACGATATTGACGGCGCAGCGGCCCGATGGATCGATCAGGCCGACCTCCTTGAGCAGCAGCGCCACCTCGAGCATGTCGGACATGCCCTTGCACATCGAGATGATGCACTGGGGGATCACGTCGGCGCCGAAGGTCGCGTGCGCCTCGGCAGCGGCGCGGAACAGCGCGAGCTCGCCGACGGTCTCATCGCTGTACTTGACGAATTGCGACACCAGCGGCCTGGCGTTGCGCAGCTCGCTGACAAGCAGGCCGACCCGCGCATCCTCGCTCAGCGCCATATAGGACATGCCGGGCATCGCGGTGTCGATCAGCTCGGCGACGGTTCGCTCGTGCACCGCCGAGTTCTGGCGGATGTCGAGCCGGGCCAGATGGAAGCCGAAGCAATCCACGGCACGCCGCAGCAGCCGCAGCCGCCCGCGGGCGATCACCTCGGCATTGTTGGCGACCAGCGAGTGATGCAGCACGTCGAGATCATCCTGCATCTGCTTGACGCTGTCGTAAGGCGCCACGGCCGCCACGGGAAGGCGGCTGATCTGGATACCGAGCTTCTTCGCCGTCGCCGCCAAGCGCGCATAGATGCCGGACACCGCCAGGCGATATGGCTCGCCGTGACGATGCGGCGACGTGTCCGGCGAGCGCTCGGCCAGCGCACGCAGCTCCTCGGAGACATCGGCGAGATGCGCGGCGATGGACAGCTCGCTGCCGAGCAGGTGCAGTTCCTCGAGATAGTAGTGCAGCGCCAGGCTGGATTGCAGCTTGAGCGTTCCGCGCATCACTTCGGCGGTGACGAACGGATTGCCGTCGCGATCGCCGCCGATCCAGCTCCCCATGCGCAGGAACGAGGCGAGATCGCCCGCCACCTCCCCTCCGTCATTGAGCCGATCCTCGAGCGAGCACAGCAGACGCGGCACCTCACGCAGAAACGTGTAGTCGTAGAACGACAGCCCGTTGGTGACCTCGTCGAGCACCGTCAGCTTGGTCCGGCGCAGCAGATTGGTCTGCCACAAGGTCAGCACGGCGCGGCGCAGCGCCTCGTCATTGGCCTCGCGCTCATCCGGCGTCAGCTGCATCCGCTCGCGGCGGTCGAGCAGCATCGCGATCTCCATCTCGCGATCCATCGTGCTCTTGCGCCGCACCTCTGTCGGGTGCGCGGTCAGGACCGGGCTGACCAGCGCCGTCGAGAAGAACTTGCGCAGATCGGAAGCCTCGAACCCGGCGGATTTGGCGTGAGCGAGCGTCGCCGCCAGCATGCCGGCCCCGCCATTGGAATCGCTCTTGGCACGCATGCGCCGGATGTTGTTCTGGTCCTCGGCAATGTTGGCGAGGTGAGAGAAATAGCTGAAGGCGCGGACGATGCGGACGGTCTCAGCCGTCGTCATGCCGTCGAGGATCTGCTCCAGCTCGCGCCGCGCCTGGCGGTCTTCGTCGCGGTGGAAGCGCACCGATGTCTGGCGGATGCGCTCGACGAGGTCGAACAATTCGGCGCCCTCCTGGTCGCGGACCGTATCGCCGAGGATGCGGCCGAGCAGCCGGATATCGTCCCGCAGCCGCGCATCCTCCTCCATGGCCTGCGCCTCGGCAGCGCGGTTGGGACGGATTTCCTCTGTCATGGTTTGCGGCGACATGGATGCGCTCTCCAGCAGCTGCCCATTTACGGGTCAGTCTGCCGTATCTATACCGCAGCGCAAGATCAAGAAAGAGGCGTCGCCTGCCCTATTCAATGCTCACGTGACGTCTTCTCATCGCTGAGAGCCGCCAATCGATCAGATCTTTCGCCCTGCCTGCGCCCAATAGGGGTCGCGCAGCCGCCGCTTGAAGATCTTGCCGGAATCCTCACGAGGCAATTTGTCCTGGATTTCGATGTGCTTGGGCACCTTGTAGTCGGCCAGCGAAGCCCTGAGCCGGTGTCTGATCTCGCCGGTGTCCAGCACGACGCCGGGCTGCGGCTCGACCACGGCCATCAGGGCTTCCCCGAACTCGGCATCGGGAATGCCAAATACCGCGCAATCGTGCACGCCGGGCACGGCATGCAATACGGCTTCGATCTCGGCCGGATAAATGTTGACGCCGCCGGAGATCACCATGTCGCGCTTGCGGTCGCACAGGAAGACGTAGCCCTCGGCATCGATGTAGCCGACATCGCCCGAGGTGATGAAGCCGTCGCGGTCGATCTCGGCAAGCTTCTCCGGCTTGTTGTGATAGGTAAAATCCGGATTGCCCGCGATGCGCGAATAGATCTCGCCAACCTCGCCCTGCGGCAGGATGCGGCCGTCCTCGCCGAGGAAACGAAGCTCGGCGCCCGGCGAGACCTTGCCGACGGTGCCTGGCTTCCTCAGCGCGTCCTCCGAGGTTGCGAAGGTGACGGCGCCGGATTCGGTCGAGCCGTAGAACTCGTAGATGACCGGCCCCCACCAGTCGATCATCGCGCGCTTGACGTCGGCCGGGCACGGCGCGGCAGCGTGAATGACATGGCGCAGCGACGATACGTCGTAGCGGCGGCGAACCTCCTCCGGCAGCTTCATCAGCCGGATGAACATGGTCGGCACCATGAAGATCGTATCAATCCGCTCTGTCTGGATGATGCCGAGAAATTCTTCCGGCTCGAAGCGCGGCATCAGCACCAGCGCGCCGCCGAGACGTCCGGCACGCAGGCCGAACGCATTCGGGGCAGAATGATACAGCGGCCCCGGCAAGAGCGCGCGCGAGCCCGGCTTCAAGCCGTAGATCAGCGCTCGCATGCGCTCGGCCGAAGCCGCCTGCTCGACCGTCGGCGCATTGCGGCGCACGCCCTTGGGATGACCGGTCGTGCCGGAGGTGTAGATCATGTTCTGCGGCTGCGGCACCTGCGGCCCCTCGTAAGGACCCTGTTGCATGAGCCAGCTTTCCAGGTCGGTCGCGAACTCCGGTGTTGCGAGCAGATCCGCGCCGATCTTGTAGTTGGACAGGATCTCCGGCGGCGTCGGCACGCTGAGCACGGTGCCTCCGGGTGGAATCAGGCCGCGAAGCTGATGCAACAGATCGGCGTGACCGATCAGCACCTTGGTCGCGGAGTCCTTGAGGATGTAGTCGATCTCCTCCGGTTTGAAGTGCCAGTTCACCGGCACGCCATAGGCGCCGAGCCGCATCGCGCCATAGGCGGCCTCGATGAAGGCGATGTCGTTGCGCATGAGAATGCAGACGCAATCGCCCTGGCCCACGCCGAGCTTCGCGAGGCCGCTGGCGATCCGCGCGGCGCGGTCGGCGATTTCGGCGTGGCTGCGCCGGCGCTCGCCGGAGATGATGCCGCAGAACAGGGAGGACGTTTCCATTTTCTTTGTTATCCGATCTGGCGTCGGTTTGAGTTTCGGCCGTCATTCCGGGGCGATGCGCCGCGACAAAACGGCGGAGCCGTCTTGCGCGGAGCATCGAACTCAGGTGCGCAGTTGCGCACCGGAGAATCTCGAGATTCCGGGCCTGCTCCTTCGGAGCATCCCGGAATGACGGACTCAGTCCGCAAACCTCGGCGCGCGCTTCTCGATGTTGGCGCGCACCGATTCGAGCTGGTTCGGACTGCCGATCAGCTTCTGCTGCTCGACCGATTCGGCGAGCAGCGCCGGCCCCGGATCGACCGAGAGATTGTTCAGCATCCGCTTGGCGGCGCGGATCGCATCCGGATTCTTGCCGGCGATCTCACGCGCGGTCTCCAGCGCAGCCGCGCGCGGATCGGCGCAGATGCGGGTAACGAGGCCGTAGGACTGGCCTTCCTCCGGCGAGAACACCCGGCCCGTGTAGGTCAACTCGCGCAGGATGTCGTCGCGCATCAGGGTCGCCAGGATCGGCGTGCCCGCCATGTCGGGCACCAGACCCCACTTGATCTCCATGATCGACATCTTGGTGTCCGGCGCGACGTAGCGCATGTCCGCGCCGAGCGCGAGCTGGAAGCCGCCGCCATAGGCGACGCCATGCACTGCAGCAATCACCGGCACCGGCAGCTGCCGCCAGCCCCAGACAGCCTGCTGGGCGAAATTCGCCTTGCCGTGGGTGCGAATGGTGAGGTCGCGCGTCTCGCCGCCGGGTATGCCGTTGCCGCCGGACTCCTTCATCGCGGCGAAGCGGCCCATGTCGAGGCCCGCGCAGAAGGCACGCCCCTCGCCGGACAGCACCACCGCCCGCAGTCCCTTCTCCTTCGACAGCCGCTCGGTCGCCGCGACCAGCGCCTCGAACATCTCCATGTCCAACGCATTCATCTTGTCGGCGCGAACCAGGCGAACGTCGGCGACGCCGTCCTTGATCTCGATCGCGAGGCGGTTGTCCATCGAGCGGTCTCCCTACGGATGTCTTTGTGACTTTACAGAAGGCTGTCGGAGCGATTTAGTCAATCGACCAATTAACTCACAACATGTCAGGCGGAAACTCCCATGTTCAAGGACAATCTCCTCGAAGGTCGACGCATTCTGGTGACCGGCGGCGGCACGGGCCTTGGCAAAGCGATGGCAGCACGCTTCCTGCAGCTCGGCGCCGAGGTGCATATTTGCGGCCGGCGGAAAATCGTCTGCGACGAGACCGCGACCGAACTGATGGACCTCTACGGCGGCCGCGTGACCAGCCATGGCGTCGACATCCGCAATGCCATGGCGGTGGAGGAAATGATCGAGGCCATCTTCCAGGAAGGCGGTCTCACCGATCTCATCAACAACGCGGCCGGCAACTTCATCTCCCGCACCGAGGAATTGAGCCCGCGCGGCTTCGATGCCGTCGCCAACATCGTGATGCACGGCACGTTCTACGTGACGCATGCCGTCGGCAAGCGCTGGATCGCTGCGAAGCAGCCGGGCAACGTCGTGTCGATCACGGTGACGTGGGTGCGCAACGGCTCGCCCTATGTGGTGCCATCGGCGATGAGCAAGTCGGCGATCCACGCCATGACGATGTCGCTTGCGACCGAATGGGGCCGCTATGGCATCCGCCTCAACACCATCGCGCCCGGCGAAATCCCGACCGAAGGCATGAGCAAGCGCATCAAGCCCGGCGACGAGGCCGGCGCGCGGACCAAGGCGATGAACCCGATGGGTCGCGTCGGCACCATGGAGGAGCTGCAGAACCTCGCGGTGTTCCTGATCTCCGGCGGCTGCAACTGGATCAACGGCGAGACCATCGCGATGGACGGCGCCCAGGCGCTGGCGATGGGCGGCAACTTCTATCAGTTGCGCGACTGGAGCGACGACGACTGGACCAAGGCCAAGGAGTCGATCAAGGCGCAGAACGAGAAGGACCGCGCGACGCGCACGAGCTGACGGCCGAATCGCCCGGTTGATCGGCGACGTGCGCCCTGTAGACTGATCGAGAGATGCTTGCTCCGGCGCGATCCGGGGCGAGGACCACGACAAGACATCAAACAAAGAACAAGACGCAATCGGAGGGGAAACATGTCCGTCTCGACGGCATCGTCGACGCTCGTCGACGTCGTGCGCGACAGAGCGCAAACGCTGGGCTCCGCCACCGCCTATGAGTTCGAGGGGCGCATCACCAGCTTCGCCGCGTTCGACCGCAAGACCAACCAGGTCGCCAACGCGCTGAAGGCGCTTGGCGTCAAGCCGCACGAGCGGATCGCCTATTTCGGCAAGAACAGCGACATCTATTTTGAGCTGCTCGTCGGCGCCATGAAGGCCAACGTCGTCATGGCGCCGGTGAACTGGCGCCTCGCCGGTCCCGAGGTCGCCTTCATCGTCGAGGACTGCAAGGCCCCTGCACTGTTCGTCGGACCGGAATTCACTACGATGATCCGCAACATCCGCGACCAGATCCCGAGCGTGCGGCACATCATCACCACCGAGGGCGGCGCGCCGGAATGGCAGGACTACACGGCTTGGCGCGACGCGCAGAGCGCGGATGATCCGGGCGTTCCGATCACGCCGCAGGACATCGCGCTGCAGCTCTACACCTCCGGCACCACCGGCAAGCCGAAAGGCGCGATGCTGTCGCACGCCAACTTCCTCAACCTCGTCAACACCGGCAATCCCGAGGAGAAACCGGACTGGAACAAATGGTCGACCGACGACGTCTCGCTGATCGCGATGCCGATCTTCCACATCGGCGGCTCCGGCTGGGGCCTGATGAGCCTCTATCACGGCGCCCGCGGCGTGATCGCCCGTGAGTTCGATCCGACCAGGATCCTCGACTTCTTCGAGCAGTCCGGCATCACCAAGCTGTTCATGGTGCCGGCGGCGATGCAGTTCGTGGTGCGGCAGCCGCGCGCGCGGCAGGTCGATTTCTCCCGCCTGAAATACATGCTCTACGGCGCCTCGCCAATCCCGGCCGCGCTGCTCAAGGAATGCATCGACGTGTTCAAATGCGGCTTCGTGCAGATGTATGGCATGACCGAGACCACCGGCACCATCATCGCGCTGCCGCCCGAGGACCATGTCGAGGGACTGGAGCGCATGCGCTCCGCCGGCAAGCCGTTGCCCGGCGTTGAGGTCGCGATCATCGATCCCCTCGGCAATTCGCTGCCGCCGCGGCAGGTCGGCGAGATCGCGACGCGCTCGGGCTCCAACATGACCGGCTACTGGAACCTGCCGGAGGCGACCGCGCGCACGCTTGGCAAGGACGGCTGGCTGCGCACGGGTGATGCCGGCTACATGGATGAGGACGGCTACGTCTACATTCACGACCGCATCAAGGACATGATCATCTCCGGCGGCGAGAACATCTATCCGGCCGAGGTCGAGAGCGCGATCTGCGATCATCCCGATGTCGCCGAGGCCGCGGTGATCGGGATTCCCGACGACAAATGGGGCGAGGCCGTCAAGGCGATCGTCGTGATGAAGCCCGGCAAGCGCGCCACCGAGACCGACATCATCAATTTCACCCGCACCCGCATCGCCGGCTTCAAGACGCCGAAGAGCGTCGACTTCCTCGACGCCCTGCCGCGCAATCCTTCAGGCAAGATCCTGCGGCGGAATCTGCGCGACCCCTATTGGGCGGGCAAGGATCGGCAGGTCAATTGAGTGCACGCACCGCCATCCTGGATCGCTTCGCTTGCGCTCGCGATGACGCCGTGGAGAGAGTGCGCGCTCCCTCTCCGCCGTCATTGCGAGGCGCCTTGCGCCGAAGCAATCCAGGGCTCCGGAGACGACGCTCGATTGCATCAATTGCGCTTGCGACAGGGCCCTGCCGCTCAACAGCGTGTCACCGCTTGTTCACCCCCATGTAGCCGAACAGGAAGCCGGCGACCTTCCGCATCTGGATCTCCTCGCTGCCCTCGGTGATGCGGTAGCGGCGGTGGTGGCGGTAGATGTGCTCGAACGGCTTGTGGCGCGAATAGCCCATGCCGCCATGGACCTGTATGGCGCGGTCGGCCGCCTCGCAGCACAGACGGTTAGCCCAGTAGTTGCACATCGAGACCTTGTCCGAGAGTGTGTGCTCGACCTGGGCCTGGGTGAGCTGGTCCATCTCCCAGGCCGTCCTGCGGATCAGCAGCCGCAGCATCTCGGCCTGGGTCGCCAGCTCGACCAGCGGCCACTGAATCGCCTGGTTCTCGGCCAGCGCCTTGCCGAACGGTCTGCGCTCACGCGCGTAATTCACACTCTCATTGATGCAGTAGACGGCCGCGCCGAGCGAGCTCGCCGCCTGCCGGATGCGGTTCTCGTGGACGAAGCATTGCGCCAGCGACAGGCCGCGCCCGACCTCGCCGAACTGCGCATCCTCCGGCACGAACACGTCGGTGAAGCTGACGCGCGGATGATCGGTCGGCATGTTGAAGGTCCAGAGATACTCCTCGACCTTCACACCCTCGGTCTTGGCCGGCACCAGAAAGCAGGTGATGCCGCGCGCGTCACCATCATTGCCCGAGGTGCGCGCGAACAGTGCACAGTGGGTGGCGACGTGCATGCCCGTCGTCCACATCTTCTCGCCGTTGATCAGCCAGCCCTTGATGTTGTCGCGGGTGGCCGGAACGGCCTTGGTTTCCATGTGGGTCGCGTCCGAGCCGTGATGCGGCTCGGTGAGACCGAACGTGATGCGGTACTTGCCGGTGATCGAGCCGTCGATCATCGCCTTCTGGTCGTCGCGGCCGTACCGGTCGAGCATGGTGACGATCGGCAGATTGCCGACGATCGAGTGCTCGTTCTGCAGGTCGTTGTGCAGGCCGAGGCCCTTGGAGGCGAAATGCTCGCGGATCACGGCCATCCAGAGGTTGGACCCGTCCTTGCCGCCATAGCGCTTCGGAATTGCAAAGCGCAGATGGCCGGCCGCATCGGCACGATCCTTGGCCTTGCGCAGCAGTTGCTCCCATTCATGCCGCGGCAGGCCGCCATTCTCGAAATCGGTGCGCGCCCATTCGCGGCGATGATCGAAGAAGCGGATGTTGTCGTCGGCCTGCTCCAGCGGCTTGATCTCGGCGGCGATGAAGCGATCGAGCTCGTCGAGATAGGCGACCAATTCCTTCGGCAAGGAAAAATCCACGGCGTGTCTCCCAGTGTGTTTCGTTGTTGTTGTTGATCCTGGTCGGCGCGACCTCCCGTCGCGTGCTTGTGGCGCGCAGCGCCGTTGCGTATTTGGATGACTGCAACACCTGCGCAGGCGCTAAGCTGATGCGCGACAGCCAATCAGAAGACAGGAGGAACAGCCGATGGAGCTGAAGTTTTCGAGAGTGACGCGCAAGGGGCCGATCACGATCGTCACCCTGGCGCGCCCCGAGGTCTACAACGCCCTGCACATCGAGGCGCATCATGAACTCGAGCGCGTGTTCGACGCCTTCGCCGCCGATCCCGAGCAGTGGGTCGCGATCGTCACCGGTGAGGGCGACAAGGCGTTCTGCGCCGGCAACGACCTGAAATGGCAGGCGGCCGGCGGCGCCCGCGGTTGGGGTAAGAGCGGCTTCGCGGGGCTCACCTCCCGCTTCGATTGCGACAAGCCGATCATCGCCGCCGTCAACGGCGTCGCAATGGGCGGCGGCTTCGAGATCGCGCTCGCCTGCGACCTGATCATCGCCTCCGAGAATGCGACCTTCGCGTTGCCCGAGCCGCGCGTCGGCCTCGCCGCGCTCGCCGGCGGCCTGCAGCGGCTGCCGCGCCAGATCGGCATGAAGCGCGCGATGGGCATGATCCTCACCGGTCGACATGTCGGCGCCCGCGAAGGCCATGAGCTCGGCTTCGTCAATGAGGTGGTGCCGCAAGGCGAGGCGCTGGCGGCGGCGGAGCGATGGGCCGAGACGATCGCCAAGAACTCGCCGATGTCGATCCGCGCCTCCAAGCAGGCGATCGAGAAGGGCCTTGCGGTCTCGCTGGAGCAGGCCATCACCGAGCAGCGCGACTACCCGGCGGTGCAGGCGATGATCCATTCGCAGGACTACATCGAGGGACCGAAGGCGTTCTCGGAGAAGCGGCCGCCGAGGTGGCTCGGGCGGTGAGTTATCCGATACTTCGCATGCTCTGGGCCTGATCGCGCCGGGTTGTCTCCGCTCCGTCATGGCCGGGCTTGACCCGGCCATCCACGTCCCGCAGCAGACTCGTGAAGAGATGGATGCCCGGGTCAAACCCGGGCATGACGCCGGTGGGTTAGGAGCCATCGGTGCTCCTCCCAGCTTCGCGCTTGTAGGACGCGTAGTTCGGCTGATCGACGGCGAGCTTGGCGAGAGTGGTCCGCCAGAGGTGCTGCTTCAGGCCCGGTGTCTGGAGACCAACGGCGCCGCTGGCGATCTGAGCCGTGAGCGCTCGATTGAGTTCGAGTAAATCACCATCCTGTCCCAGCAATTCTCTCAACCGCGCATGCTCCGCCTCATCTGCCGCAGCCGCCTGTGTCAGCTGTCGCACCACGAGGTCGAGCGCGTTGATGCCCACGCGCAGCTTGAACGCCTCGTGCCCCGAGATCAGCGGCGCGATATCGTTGCGCAGGAAGTCGGCGACGGATTGCACCAGCTCGGTCGGCGTCGGCTCGTCCTGCATCAGCCCTCTCCCCTCGGCGCAAGCAATCGCAACAGATCGATCTCGGTCTCCGACGCGCGGCGGCCGATCATGGCGCGCTCCATCGAATGGTCGGGACCGATGCGAAAACGCTGCATCATGCCGCAGCACATCACGCCCCAGCGCAACGTGCCCATCACTTCCCAGAATTTCACCCTGTCAGGATCGACCTTGCGCCCTGCAGACTCATAACCGGCGAACAGCTCCTCGCGGGAGCCGAAGCCACCGACGGGCTTGTCGATTTCGCCGAAGCGCCAGGAGTTGACGCAGATCCAGCCGAGATCCTCCATGGGATCGCCGAGATGGGCGAGCTCCCAGTCGAGCACGGCGCGCACGCCATCGCGGCCGATGATGAGATTGCCGTTGCGGAAATCACCGTGCACCAGCGTGATCTCGGCCGGGGGACCGGGATCGTTCTGCGACAGCCAGCGCAGGGCCAGATCGAACACCGGGCGCGGCCAGTCGAAGCTTTGATATTCCCGTGCGAGCTCCGCGATCTCCTTGGTCGCGGTCATCCCGCGCAACGCGGGTAGCGTCTCGCGTCGAATCCCGTGGATGCCGGCGGCGATGCCGCCCAGCTGGCGCGCGAGGCGCGGCCTCGCCTCGGCGAATTCGGCATCACGCAGGATCTTGCGCGCGATGGTCTCGCCCTCGACGCGGCGCATGATGAAACCGGCGCCGAGATCGTCCTCCGGCCGCAGCACGTGCAGGACCTCGGGCGACGGCACGCCGGCGGCATAAGCGAGCCGCATCAGCGCCGCCTCGTTGTCGAGCCCGGCGGCACGCCCGGGCGCGGCGCCGTAGCCCTTCGGCGAGCGACGCAGAATGGCGCCGACCTCACTGACGGGATGGACGATGTCGAAGCGCCATGTCTCCTGGCTGGCGCCGCCGGAGAGTCTTGCGGCGCCGCTCACACCGGTCGCCCCCGGCATGAACGAGGCGACGCAGCGGGACAGCTCGGTCTCGATCATTGGCCCTTGAACTTGGCCGGGCGCTTTTCGAGGAACGCGGTGACGCCTTCCTTGAAATCCGAAGTGCTGCCTGCGACGCGCTGCGACTGAAATTCCGCGTTGAGCTGCTCCTCGAAAGAGTTCTCCGGGCTGTCCCAGTACAGCTGGCGGATCTGCGCCAGCGCCACCGTCGGCCCGTTGGCGAGCTCGTGCGCGAGCTTCATCGTCTCCTCCTTCAGGACCGCATCGTCATAGACGCGGTTGACGAGGCCCCATTGCAGCGCCGTCTCGGCCGGCAGCTTCTCGCCCAGCAGCGACAGCTCGATCGCGCGGGCCTTGCCGACGAGGCGCGGCAACAGCCAGGTCGAGCCGCAATCAGGCACCAGTCCGATGCGGCGGAAGGCCTGCAGAAAGTAGGCGGACTTCGCGCACAGGATCATGTCGCCCATCAGTGCGAAGCTCATGCCGGCGCCGGCGGCCGGGCCATTCACCGAGGTCACGATCGGGCAATGCAGATTGCGCAAGCGGCGCAGGAACGGATGGAAGGCGGTCTCGAGCGCGGCGCCGGCATTGCTGCGGCCGGGCTTGGCCTGCGCATTGCGGCCCTGCAGGTTGGCGCCGGTGCAGAACGCGCGGCCGGCGCCCGTCACGACGAGGCAGCGCACCGCAGCCTTCTTCTCCTCGATCTCGTCGAGCGCTTCGGCCAACCCGCCGAGCATGTCGATCGAGACCGCGTTCATCACCTCCTGATGGTCGAGCGTGAGGATGGCGACGGGCCCGTCGAAATCGAGCGTGACGTGCTTGTACTGCATGGTTTCCTCTCAAGAGCTTTTCGGTCGCTACATTCTTCGCGGCGGAAATTCGAAGCGCAGCCCGGTTCGGTCAGCATATTTGATTTTTGCGCTTCGCTTGTCCATGGTTGCATCATCCAAATAACCGAAGCGACGCGTAGCGCGCTCACATCATCACGGAAACGCCCGAGAGAACCCCATGACCATGTTCGACCTCACCGGCCGTGTGGCCGTCGTCACCGGCGGCAATGGAGGCATAGGCCTCGGTATTGCCCAGGCACTTGCGTCCAGTGGCTGCAACGTCTCGATCTGGGGCCGCAACGCCGAGAAGAACAAGGCGGCTGCGGCGTCGATGGCCGCCGGGCCCGGCAAGGTCGACACCCGTATCTGCGACGTGACCAGCGCCGCTTCCGTCAACGAGGCGATGAAGGCCACGCTCGACACGTTCGGTCGGGTCGACGGCTGCTTTGCCAATGCCGGCATCGGCGGCGGTGGCCGCAAGCCGTTCATCGAGCGCAGCGAGGAGGAATGGCGCACGATGTTCGCAACCAATCTCGACGGCGTGTTCCATGCGTTCCAGGCTGCCGCGAGGCACATGACCGCGCGCGCCGAAGCCGGTGACGCGTTCGGCCGGCTGGTTGCCACCTCGAGCCTGGCCTCGCTGTTCGGCACCGCGCGCAACGAGCACTATGCCGGGACCAAAGCCGCGCTGAATGCGCTGTGCCGCGCGCTCGCGGTGGAGCTGGCGCGCTATGGCGTCACCGCGAATGCCATCCTGCCTGGCTGGATCAAGAGCGACATGACCGCGGGCATCATGGGCAACGAGAAGTTCGTCGCCAACGTCATGCCGCGTATCCCGGTGCGCCGCTTCGGCGAGCCGTCGGATTTCGGCGGCATCGCCGTCTACCTCATGAGCAAGGCGTCCTCCTATCACACCGCCGACTGCTTCGTGATCGACGGCGGCTATACCGCATTCTGATCCCTCGCAGCGGGTGGTGAGCCGGTGCGCCGGCTCACCAGACGGGGATCGTTCCGTGCTGCGCTCCAAGATTTCCGAAATTTAATCCGCCTCTGGCTGCCACGCCCCCGTGACGCCGGCGTTGTCATCCATCACATAACGGAGAGAATTCCCAGGAAGGATGCCATGAAGCGCGGTATGACGGTTTTGGCCTGTGTGTCTGCCCTGGCTGTGGCCGGCTACTTTGCGATGGCAAAGTGGGGCATCCAGCACGAGAGCCGCGAGTTCTTCGATGCCGCGCGGCAGCGGTCGATCAATGTCGATGTCGCGGTGCGCAAGGACTACGAGATGAAGGCCAATGCCGGGCTGTGGCGGCTGCCCGTGGCCATCATCAGCAACGGCAACACGGTCAAGAACACCGAGTACTCGTTCCTCGCGAACGTGTTCGCCGCGCGCGGGTACCTCGTCGCCAGCGTCCAGCAGGACCTGCCGACCGATCCGCCGCTCGTCACCAAGGTCGGGATGCCATATGTCGGCCGGCTCGACGTCTACCAGAAGGGCGAGGCCAACATCCTCTGCGTGCTGAACGAGATGAAGAAGCGTCATCCGAATGCCGACTACGATCACCTGACCCTGGTCGGCCACTCCAATGGCGGCGACACCGCGATGTATTTCGCCAAGGAGCATCCGAACATCGTCTCGCAGGTGGTGACGCTCGACAATCTGCGCGTGCCTTTCGTCATCAGGGACAAGCTCAAGATCCTGTCGTTCCGCTCGGATGATCCGCAGTTCAAGACCGACCCCGGCGTGGTGCCGACGCATGTCGACAGGAAGAGCGGCATCGACATCATCAAGACCGAGTTCCAGCACACCTGGATGAGCGACCGTGGCCCCTACACGGCGCGGGAACGGATCCAGGCGACGCTCGACAAATATCTCGGCGGCGATGCAACGAGCGAGCTGGCCCCGGCAGATACCGACAATCTGATCGTGACCAACGGGGCAGCCGCCCTTCCCTGATCTGGCAATCAGCGCGACGGCACGACCGGCGAAATGCGAAGGGCGGCCGCGCAATCGCGCAGCCGCCATCGCAGACGTCAGTCCTGCGGTTTCTTGGCCGGCGGGCCGCTCTTGTTCCCCGGCATGCCCTTGATGTTCGACGGGTCCTGCGCGCTGACGTCCGGACTATGGCGGTTGATCGTGGACGAGCCCACCGTGCCGCTTCCCGTCTCAGTGCCCGGTCCGTTCTTGTTGCCTGGCGCGCCCTGGATGCCCGCTCCGGAATTCTGCGCACTCGGCGGCGGCGTGGTCTGTGGGCTGCCCTGCGCCAGCGCGGACGTGGCCGAGACGACGAATGCGCAAGCAATCAGACTGATCATTGGTTTCATGGCGCGACCTCCATTTGTCGTTGCCGTGTGCTGTCCGAACGTAGCGCTGGCGGAGCCGTTCCCGGGAACATCGAATTTCCGCGAAGACGGCGCTGATGTGCGCAACCCCTGCCCGCTTTATTGGCTTCCGCATCGCGTCACAGCCCACTACGGTCGGGGAACCGACGCACCAGAGGCCTCTAGATGGAATACCTCTCCACCGATCTCAGCCCGCGCGAGCGCTACAAGATTCTGACCTCCTTCGTGCTGCCGCGGCCGATCGCCTGGGTGACGACGAGAAGCGAGACCGGGATCGTCAACGCCGCGCCATTCTCGTTCTTCAACGTGCTCGGCGAGGACCCGCCGCTGTGCGTGTTCGCGATCAACCTGCGGCCCGATGGGCGGGTCAAGGACACCCTCGTCAACATCCGCCGCGGCGGCGAGTTCGTCGTCCACATCACCGACGAGCCGCTGGCGCAGGCGATGCACGAGACCGGCGGCGACTTTCCACCTGAGATCGGCGAGCCGGATCACCTCGGGCTCAAGCTTACACCGTCGCGGATGATCGGCGTTCCGCGGTTGGCGGAGGCACCGTTCGCGATGGAGTGCAAGACCTGGCAGCTCATCGACGTCAATGGCGATCGCGTGCTGGTGCTCGGCGAAGGCCTCGCTTTCCACATCCGCGACGAATTGTGGGACACCGAGAAGATGCGGGTCGAGATGGAGCTGTTCCATCCTGTCGGGCGCATGTTCGCCGACCGCTATTGCTGCACCAATGACCGGATGGATTTCCCGCCGGCGAAGGGCGCCGCCTGAGCGCTCCCGGCCGCCGGCACGGGCAGTCAGTAGGTCGCGGCGAGATAGTCGACGATCTTGCCGACATCGGCCGCGTCGATCGGGGCGCCATAGACCTTGATCATCTTGGTGACTTCGGCCTGCCAGAACTCCTTCCTGTTCTGCATCGGCGGCTGGGTCCTGATGTAGTCGGAGGAGTGACAGGCCGTGCAATTGCCCTGCACGACGGCGAGATCGGGCCCCGGCTTGAAGGCCGCCGTCTCCTGCGGAACCTGATAGTTGACCGGGGCTGCCGTGAGCGAGATGGGGCGGCCCGCCAGGCAGCCAAGTCCGACGGCCAGGGTGGCGATGAGGAAAGGCGTCCGACGCATGGTGATGCTCCTCAGGCCGCCGTGACGCGGACGGTTTCGACGACGTTGCGCAGATAGCCGGCCGGATTCCAGCGCAGCGTCTCCGGCTGGGTCTCGCCGGAATTGCTCGTGGCACGCACCTTGAGATCGTGGGACCCCGCGGCCAGCTTCACCGGCAGCTTCCACTCGCGGAAGGAATATTTCCCGAGATCCTTGCCGAGCTTGGCGTCGGTCCAGGTCTTGCCGCCGTCGGTCGAGACCGCGACCTGCTTGATTCCCGTTCCACCGTCGAATGCGAGGCCGCGCAGCATTGCCCTGCCCGCCTTGAGCTTTGCGCCATCGGCCAGGCTGGTGATGAACGAGCGGACCGTGAAGCGGTTGATCGGGATCGTCGCTTTCGGCGTGGTTCCGGGCTCGACGGCATTGTTCGGCGTGTCCGGAATTCGATAGGCCGATTTCATCCAGAAGCCGTCAAAGACGTTGTCGATGACAGTGATCTCGTTGAGGTGCTTGACCCAGTAGGTGCCGTAGTAGCCGGGCACGATCAGGCGCAGCGGAAAGCCGTTCAGGAACGGCAGATCCTCGCCGTTCATGCCGTAGGCCAGCATCACCTCGCCATCCATGGCGTGATCGAGGTCGAGCGCCTTGACGAAATCCGGCGTCTTGTCGATCACCGGGCCGTCCATGCCGCCGAAGGTGACCTGCCTGGCGCCGGCTTGAACACCCGCCATGTCGAGCACGGTCTTGAGCGGCACGCCACGCCAGCGCGCATTGCCCATGGCGCCATTGCCAAGCTGGCCGCCTGCGACGCGCGGCTCGAAGAAGCCGCGGCTGTTGCCGGAGCATTGGTTGACGGCGACGATCTCGGTCGCCTTCATCTTGCGGATGTCCTTGAGCGACAGCTTGAGCGGCTTGTCGACCTTTCCCCTGATCGCGAGCGTGAACTTGTCCGGATCGAGATCGTAAGGCAGGCCCGCCAGATGATAGCGGACGAAGAAGGCATTGTTCGGCGTGATCACGCCGTCATTGAACACCCCGAATGGCGTTTCGAGTTGCGGCGGCCGGCTGGTCAGACCGATCATCGGTCGCTTCTGCGGATATTTCACCAGCGGGCGCTCGCCATTGGCGAAGGGCAACGTCACCGTCTCCTCGGCCAGCGCACGGGTCGTGCCGAAGCTGCCCAGCAAAGCAGCCATCCCCGCTCCCTTGAGCAGATCACGTCTGTCGATCATGCAACTCCCTCCGGAGTGGTCGTTTTGAACCCGCGGTCATCACCGCCGGCTCTCATCAATCTGGCGGCATGCACGGCCGCTGCGAATTGATCGTTGCACATTCTCTCACTGCGAGAAAAGCCGTGAACGTCCGCAATCATGGCATCGCAGCGCGGCAACGGACGAGACTTCGCACGTGCAACAAGAGCAATCGTGCATCGAACCGCAGGGCGGGCAAGCGGGGCCGTCAGGCGGCGTGTGCCCACCGACGGCGCCGGCGAGGGACGACGTTGGGCACGGCGCACTCCACAGTCGTTGCACGCCGCGATGAGCTCGCCGCGCCTTTGCGCACCCTACACGCGCAACTACGTGCCCTGCCCGATCTTGTCCTGTGTCCTGGTGTCGAAGTCGCTGGCGTCGTGGCGCTCGTGGAGCTGGCTCTTTGGATCGCCGGAGACGCGGTTGACCATGCGGCCGCGCTTCACAGGGGCGCGCTGCGCGATCTGGTCGGTCCAGCGCTGAACATTCCTGTAGTCCTGCACCGAGAGGAACTCGCCGCCTTCATAGAGCAGGCCCTTGGCGAGCGCGCCGTACCACGGCCACACCGCGATGTCGGCGATGGTGTAGTCGGGGCCGGCGAGATACTCGCTTTCGGCGAGACGGCGGTCGAGTACGTCGAGCTGGCGCTTCACCTCCATCGCGAAGCGGTCGATGGCATACTCGATCTTGGTCGGCGCATAGGCATAGAAGTGGCCGAAGCCGCCGCCGAGATAGGGCGCAGCTCCCATCTGCCAGAACAGCCAGGACAGGCATTCGGCGCGCTTGGCCGGCTCGGTCGGCAGGAAGGCGCCGAACTTCTCGGCCAGATACACCAGGATCGCGCCGGACTCGAATACGCGGATCGGTTCGGTCCCGCTGCGATCCAGCAGCGCCGGGATCTTGGAATTGGGATTGATGGCGACGAAGCCCGAACCGAACTGATCGCCCTCGCCGATCCGGATCAGCCAGGCGTCGTATTCGGCGCCGCTGTGGCCGAGCGCCAGCAGCTCCTCGAGCATCACTGTGACCTTCACACCGTTGGGCGTTCCCAGAGAATAAAGCTGCAAGGGATGACGGCCGACAGGCAATTCCTTCTCGTGCGTCGGACCTGCGATCGGCCGGTTGATGTTGGCGAAGCGGCCGCCGCTGGCCTTGTTCCAGGTCCAGACCTTGGGCGGCACATAGCTGTTCTGTTCAGACACGGCAGACTCCGGCGTGAGCGTCAGGAGCGAGCGTTTTAGGCGCATCTGCCGTGAAGCGGAAGCCATGCTGCGCGCGGGCGCCATCAGCATTTTCTGCATTGCGCGGTCGAACCTGCGATGACAGAACGGAGACAAGATAACAATGACGGTCCGTCACGGGCCGGCTCTTGGAAACGCCGATGACTGCAAGTACCCTGCCCCCCGACCGCATTCCCGTGATCGTCGGCGTGGGCGAGATCGTCGATCGTCCCAAGGATATCGGCGACGGTCTCGAGCCGCTGACGCTGCTCGAACAGGCGATCCGCCGTGCGGAAAATGACGCGGGCGCCAAGCTCATCCACGACATCGGCTCGCTCGACGTCGTCAACTTCCTGAGCTGGCGCTACCGCGATCCCGAGCAGCTTCTCGCGCAGCGGCTCGGCGTGACGCCGGCGCACTGCCATTATGGTCCGGTCGGCGGCGAGAGCCCGATCCGCTTTCTGCACGAGGCCGCCTTGCGCATCGCGCGCGGCGAATGCGAGGTCGCCGTGGTCTGCGGCGCCGAGGCGCAATCGACCGCGACCAAGGCCGACCGCGCCGGCGTGCCCTTGCCGTGGACGCCGTTCGCCCACGACGTCGAGGAGCCGAAGCGCGGCGCCGCGTTCCAGAAGCCGCTGGCGGTGAAGCTCGGCGTATTCCGCCCGGTCTCGGTCTATCCGTTCTACGAGGTCGCGAGCGCGGCCAAATGGGGCCAGACGCCGCGGCAGGCGCTCGCGGAATCCGGCGAGCTGTGGTCGCGCTTTTCCGCGGTCGCCGCCTACAATCCCAACGCCTGGCTGAAGCGGCACTTCGCGCCCGAGGAGATCACGACTCCGTCAGCCGACAACCGCCCGATCGCCTGGCCCTACACCAAGCTGATGGTCGCCAATCCCATGGTCAACATGGGGGCGGCGCTGATCCTGACCAGCCTGGCAAAGGCGCGTGCGGCGGGCATTGCCGACAGCCGCATGATCTATCCGCTCGGCGGCGCAGCGGCCGAGGATCCGCGCGACTACCTCACCCGCGATCAGTTCGCCGAGAGTCATCCGCAGAACGCCGTGTTGCGGGCCGCGATGAACATCGTCGGCGGCAACGGCGCGGCGTTCGACGTCATCGAGCTCTACAGCTGCTTTCCCTGCGTGCCGAAGATGGCACGGCGGATCCTCGGCCTCGGCGCCGACGTGGAGCCGACCGTGACCGGCGGGCTGACCTTCTTCGGCGCGCCGCTCAACACCTACATGACGCACGCCGCCTGCGCGATGGTGCGGCGGCTGCGCGGCGGCGCCAGGCGCGGCCTGCTGTACGGCCAGGGCGGCTTCGTCACCAAGCATCATGCGCTGGTGATCTCGCGCGAGCCGCCGTCGTCCCTGTCACAGGAGGTGAGCGTGCAGGCCGAGGCCGATCGGCATCGCGCCGCCGCGCCGGCGTTCGTCAGCGAAGCCGGCGGCGGTGGCCGGGTCGAAAGCTTCACCGTGCTGTTTGATCGCAACGGCGAGGTCGAGCATGGCGTTGCGATGCTGCGCACCGAGCAGGACACGCGCACGTTGGCGCGCGTTCCGGCGCAGGACGCAGCCACGCTGGCGCGGCTGATGGATCAGGACAGGACGCCGGTCGGCGCGCTCGGCACGATCACGATGGCCGCCGATGGTGTGCCGGAGTGGCGGACGAATTAGTTCGCTTCCGTTGCCTCACACCTCCCGGGCGTCACGCTGCCAGCGCGCATAGGCCGTGTCCCAATCAGGATCAGGATCGCTGTCCGCCACGAAGCCGAGCGTCCTGCCGCCGCCGAGGTCGCGGAAGCCGATCATGGCGCGGCGGTGCGCGCCGCTTCTGACATAGGCGCGCATGCTGGCTTCGTCGGTCCAGACCGTCAGCGTATGATAGATGCCATTCACCGGACGAAGCTCGACGCGCAGATTCCCGGGAGCCGCACGCGCCTGGCGGACGGCGCGCAACGTGTGCCACCAGAATCGCGCCAGCCGATTGAGGCCGCGATGCGGGCGGAAGCCGGTGACGGAAACGTAAACGCTCATGGCGCGCTCCTGGATCGCAGACCGCCGCGCAATGGAACGGTCGCGCCGACGGGTGTGAGCACAACGCTGCTCACCGCGTCCCGGATGTCGGAGCGCAGATCACGGTCCGGCGCTCAGCGACCGCTACGCCGGGGCTTCACGTCGGCAGGCACCGTGCCCGTGGTCTCCGCAGCCGCCGGAGGCGCGCTGTTGTCGCCCGCCAATTGCCGGTCGCGCCTGCGCGCGAGGGCCTCATCCCGCCGTGCGGCCGCGATCGCCAATTCCGGATCCAGCTTGAGGGCCTGGTTGAAGTCGGCGAGCGCGCGGTCGTAGCGCCCCTTCGCCAGCCATACCGCGCCACGGTCGCTGTACATTCCGGCATCGCTGAAGCCCATGCGCACGGCGTGGTCGAGATCGACGAGGGCCTCGTCGAGATCGCCCTTGCGCTGAAGCGCGAGGCCACGATCGTGAAACAGCACCGGGTCGTTCGGATCCAGCCGGATCGCCCGCTCAAAATCGCCAAGCGCGCGGTCGATGCGGCCCATGCGGACCAGATCCCTGGCGCGATAGCGATAGAGATCGGCATTGCGGGGCGCGAGCCGGATCGCTTCGTCGAAATCGGCGACAGCGCGCTCGAGATCGCCCTGCCGGCTGCGGTCCATCCCCCGCTTCAGGAAGGATGCGGCGGTCGTCGGTGCAGCCGGGACGACCTGCTCTGCGGCTCTAGGCTCTGCCGGCGGAGACAGCGCGGGGGCCTCCGCCTCCGGAGGCGGCACCGGCAGCACGGCTCCGGTCGCGTCCTGGACGGCAGGCGCCGGGACGGTCTCACCTGCGACCTTGCGCTGCGGCCCCGATCGGGCCTGCGGCGACGGTGTCACGATCGAGCGCGTCGCCGGCCTGCTCATCCAATCACCGGCGGAGGGCAAGAGCAGAATCTCGAGGCCGATCAGGATCGCGCTGAGCACGGCGGTCGCCGCGGTGAACTGCAGGATGGCGTCCCAGCGTTCGCGGCGGACGCGGTCGCGCTCAGAAGCAAGATGGGCGTCGTATTCGGCGCGCAGGTCAGGGTCGCGCAGCACGTTGTAGGCGACGATGATCAACTTGAGCTGGTGCTCCGACGCCGGATCGGCGCCGCCCCGGAGGTCGGGATGGTGCGCCTTGGCGGCCTGGCGGAACGCCCGCTTGATCGTGTCGAGATCGGCCCGCGGCGATACGCCGAGCACCTCATAATGCGTCGTCATGGCGCGATCCCGAGCCTCTCTTCCGAGGCCGGTTCGGGATCACGCGGGGAGCAGGTCGAGCGCATAATGGGCGCCATCGCGGGTGAGCCGACCGAACGCGGCCCACGGAAAATGAGATCCACAAACCAACATCTTTTCTGCAACGATACGATCGAGCAATCTGCGCCGGCTGACCTCGGCAGCCGCGCCGTCCTGGTCATAGGCGCCGTGCCATTCGGGATGGCGCAGGCACAACGCCGGCACATAGGCGGTGTCGCCCGAGATCATCAGTTGCTCCGCTCCGGAGCTGAGATGAAACGCGGTGTGCCCCGGCGTATGACCGGGGACGCTGACGAAGCGGATGCCGGGCACCACCTCGTCCTCGCCCTCGACCGGCAGCACGTTCTTCCAGCCCGGGATCACGCTCTGGATGCGGCGCGCCAGCGACTGCCGCCACGGCGGCAGCCGGCTGGTCAGAGATGCATCGGTCCAGAATTTGTATTCGGCCGCAGCCACGATGATCTCGGCGGAGGGAAACACCGGCGCGTTGGTGTCCTCGCCGAGCAGTCCGAAAATATGATCGGGATGGAAGTGCGAGATCAGGATGGTGTCGATGTCCTCCGGGCGAATGCCGGCTGCTTTCAGATTGTCCAGCAGGCGGCCCGAAATGAAGATCGAGTCGGAATTGTAGCCCTGGACCTGACCGCCGCCGCCGGCATCGCACAGCACGGTCTTGCCCTTCAGCCGCACCACGAAGGTGGAGATCGGGACCGGGACGAAGGCGGGGCTCAGACCCGCAGCGCGCAGTGCTTCCTTCACGTCGCTGATGCTGGCATTGCCGATGAAGCCGGCCTCGTGCGGCTTTTCCCACACACCGTCGTAGAGGGCGATCACCTCCGCCTCGCCGATCGTGATCCGGCGATAGCCGTGCGCGGGATCCTCAGTGCGGCGGCGCGGCTTGGCGGCAACCACGGCAAGCCCCGCATCGAGACCCAAGGCGACCGCGGCCGTCGCGGCCGTTAGCACCAGGGTCCTGCGCGAAGGTCTGCTCGCAATCACATTGCCTGCCACTAAATGTACCGCTGGTTGAATAAATATCTAACACAAGTTAATCTCTGCACCTTAGCGGGATTATGGCGCCACAACGGCCTTTCTGGCCGGGGCGTCAGGTGTGGGGAGTCTGCAACGGTGGGGGATGATCCGGTCGAGCGGGGCGCCGCCTGACGAACGGCGCACGCATGAGCGTCCACGTCGACGTGGTTCGCCGCGGCGTCATCGGCTGTGCCCGCGGCTATCGGTCGGGGCTGTGTCGTTCGACTATCGGACGCGACAGCGGGCAATCTCGGCCGCTGTCGCCGGCTTCGCCATGTCGCGGATCAGGCGGCGCGAACCGATTGCAGGAAGCGGCCGACCTCCTGCTTGAGACGCTCGCTATCACCGGAGAGCTGGCGCGCGGCGCTGAGCACCTGCCCCGAGGTGTCGCCGGTCTCGCTGGCGCCGCGCTGGACGTTGGTGATGTTGGCGGACACCTGCTGTGTACCCGCGGCGGCGTGCTGGATGTTGCGCGAGATCTCGGCGGTCGCTGCGCCCTGCTCCTCGACCGCGGCCGCCACCGTCGCGGCGATCTCCGACAGCCGCTCGATCGTCGTCGAGATCTCCCTGATGGCGCCGACCGACTCCTGCGTGGCCCCCTGGATACCGGAAATCTGTTGGCCGATCTCGCCGGTCGCCTTTGCAGTCTGCTCGGCCAGCGCCTTGACCTCGGAGGCGACGACGGCAAAGCCGCGGCCAGCCTCGCCCGCCCGCGCGGCCTCGATGGTGGCATTGAGCGCCAGCAGATTGGTCTGCCCGGCGATCGTGTTGATCAGCTCGACGACGTCGCCAATGCGGGTCGCCGCCTTCGACAGCTCGCCGACACGATCATTGGTGCGGCGCGCCTGCTCGACCGCATCGGAGGCGATGCGCGCGGACTCCTGCACCTGGCGGCTGATCTCACGGACCGACGAGGTGAGCTCCTCGGTCGCCGACGCCACGGCCTGAACATTGGCCGACGCCTCTTCGGAGGCCGCGGCAACAGTGGTGGAAAGCTCCTGCCCCCGCACGGCGGTGCTCGACAGCGAGTTGGCCGAGCTCTCGAGCTCGCTGGAGGCCGAGGACACCGTATTGACGATGTTGCCGATGGCGCCTTCGAAACCGTTGGCGAGCTCCGACATCTCCCGCTTGCGCGCGGCGGCTGCGCGCCGCTCCTGCTCTCCGAGCTCCCTGTCGTTGAACCGCACCATCGTCTGAACGGTCTGCAGGTTACGCAAGGCGCGGCCGATCTCGTCGTCGCGCTCGATGCGCATGCGGGTGTCGAGCGTGCCCTGGGTGATGCTCTCCATCGTCTCGTTCAGATGATCGAGCGGCGCCACGATCACGTTCATCGTACGCAGCCCGACCAGACCACACAGCACGACACCAGCGGCAGCAATCGCCACGGCGGTCATTCCGGCGAGCCCGCCCTCCCCGAACGAGATGACGCCAAGCACGAGCAGGAACAGCGTCTGCAATCCGACCAGCGTTCGCAGCCTTGCCGCGATCGAGCCGGTGAACATCGAGAGATGGTCGAACACCGAGCGGCGGCGGACGATGCCGTCGTCGATCTTGTAACCATGTGGCCGCTTTTCGCGGATCGCCGCATAGACCTGCTCGGCCTCCGCGCGCTGGTCGGCGGGCAGCTTGGTGCGCACCGAGGTGTAGCCGACGACTTGGCCGTCTTTGCAAATCGGCGACGCCGTCGCCAGCACCCAGTAATAGTCGCCGTTCTTGCGGCGGTTCTTGACCGCGCCGACCCAGGGACGGCCGGCCTTGAGCGTGGTCCAGAGATTGTCGAAGGCTTCGGGCGGCATGTCGGGATGACGCACGATGTTGTGCGGCTGCCCCATCAGCTCGGCTTCGGTGAAGCCGGCCGCGTCGACAAAATCCTGGTTGAAGAAGGTCAGCTTGCCCTTCGTATCGGTCTTGGACACGATCAGCGTGTCATCCGTGATCGGATACTCGACGTTGGTGACCGGCAAATTCTTACGCATGGCGAGTCTTTCGAGCCATGCCGGCATCGGCATGGCTAATTTTGCTGCAAACGATGCATCGATTGTCGCAGCCGCCGATTAACCTAAGATAAAGTGCCGCAACCGTTGAAATACGGATCGCTGGACCCCATTCAGGGGCGATTGCCGTTGTCCGGCCGGCAAAGCAAAAGGGCGCGGCTTTCGCAGCCGCGCCCCTTTATCATCGGCGGCCGTGCGCGCTCAGGCGGCGCGGACGGTCTCCAGGAATCGGCTGACTTCGGCCTTCAACCGGTTGCTGTCGGACGACAGCGCCTGCGCGGCGGACAACACCTCGGACGAGGCGGAGCCGATTTCATTGGCGCCGCCCTGCACCTCGATGAGAGCCGCTCGACGGTGCCGGAAATCTCCTTGATGGCGCCGACCGATTCCTGGGTCGCGCTCTGGATGCCGGAAATCCGCTGACCGATCTCGCCGGTCGCCTTCGAGGTCTGCCCGGCCAGCGCCTTGACCTCGGTGGCAACCACCGCGAAGCCGCGGCCGGCTTCGCCGGCGCGCGCCGCTTCGATGGTGGCCTTGAGCACCAGCAGGTTGGTCTGGCCGGCGATGGTGTTGATGAGCTCGACGACGTCGCCGATCCGCGCGGCGCCCTTGGACAGCTCGCTCACCTGGTCGTTTGTCCGCCGCGCCCGGTTGACGGCCTCGCTCGCCATGCGGGCCGATTCCGGCACCTGGCGGCTGATCTCGGTCGCCGAGCAGGACAGCTCCTCGGTGGCCGACGCGACCAGGAAACGTCCGACCTCGCGCCTGAGGGGGTGGTGTCGCCCGACGGCATCTGCAGCCGATGGCCGAAGAAATCGCCGACAGCATCTCGATGATTGCGAGCTGCTGCATCTCACGCTTGCGATGCGGCCGCCATGGGCCGCACATGCTGGCGCTCGCTCCCCCTTTTTAGCCCGCGCCGCGGGTCACTCCAGCTCGATCGCCTGATAGGCGCCGGTCTCGTCGAGCGCCGTGCCCCAGATCTTGTGCGAGGCCTGATGTTCGGCGGGGCCGAAGTTGAGCAAGGCTCCAAGACCGAGATCGATGTTACGCATCGACTCGAGGGTATCGATCAACCGCTCGGTATCGAGCTGCGGACCGGCCTTCTTCAGGGCTTGAATCAGGATGCTCGCCTCGATGTAGCCCTCGAGCGAGGTGTAGTCCGGCGGCTCGCCGGGGAAATGCTTCGCCAGCGCGGCCTTGTAGTCGAGCACCACGCTCGAATAGCCGGAGACGGCGGGAACGGTCTGGGTCACGATGACCCCGGAGGCGTATCGCGAACCAAGCAGCATGAGCTCGTTGGCAAGCGCCGATGCACCGACCGCCGACACATTGACGAAGACGACGCCGGGAAGCGCGTCGCGCGCCTTTTCGATGAACTTCGCTGCCGCGCGCGAGGTCGCGACCATGATGACCGCACGGACGGGCACCTTCTGTGCCTTGAGCTGGTTGATCGCGGGCTCCACATCCACGGTGTTGCGGGTGTAGTTGACGCGCAGGATCGCAGCGTCGCTGAGGCCCAGGACGCGAAATGCCTTCGCCACGCCGGCAAAGCCTGCATCCCCGAACGAATCGTCCTGCGCGAACAGCGCGATCTGGCGCGGCGGTACTCGGCGCAGCTTCACCAGGTAACGGACCAGCGCATCGGCTTCTTCCGAATAGCTCGGGCGATAGTTGAAGACGTAGCGGTCCGGCGGATCGTGGCGCGAGACGTTCGCACCGGTGTAGGGGCTGAAGAACAGCATCCGGCGCTCGAGCGAATATGGAATTGCAACGGCCGCGGTCACGGTCCCGAAACTGCCGACGAAGCCGAACACGCGCTCCTTCTCGTAGAGCTGCTTCATGGCATCGAGCGTGCGGTTCGGATCATAGCCGTCATCGGCGACGGCGAGCTTGAGCATCCGGCCATTGACCCCGCCGGTGTCGTTGGCGTGGTTGAAGGCGGCTTCGATACCGACCTTGAGCAGACGTCCTGATTCCTTGTTCGCTCCCGACAGCGGCAAGACGCTGCCGAACGTGATGTCACGCTCCGTGACGCCGCGAACCGATGGAGCAGGCACAGCACTCGTCGCGCCAGCCGCAGCGACCGGGAGCGTCGCATCCGGCGGCGCGCCGGCCGCCGTTGCCGGTGCGCCGATCGATCGCTCGATGTCTCCGAGCTGGAGCTCGGCCCGTCGGCAGTCCTGGCGGCCACTCGCCACGGCCGCGCGACCGTCGGCGATGAAGCGGTCGAACTGGCGCGTCAGCTCGTTTCGATCGCCGTCGTTGTTCGAGGCCTCCCGGATGACGGCCTGGAACTTGCCGATGATGGCTTGGATACGCGGCCGAGGGATATCGCTGCAGGCAAGGGCCCCCCCGATGACGGGACCGATCCTGCCACTGAGGTCGCGCACGACGGCGAGGTTGTCGCCGGGCGCTGCATGGATCGATGTAGTGAACATGAGGGCGAGGATGATCGCCGAGGAATTCGCGAACGATCGCATCCGGCTTACCACCTCGTGGCGGGGCCGGAAGTCAAGAAAGGTGATCATGGCGGAGCTTCAAACTCGTTGAGACACGTTGGTTGGATCGCTGACTTAGCTGATGAGATTGCTGCCGGCCTCTCAGGCCGCGCGGACCGTCTGCAGGAAGCGGCTGACCTCGCGCTTGAGGCGGTTGCTGTCTGTCGACAGACCCTGGGCCGCCTCCAGCACCTGGGTCGACGCCGAGCCGGTCTCGGTCGCGCCGCGCTGCACGTCGGTGATGTTGACGGAAACCTGCTGCGTGCCGTGCGCCGCCTGCTGCACGTTGCGCGAGATTTCCTTGGTCGCGGCGTTCTGCTCTTCGACGGCGGCAGCAATCGTCGAGGAAACCTCCGACAGCCGCTCGATGCTGCCGGAGATCAGCCTGATCGCCGCGACCGATTCCTGTGTCGCCGCCTGGATGCCGGCCACCTGCTGGCCGATCTCGTCGGTCGCCTTGGCGGTCTGCTCCGCCAGCGCCTTGACCTCGGCGGCGACCACGGCAAAGCCCCGCCCCGCCTCGCCGGCACGCGCCGCCTCGATGGTGGCGTTCAGCGCCAGCAGATTGGTCTGCCCGGCAATGCTGTTGATCAGCTCGACCACGTCGCCGATGCGGCTCGCCGCGCGCGACAGTTCGCTCACCCGCTCGTTGGTCTTCTTCGCCTGCTCGACCGCTTCATTGGCCATGCGCGCCGATTCATGCACCTGGCGGCCGATCTCGGTGACCGAGGACGTCATCTCCTCGGTGGCCGAGGCGACGGATTGCACGTTGGTGGACGCTTCCTCCGACGCGGCCGCCACCGTGGTTGCGAGCTCGCCGGCGCGGACCGCCGTCTTGCTCAACGTGTCCGCCGACACTTCCAGTCTGGACGAAGCCGACGAGACCGTCTCGACGATCTCGCCAACGGCGCTTTCGAAGTCGTCGGCCATCTTGTGCATGTCGGCCTTGCGGCGGGCCAGCGCCCGCTGCTCGGCTTCCTTCTGCTCCGCTTCCAGCGCGTGACGTGCGACCGCATTGCTCTTGAACACCTCGACGGCGCCGGCCATCTCGCCGATCTCGTCGCCGCGTCCCACGCCGGGGACCTCGACGTCGAGACGGCCGCCGGCTAGGCTCTTCATCGCGCTGGTCATGCGATGCAGCGGGTTGGTGATGCCGCGCCCGACGAGCGTCGACACGACGAGCAGGATCAGCAGCACGATTCCGGCCGCCGTCAACGACTGCCGCGTCGAGGCCCAGGCCTGCGCCGAGAGGTCATCGATATAGACGCCGGTTCCGACCAGCCAATTCCAGGGTGCGAACCCCGCGACATGGGTCAGCTTGGGCTGCGGCGTCTCGGAGCCGGGCTTCGGCCAATCGTAGTCGACGAAGCCGCGGCCATGCTGGCGAACCACATCGATCATCTCGATGAACAGCTTCTTGCCGTTCGGATCCTTCATGTCCGCGACGTCCTGCCCGACCAGCTTGGTCGAGATCGGATGCATCAGCATCTTCGCGGTCATGTCCGTGACGAAGAAATACTCGTTGCCGCCATAGCGCAGCTGGGAGGCGCGCTCGAGAGCGCGCTTCTGCGCCTCGGCGACCGAGATCGTCCCCTTCTGCGCGGCCGCATGCTCCTCGGCGAAGATGCCGAGCGCGAGCTCGGTCAGATGCCGGAGCTCGAGCTGCTTCTGCTGCTTGAGGCCTGCGGCGAGCTCGCGGGAATTGAAGGCAGTCAGGCCGATCAGGCCGAGGAAGCTCAGACCGATCAGGGCATAGATCTTGATCCCGATGGTGAGCTTGAGGCGATGGGGCATTGCAAAGGACATGTCGGTCTCCACGGCGCGACTCATGCTGGGGGCGCTCGGGGACAGATCACGTCGACGGGCGTGGGCTCGCCTCGTCGTCACGCAAACGGGCCCGCAGCCCACGCGTGGAAGCTACGGGAGCCAAAATTAAGTCTGGTTAAGACCATGTCCGTGCAAATACGGAGCAGCGATCGAAAAGTGATCGTTGCCCGTCCAGATCGGTAACGCGCTCCGGCTTGGCCGTGCGGCGCGTCATCTCATGCCGTGCGACCGAACGAGAGAAGCGCCGTTTGCCCGTGGGGCTCGACTGCGCGTTGGCCGCGAATGACCAGACCCTACACGCCTACTCTTAACGTAAGTTAAAAACGCAGATTGACTACGCAAGTTAGTTTTCCGGCGTCGATGTAGCGCGAACAGAAAAGCCGCGGGCGACGGGGCCGCGGACTGTCCCTGTTGGGCCAGAAAACGCAGAAGGCCGGAGCGTTCGATGCTCCGGCCTTCCAATCCCCCGCGCGACCAGCAGTTCGTCGCTTCCGCTGCTCAGCGTTACGCCGCCCGCACCGAGCCGAGGAAGCTCGCGACCTCCTGCTTGAGGCGATTGCTGTCGCCGGACAGCGCCTGTGCCGCTGAGAGCACCTGGGCCGAGGCCGACCCGGTCTCGGCCGCGCCGCGCTCGACATCGGCGATGTTGGACGAGACCTGCTGCGTGCCATGCGCGGCCTGCTGAACGTTGCGTGAGATCTCCTGCGTCGCCGCACCCTGCTCTTCGACGGCCGCTGCGATCGTCGAGGAGATTTCCGACAGCTTCTCGATCGTGGAGGAGATCTCCTTGATGGCGCTGACCGACTCCTGCGTCGCGACCTGGATGCTCGAGATCTGCTGGCCGATCTCGCCGGTTGCCTTCGCGGTCTGCTCCGCCAGCGCCTTGACCTCGGAGGCGACGACCGCGAAGCCGCGGCCGGCGTCGCCGGCGCGCGCCGCCTCGATGGTGGCGTTGAGCGCCAGCAGGTTGGTCTGGCCGGCAATCGTGTTGATCAGTTCGACGACATCGCCGATGCGGGTGGCCGCCTTGGACAGCTCGCTGACACGCCCGGTCGTGGTGCGGGCCTGGCCGACGGCGTCGTTGGCGATGCGCGCCGATTCCTGCACCTGGCGGCTGATCTCGGTGACCGAAGAGGCCATCTGCTCGGTCGCAGACGCCACCGACTGGACGTTGGTCGTGGCTTCCTCCGAGGCGGACGCAACCGCCGTCGTCAAGCCCTGCGAGCGCGTCGCGGCCTGGGTCAGCGTGGTGGCGGACTGCTCGAGCTGGCTCGAGGCCGACGAGACGGTGTTCACGATTTCGCCGACCGCGGCTTCGAACTGCTCGGCCAGCCGCTGCATGTCGGCCTTGCGCTGGCGCGCCGCGATCGCGTCCTGTGCATTCTTCGTTTCGGCCTCGGCACGCGCCTTCTCCTCCGCGTTGCCCCGGATCACCGTCACGGTCTTGGCAAGATCGCCGATCTCGTCGCCGCGCGATGCACCGGGGATGACGATGTCGAGCCGGCCACGCGCCATCTCGCCGAGCGCCGCATTGAGCCGGGTCAACGGACGGGCGATTCCCAGGAACGAGAAGACGACCGAGCTGAGCACGGATGCCAGGACGGCCAGTCCGACGATCAGCATGATGCGGCTCGCCTGCGCGGCCACCTCGTCGGCATCATATCTTGCGCTGGCGTTGCGCGCGCGGGCATCCTGGATCGCTGCCGTCATGAGTTCGTCGGCCTCGCCGAGATAGACCAGCGTACGGTCGCGCAGCACCGCTTCCTTGATTCCTTCGATCTTGACCACCTCGTCGTTCGCAGCGACGAAGTCCGACGCAATGCCGTTGAGCTTGCTGATCGTCGCCTGGATCTCGCGGTCATCGGCCAGCATGCGGGCATCGGTCAGCGAGCTCTTCAGGATCGGCACCGTCTGCTTCAGATGCGCGATCGTCACGGCATCCCCGGTCATGCCGAACCGCCAGGCCTGGGACCGCATGTAGTTCAGCTTGGCATCGGCCGCATGAAGCTGCCGCTCGACGCGCTCGCGGAAGGCAAGTTTCGGCAGCGCCGGCGAGGCGAGCAGCGCCTTGAGACCGTTGGTCCACTCGTTGGAGACCGCGCTCCGCTTGTCGATCTGCAGCAGCAGCGCCTTCTGCGCCTGGGCAAGCTCCACCGCGCCGGCGGCGTAGTTCGTCATCAGCTCCTTGAGCCGGCTCAGCCGAGACCGATTTTCGGCCGTCGCCACGTTCGCAAGGGCGCCGTCGATGTCCGTGACCATCGCGGCCGAGAACTGCTGAATGTCGGCAGCGGCCTTCTCGGCATCGGCCGGCACCCGCGCCAGCCGGGCCGAGCGGCCCGCGAGCTGGGTCTGCTGCATGTTGATGCTGGCCGACATGACGCTCTCGACCACGCGCCGGGAGCTCTCCGCCCGTTGATTGGCTTCGTTGACCGCTCTCTCGGCAATCATCTGATTTGCGATCATGCCGACCGCGAGAGATGCGCCGATGGCGCCAGCAAGCCCGAGTTTGTAGCCGATCCGATTCAGTTTCATTGCCCTACCCACAGATGGACGCGTCACGCGACGGTCCGTACCGGAGGTATAGCGGTGAGGTCCCTAGAGACCGTTAATTTACGGGAGTTATCGGGCATTACACGCAAAAAACTTCTGCTTTTTCAGTGTGCGTCCCGATGCTTATGGCGGCACGGCGGCGCTGCCGTGCCGAGCGACGGCTCACAAACTAAGCAGATGATGAGATCGGGACCGAGGCCCAGCACGTCGTTCCAAAATCCGGCACAGGCCGACGCAGCCGGCAGTCGGCTGACGCGCAGTTAGCGCATCAGCCCGAGCGCGTCGGCGAAGAACTGCGGCCCGCCGAAATTGCCGGACTTCAGCGCCAGCAGCATGTCGCCGCCCTGCGCGCCGATTGCGCGAAGCACTGGCACGCCGGCCGCGATCTCTGGACCAACGAGGAAGCCGGGAATCCCCAGCCGGTCAACGACGGCGCCCGAGGTCTCGCCGCCGGCGACGATCAACCGCCGCACGCCGGTCTCAATCAGCCCCTCGGCGAGATCGGCCATCGCCTGCTCGATGGCGTGCCCCGCCGCTTCACGGCCGTGCCTGGATTGCAGCGCGCTGACCTGATCCGGCGTCGCGCTGGAGGCAATCAGCACAGGCCCCTTGGCAATGCGCTCACGCGCCCAGGCCAGCGCGCGCTGCGCCTCGTCCGGACCGGCGACCAGGCCCGCCGCATCGAGATGCAGCACCGGCATGATGGTCTCGGCCTGCGCGATCTGCTGCAGCGTCGCCTGCGAGCAGCTTCCGGCGAGGCAGGCGGCCATGCCGCCGACGGGCGCATCCGCGTGATGCGCCAAGCCGTGGGCATGCACGTGCCCGGCCTCGACCAAAGCGCGCGCCAGCCCGAGCCCGATGCCGGACGCGCCGACAGAGACCCGGTTCTTCAAGGCGGCCGCGCCGATCGCAATCAGGTCGGCGTCGAACACGGCATCGACGATCGCCGCACCAATGCCCTGCGCGGCCAATTCCTGCAGCCTGTGGCCGATCGCCTCCGGCCCGTGCACGACGGCGGCGAGGTCGACCAAGCCGATTTTCCTGCGGCTCTGGCGCGCCAGCACGCGCACCAGATTGGCGTCGTGCATCGGGTTGAGCGGATGATCCTTGAGCGGGCTCTCGTTGAGCGGCACGCTGCCGACGAAGAGGTTGCCTTGATAGACGGTCCGCCTGGTTTCCGGGAAGGCCGGGGTCACCAGCACGATGCCGTCGCCCGCATCACCGGCGAGCGCGTCCATGACAGGGCCGATATTGCCGGCGTCGGTGGAATCGAACGTCGAGCAGATCTTGAACAGCACGTGGTCGGCCCCCCGTGCGCGCAGCCATTTGTCGGCCTCGCGTGAGCGGGCCACGGCAAGCGAAGCCTCGATCGACCGGCTCTTCAGCGACACCACGACGGCATCGACCTCCGGCAGCGTGAGGTCATCAGCCGGCACGCCGATCGTCTGCACCGTGCGCAGGCCGGCGCGAGTCAAGGTGTTGGCGAGGTCGGAGGCGCCGGTGTAGTCATCGGCGATGCAGCCGAGCTTCAAGGTCACGGCTTCACTCCCTTGTAGGGCGCAAACCAGTTGAGCCCGTCCTCGGTGCGACCGCGCGGATTGTACTCGCAGCCGACGAAGCCGGCATAGCCGAGCCGGTCGAGCTCGGCGAACAGGAACGGATAGTTCAGCTCCTCGTCGTCGGGCTCGTTGCGCGAGGGAATGCTGGCGATCTGGATGTGGCCGATGATGTCCATCATCTCGCGCAGCCGCATGGTGACGTCGCCATGGATGATCTGGCAGTGATAGATGTCGAATTGCAGCTTGAGATTTGGAATCTTCAGCTCGCGGATGAGATCGCGGGCGAAGCCGAAATCGTTGAGGAAGTAGCCGGGCACGTTGCGCGCATTGATCGGCTCGATGACGACGTCGAGGCCATGGGGCGCGAAGAACTCCGCCGCCCAGGCCACCGACTTGGTGTAGGCTTCCACGGCCTTCGCATCACTACGTTCGGCGATGCCCGCCATCATGTGCAGCCGTTTCACGCCGGTGGCCTTGGCATAGGGCAGCGCCGTCTCGAGGCTCGCCTTGAGATCATCGAAGCGCTGGGGCAGCGCGGCAAAGCCTTTCTCGCCGGCATCCCAGTTGCCGGGCGGCAGGTTGAACAGCGCTTGCGCCAGGCCGTTGCCGTGCAGCCGCTTGCCGACCTCCTCGGCAGGATGATCATAGGGAAACAGGAATTCGACCGCGGTGAAGCCGGCCTTGGCGGCGGCCGCGAAGCGATCGAGGAACGGATGCTCGGTGAACATCATCGAGAGATTGGCGGCGAAACGGGGCATGGCGTGAAAACTCGTCGTACTGCTTGCTACTTGGAGGAGCCCGGCAGCGTCGTGCCGGTGACCTGCGCATACATCCGCGCCACCGAGGCGTCGTCGTCGCGGCCCATGCCGGCGGCCGACGTCATCAGGAACATCTGCAGCGCGGCGGCCGAGACTGGCACCGGAAAACGATGGCTGCGCGCCATGTCCTGGATGATGCCGAGATCCTTGACGAAGATCTCGACCGCACTGCGCGGCGTGTAGTCGCCGTCGAGGACGTGCGGCATGCGGTTCTCGAACATCCAGGAATTGCCGGCCGAGGCTGTGATGACCTCATAGACCTTGCGGATGTCGAGGCCCTGCTTGGCGGCAAAGGCGATGGCCTCGCTGGCGGCTGCGATGTGCACGCCGGCGAGCAGCTGGTTGATCATCTTGAACGCGGCGCCCTGCCCGGCCGCATCGCCGAGCTCATAGAGCTTGGCCGCCATCGCATCGAGCGCCGGCCGCGCCTTGGCAAACGCAGCCGCGCTGCCCGAGGCCAGGATCGTCAGCTCGCCCTGCGCGGCGCGCTGCGCGCCGCCGGAGATCGGCGCGTCGAGGTAGTGCCGGCCGGTGGCTTCGAGCTGCTTCGCGAGCCGCCGCGCGACGTCAGGGTCCATGGTCGCGGAGGAGACGAACACGGAGTCCTTCGGCATGGTTTCGGCAGCACCGCCGGGGCCGAACAGGATGGCTTCCGTCTGCGCCGCGTTGACGACGACACTGACCACGATGTCGGCACCTCGCGCTGCCTCGGCCGGGCTCGCCGCGCCCTTGCCGCCGTCGGCGACGAGGCGCGCTACGGCATCCGCCGAGACATCGCATCCGGTCACCTCGAAGCCTGCGCGCTTCAGCGAGGTCGCCATGCCGAATCCCATCGAGCCAAGCCCGATCACGGCGACTTTCAATTGCGATGGCGACGGCATGCGGCAGATCCCTGAAGCGTTTCCTGGTGACGTCCGGTTGCCCCGGACTGCACTCTGGGTATCACGGCTTGGCCGCGTTGCCAAAGCGTGAGACAAAGCGGCCAAAGAGCGAAATGCGAGGAAAGTCCCGTGGCGGAAACTGCGATTCGCGAGGCCATCTGCCGGTTCGGCCGCTCGCTGTTCGAGCGCGGGCTGACGCCGGGCTCTTCCGGCAACATCAGCGTGCGGCTCGATGATGGCGGCTGGCTGGTGACGCCGACCAATGCCTCGCTCGGCTTCCTCGATCCGGCCCGTTTGTCGCGGCTCGATGCCGCGGGAAAGCTGGTCTCGGGCGACGCGCCGACCAAGGAGGTGCCGCTGCACACCGCGCTGTACCAGACGCGCAATGCTGCCCGCGCCGTGGTGCATCTGCACTCGACCCATTCGGTCGCGATCTCGATGCTGCCGGACATCGATCCGCGCGCCGCGCTGCCGCCGCTGACACCTTATTATTTAATGCGCTGCGGTCAGACCGCGCTGGTGCCCTATCATCGTCCCGGCGATCCCGCGGTAGCCGATGCCATCAAGGGTCTCGCCGGCAAATACGCCTCGGTGCTGCTCGCCAATCACGGGCCGGTGGTGTCCGGCGATACGCTGGAAGCCGCCGTGTTCGCGATGGAGGAGCTCGAGGAGACCGCAAAGCTGTATCTGCTGCTGCGCGGGCTCAACCCACGTCACCTCTCGCCGCAGCAGGTCGACGATCTGGTGAAAGTGTTCGGCCTCGGCCTGCCCGATCACAGCGATCATCACTGATCCCACCGGTCCGGATGGATGGGCATGCAATATCCCGCAACAACGCCAGCCGAGATCGATGCCGCTGTGCGGGTGCTGTATGAGGAGGCCCGCTTCTATCGCTGGTTTCCGATCGCAACCGACTCCTATGACGCGTTCGCCGCCTCCGATCCAATCGCGGTCAGCGAGCTGCGCGACATCGCCGAGCGCATGCTGGTGGCCGCCGCGCAGGCCAGATCGCGGGCACGGCGGGTCTAGCGTCCCGCCGACCTGCCTGCATGCCGCGGAGCCTGCGCCGCCTTGTCACTGATCAAGCTGCCTTGCCTCCAGACGGCAACGATGCCTAATATTGAGGCAAGATAAGGCTGCGGCAGCAATCACGGGCGGATCGATCGAACAAGGACGGCACCGGCAGCACACCACTGCCGCGGCGCGAGGATGCGCCCCGCCCTTCCACCATCGATTGCAGCCCATCGCGCAGCACGCCCGGAGCACGAAAGGACAAGGGCAAAATGCCTCCACATCGGCGTGGGCGCGGCTGTTTGGCCGGATCGGCGCCCGATCTGAGCGGGCTGCCGCCGGGACCGGGGAATGCCCTTTCGAGCGTTGCATACGCATCTCGCCCAACGCGCAATCTTCGCGCACTGCCCCGCCCCCACGGCGACCCTTGGCATATCCGTTGCAGACATCAGACGGATCGGATCGCAGCCGCCCGATGGAGCGAGCCGCGATCATGACCGACACGCGACAGGACGACGGAGGGCGGATGGCGGCGGGCGCGAGCTTGGAACTGGTGAGGGTGACGAAGATGTACGGTCACGTCACCGCCGTCGACGCAATCGACCTGCGGATTCCCGCCGGCTCCTATTGTTGCCTGCTTGGTCCGTCCGGCTGCGGCAAGACCTCCACCCTGCGCATGATCGCCGGCCATGAATCGGCGACATCGGGCGACATCATCGTCGGCGCCAAGAACGTGACCGAGCTGCCGCCTGCTGGGCGCGGCACCGCGATGATGTTCCAGTCCTACGCGCTGTTTCCGCATCTCTCGGTCATCGACAACGTGGCGTTTGCGTTGAAGATGAAAGGCGTGTCCAAGCCCGAGCGCCACGCCAAGGCACGCGAGCTGCTCGAGCTGGTGGACATGCAGGGCTATGCCGGCCGCCTGCCGGCGCAGCTCTCCGGCGGACAACAACAGCGCGTGGCACTGGCCCGCGCGCTGATCACCTCGCCGCAGATCCTGCTGCTCGACGAGCCGCTGTCGGCGCTCGACCCGTTCCTGCGCCTGCGCATGCGCGCCGAGCTGAAGCGGCTGCAGCGCGAGCTCGGCCTCACCTTCGTCCATGTCACCCATGGCCAGGACGAGGCCATGGCGCTGTCCGACCTCGTGGTGCTGATGAATGGCGGCCGCATCGAGCAGCAGGGCAGCCCGCGCGAGATCTTCAATCATCCACGCACCGAATTCGCCGCCCGCTTCATCGGCGGTCACAACGTGATCCCGCTGAACGGCGAGACCTTTGCCGTACGCGTCGACCGCATCCAGCTCAAGGCGCCGACTGCGGCGGTCGACGGTCCGGCCGTGCCGGGCACGATCAGCAAGATCGAATATCAGGGCACCTATGTGCTGGTCGCGGTGGCGACCGATGGCGGCCCCGAGATCTCGGCGCAGCTCAGCGACGATCAGTTCGATGCACAGACCCACAGCATCGGCGAGCGCGTCGTCGTCACCTGGAATCCGGCGCTCGCCGATGCGCTGACGACCCGTCCCGCAGCAGCAGCCGCACCGGCCGCTGAGCTGGTCGCCTGATTTCGTTTGCTCGTTTTCCCAAGGAGATGATCATGACCGACCGATCGAAGACAACATCCATCAGCCGCCGCACGCTGCTCAAGGGCGCGGCGGGCGTCGCCGGTCTCGCCGGCTCGGGCACGCTGCTCAGCGCGCCCTATGTCCACGCAGCCGACGCCAAGGTGCTGCGCTATCTCGGCACCGCCGTGAACGAGGGCGACGAGATCTCGAAGAAGTGCCTCGCCGACACCGGCATCAAGATCGAATACATCACGGCGACGACCGACGACGTGACCAAGCGCGTCATCACCCAGCCGAACTCCTTCGACGTGCTCGACACCGAATATTTCTCGCTGAAGAAGCTGGTGCCGTCCGGCAACATCTTTCCGCTCGACGCGCGCAAGATCAAGGAGTTCGACAACATCACGCCCGTCTTCACCAAGGGCGAGCTGCCGAACGGCAAGAAGATCGGCGGCCAGGGCACCGCGCCGTGGAAGGTGCTCTATCTCGAGGGGGCGAACTCCAAGACCTTCTCGGCGACGCCGACCGAGTTCGTCACCTTGATCCCGACCGTGTACAATGCCGATACGCTCGGCATCCGTCCCGACCTGATCAAGCGCCCGATCAACTCCTGGGCCGAGCTGCTCAACCCCGAATTCAAGGGCAAGGCCTCGATCCTCAACATCCCCTCGATCGGCATCATGGACGCCGCCCTCGTCGTCGAGGCGACCGGCCAGTACAAATATGCCGACAAGGGCAACATGACCAAGGCCGAGATCGACCTGACGATGAAGGTCCTGACCGAGGCCAAGAAGGCCGGCCAGTTCCGCGCGTTCTGGAAGGACTTCAACGAGTCCGTCAACCTGATGGCCTCGGGCGAGACCGTGATCCAGTCGATGTGGTCGCCGGCGGTCACCAAGGTGCGGTCGATGGGCATCCCCTGCACCTTCCAGCCGCTCAAGGAAGGCTACCGCTCATGGGCCTCGGGCTTCTGCGTCTCCAAGGCGGTGGCCGGCGGCCCGAAGCTCGACTGGGCCTATGAGTTCGTCAACTGGTACTTGTCCGGCTGGGCCGGCGCCTATCTCAACCGCCAGGGTTACTACTCGGCCGTGCTCTCCACCGCCAAGGCCAACATGACCGAGGACGAGTGGGGCTATTGGATGGAAGGCAAGCCGGCGAAGGCCGACATCAAGGCGCCGGACGGCACCCTGATGGAGAAGGCCGGCGCCGTGCGCGATGGCGGCTCCTACGAGGACCGCATGGGCAACGTCGTGTGCTGGAACGCGGTCATGGACGAGAACGACTACATGGTCCGCAAGTGGAACGAGTTCATCGCCGCCTGATGTGACGATCCCGGCCTGCCGTGCCGTGCTTTCCCGCGCGGCAGGCCTCCTTCTCTCTCTCCCGCACACACAGGACGACAGGTTGCATCCGTGGCCGTGACGATCGACAATTCGCCTGACAGCGTGGCGCCGGCGGAGAGCGCTTTGCGCAAGATCACCATGCGCTCGATCGCCTGGCTGCAGGCCGGCCCGATGATGCTGGTGTTCGCGCTGTTCTTCCTGTTGCCGCTCGTGCTCGTCGTCGTCGTCAGCGCCTGGGACTACAACGAATATGAGATGATCCCGGCGTTCAGCTTCCGCGGCTACACCGACACGTTCGAGGGCTGCGTCGCCAACCTGCCCGAGCTGTGCACCATCCTGAAGACCTATCTCAAGACGCTGAAGCTGTGCCTCCTGACCTGGGGCCTGACGCTGATGATCGGCTTCTGGGTCGCCTATTTCCTCGCCTTCCACGTTCGCAGCAAGACCTGGCAGATCGTGCTGTCGCTGTTGTGCACGATCCCGTTCTGGACATCGAACGTGATCCGGATGATCGCCTGGATCCCGCTGCTGGGGCGCAACGGCCTCGTCAATCAGGGCCTGCAAGGTGTGGGCCTCGTCAACAAGCCGATCGAGTGGCTGCTGTTCTCCGAATTTTCGGTGGTGCTGGCGCTGGTGCACCTGTTCACGTTCTTCATGGTGGTGCCGATCTTCAATTCGATGATCCGCATCGACAAGCGGCTGATCGAGGCCGCCTATGATGCCGGCGCGTCGGGCTGGCAGACACTGGTCAACATCGTCATTCCGCTGTCGAAGCCCGGCATCGTGATCGGCTCGATCTTCGTGATCACGATCGTCATGGGCGACTTCGTCACCATCGGCGTGATGGGCGGCCAGCAGATTGCCTCCGCCGGCAAGATCATCGAAGCGCGCCTCTCCGCGCTGCAATTCCCGGCCGCCGCCGCCAATGCCGTGATCCTGCTCGGTATCACCATCATCATCATCTCCGCGCTGACGCGGATCGTCGACGTGCGCAAGGAGCTCTGAGCCATGGGCGACAAGCGGCCGCGCTCGTTCTACATCCTCGCCTTGTTCTTTTCGGCCTATGTGCTGTTCCTGTACGGGCCGATGATCGCGATCTACATCCTGTCATTCCAGGGGCCTGACGGCGGCCTCACCTTTCCGATGAATGGGGTGTCGCTGACCTGGTTCGGCAAAGTGTTTTCCGGCGGAGGCATCGTCGATATCGGCGCGGCGTTCAAGCGGTCGCTAGCGCTCGGGCTCGTCGTGATGGTGATCACCGTGGTGCTGTCGGTCGCCGCGGGCATGGCCTTCCGCAAGCCGTTCCGCGGCGCCTCGGTACTGTTCTACACGGCGATCGCGAGCCTGATCATGCCGTCGATCATCACCTCGCTCGGCATAGCGCTCGAGTTCCGGCTGATCGACGACTTCATCAATAAGCACGGCGCCGATGTCGGCCTGGGCTGGCTCGCCGACGGCTATACCACGGCCATGGGCCTGTTCACGTCGGGCCTGGGTGCGCATCTCACCTGGACCTTGCCGTTCGGCCTCTTGATCATGTTCGCGATCTTCAACCGCTTCGATGGCCGGCTGGAGGAAGCCGCACGCGACCTCGGCGCCACGCCCTGGCAGACCTTCCGCCACGTCGTGCTGCCGATCATCCTGCCCAGCGTGGTCGGCATCGGCCTGTTCGGCTTTACGCTCTCCTGGGACGAGCTCGCCCGCTCCAGCCAGGCGATCGGCTCCGTCAACACCCTGCCGCTGGAGCTGCAGGGCCTGACAACGACGGTGACGAAGCCCGACATCTACGCGCTGGGCACGCTGACCTCGGCGGTGTCGTTCGTGGTGATCTTCGCCGCGCTGTCCGTGATCCTGGTGCTGCAGGCCCGCCAGCGCCGCCAGGGCTCCGACGCCGGCAAGGGCATGGTGTAAGCTACGACGGATCATAACGCGGCCTCGGTCATTGCGAGGCGGTCTTGCGCTGAAACAATCCATACCTTCTAATCGGCTGGAATCCCCGGATTGCTTCGCTGCGCTCGCAATGACGGCTGTGGTGGGCGCCGTCTCCTCCTCATACTCCGTCATCGCGAGCGCAGCGAAGCGATCCAGGGGCAGCGGAAAAGACTCTGGATAACCTCGCTCCGGTCGCCCCGGACCTCGTAGCCGATCCGATGAAACAACCCTGCGTCTACATCATGGCGAACAGGCGCAATGGAGCGCTCTATGTTGGTGTGACCAGCGACCTGCCTAAACGCGCGTACCAACATCGTGAAGGTCTCGTTCCGGGATTCACCAAGACATACGGGTGCAAGCTGCTCGTCTGGTACGAAGTCCATGAAACGATGGTAGCCGCGATCGAACGCGAGAAACAGATCAAGGCAGGCAGCCGAAAGAAGAAATTGGCACTGATCGAGGCGATCAATCCGCAATGGAATGACTTGTACGATGCTCTGACCTGATTCTTCCGATCGTGATTTCGAAATACCGAGAGAACAAATGCCAGACCTCCTACTGGTCTGGCATTCTGGATTGCTTCGCTCCGCTCGCAATGACGGTCGTGGTGGGCACGGGAGCCCCCACATACTCCGTCATACCGAGCAAAGCGATCCAGGGGGCCGCAGCAAGAACCCTGTATTACCCTTGCTTTGCAGCGGCTCGGCGGCTGCGAAGCACACAGTCGATCACAGCCCCAGATACGCCTTCCGCACATCCTTGTTGCCGCTGATCTCGGCGGCGGTGCCCTGCATCAGCACGCGGCCGGTCTGCAGGATGTAGGCACGGTCGGCGATCTCCAGGCACTCGGCCATGCGCTGCTCGACGATCAGCACCGTCATGCCGGCATCGCGGATGCGCTTGACGGCCTGGAAGATCTCGTCGACCAGCTTCGGCATGATGCCCTGCGACGGCTCGTCGAGCATCAGGAGCCGCGGCCGCGTCATCAGCGCGCGGCCGATCGCCAGCATCTGCTGCTCGCCGCCGGACAGCGTTTCCGCGCGCTGCTCGAGCCGCTCCGACAGCCGCGGAAACAGCTTGAACACGAAGTCGAGCGGCTCCTCGCGATTGGCCTCGCCGCGATACAGATAGCTGCCGAGCCTTAAGTTGTCGCGCACCGAGAGCCGCGGAAACAGCCGCCGGTTCTCCGGCACATAGGCAATGCCCTTGGCCGTGATCAGATACTGCGCCATGCCGTCGATGCGATTGCCGTCGAAGGTGACGGCGCCGGCACGCGGCCGCTCGGCGCCGGCGATCGACTTCAAGAGCGTCGACTTGCCGGCGCCATTGGCGCCGGCGACGCAGACGATCTCACCCTTCTCGACATCGATCGAGACGTTCGAAATCGCAACGAGGCCCTGATAGGCGGTGGTGACGTCACGCACCGACAGCATGGCGGTCTCCGAGATAGGCGGAAATGACTTTGGGATCGCGGACGACGTCCGTGGGCTTGCCTTCGATCAGCACCTTGCCGAGATCGAGCACGATGGCGCGATCGACCAGCGGCATCACGATCTCCATGACGTGCTCGACCATCAGCACCGTGATGCCGGTGTCGCGCACGCGGCGCACGAGCTCGACGCCCTTTTGTGACTCGACCGGCGTCAGGCCGGTCAGCACCTCGTCGAGCAGCAGCAGCTTCGGCTCGGTCGCGAGCGCGCGGGCCACTTCCAGCCGCCGCTTCTCCGACGGCACGAGGTCGCTCGCCAGCACGTCGGCACGCGTATCGAGCCCGCAGAAGGCCAGCACGTCATGCGCCTTCCGCCGCGCCTCGCGCATGACAGTGGTGCGCACCAGCGCGCCGACGATGACGTTCTCGATCACCGTCATGCTCTCAAAGCTCTTCACGACCTGGAACGTGCGGCCGATGCCACGCTGGCAGCGCTCGGCTGCCGGCAGCGCCGTGACGTCGTCGCCGTCGAAGATGATCGCGCCTTCAGTCGGCTTGAACGCGCCGGCAATCAGGTTGAACAAGGTCGACTTGCCGGCGCCGTTCGGTCCGATCAGGCCGACGATCTCGCCGCGCCCGACCGAAATCGAGACGTCGGAGTTCGCGGTCAGGCCGGAGAAGCGCTGGGTGATGTTGCGGGTTTCCAACAGCGCGGTCATGACGCCACCGCCTCTCTCGCCGGCTGGGCGGCCGGCCTCGGCTTGCGGGAGAACAGACTGACCAGCCCCTGCGGCCGCGCCAGCGAGATCGCAACGATCAGGCCGCCATACACGATCAGGTCGACGCCGCGGCCGGAGCCGCCGATGAAGGAGCGGGTCAGCTCGGTCAGCGGGATCAGGATGACCGCGCCCAGCATCGGTCCCCACAAGGTGCCGATGCCGCCGAGCACGGCCGGGAGCGCCATCAAGAGCGAGAACTGGAATCCCATCACGCTTTCAGGATCGATGTAGGACACGAACTGCGCATAGAAGCTGCCGCCGATCGCGACCAGGAAGGCCGAGACGGCCGCTGCGCCCATCTTGGAGTTGAACACGTCGACGCCGAGGCTCTCGGCGGCGACCGGGTTGTCCTTCACCGCGCGCCACCAATAGCCCCACTTCGAATCCCCCAGCCACCAGGTCACGAACCAGGCGACGCAGGCGAGCACGAGCGCAAAGTAGAAGTACGGCAGCTTGGAGCGGGTGAACTGGAAGGTCAGCCACGAGTCGCGCCGCACCGGAATGTCGATGCCGAGTGCCGCCCCCGCCCAATCCCAGTTCTGGAACAAGAGCAGCGTTATCTCGGCGATGACGATGGTTGCGATGACGAAGTAATGGCCGCCGAGCCGGAAGCAGGGATAGCCGAGCGCCATCGCAATGACGGCTGAGATGAGACCGCCGGCGAGCATGCCGAACCACGGCAGCACGCCGAACTTGGTGAACAGGATCGCGGTGGTGTAGGCGCCAAGCCCGAAATACAGCGCGTGTCCCAGCGAGATCTGGCCGCAATAGCCGGACAGAATGTTCCAGCTCTGCGACAGCGCCGCATACATCAGGGTCAACACCATGATGTTCTGGACGTAGACGTCCTTGACGAACAGCGGCACCGCGGCCGCGACCGCGGCGAGGAAGGCGGCGAGGACGAGGTCGCGCCGGCGGCGTTGGATGAATGCCTTGTCCATCAGATCGATCCGAACAGGCCGCGCGGGCGGATGAAGACGACGAGGAGATAGACGCCGTAGATGCCGACGGTCTTGAGTGACGGCGGCAGGATCAGCGTGGTGATCGCCTCGACCAGGCCGACGACGATGCCGCCGGCAAAGGCGCCGAATACGCTGCCGAAGCCGCCGAGCGCCACCGTCACATAGGCGATGGTCGCGAACGACGCGCCGACGTCGGGAAAGACATAGAAGAAGATCGCCATGACCGCACCGGCAAGGCCGACCAGCGCCGCACCAAGGCCCCAGCCGAGTGCGAACACCTTGTTCTTGTCGATGCCGACCAGCGCCACCGCGCCGGCATCCTCACGCGTCGCCTCTAGCGCGCGGCCGAAATCGGTGCGGTGGATGAAGAAGTACAGCCCGGCGAAGGCCGCGATCGCGATCAGCGCGCCGACCAGCTGCGGCTGCGGCAGATAGATGCCGGCGATCGAGATCGTCTTGCCGCCGAGCCAGGAGTGCGGAATGCTGCGATAGTCCGGCGTGAAGAAATACTGCGCGACCCCGCGCATCAGCACCGCGAGCCCGAAGGTGGAGAAGATCTGCACCATGCCGGTATTGGCCTTGGCCCGGACGGCAAATCTGACGATCAGCAGATAGACCACCGCGCCGAACACGAACAGAGCGGCGGCGACCAGCGGCGCTGCAAGCAACGGGTCGAGCGCAAAGAACGCGAACAGGAAGAAGGTCGCGTACATCGCGATCATCAGGAACTCGCCATGGGCGAAGTTCACGACGTCCATCAGCCCGAAGATGAGCGCCAGCCCCACGGCGATCAGGCCGTAGAGCAGGCCCATCAAGAGGCCGCTGGCGAGACTTTGGATGATTGTTTCTGCTGTCACAGATCTTGCCCCACTCTCGATGTGACACTTGGTGTCGTCCTGGCGAAAGCCAGGACCCATAACCACGACTGTTTTTGTGGGGCACGACGACGACCAATCATCGTCCAACCACGGCCTCGGAGTATGGGTCCCGGGTCGGCGCCGCCACGCGCTGACGCGCGTCGCGGCTTGCCCGGGACGACACTCGAGGTTGCTACTTCATCGGCCAGGTGGCTTGGGCCACCGCGGCCTGGGTCGGGAAGATGGTGACGAACTTGCCGCCGACATATTGCAGCAGCACCGGATCGGCGTCGTTGTTCTGGCCGCTCTCGTCGAATTTCACGCGCTTCCACGGCATGATGGTCTGCTCGCCCGGCATGTCGGTCGCGGCCAGCGCGTCGCGGATCTTCTCGCCATCGGTGGACTTGGCGCGGTTGATGGCGTCGGCCATCACGATCAGGCCCATGAACTGCCGCGAGGAGTAGTCGTTGAAATCCTTGCCCGACTTGGCCTTGAACATGTCGTTGATCTTGCCGACCATCGGCCGCTTGGCGGCGAGATCGAGCGAGAACGAGCCGCGCGAGATCACGCCTTCGAGCTTGTCGCCGACCGCGTCATACAGCGCCTTCTCCGAGAAGCCGGCGTCCTGCGCCACGATCGCATTCGGCTTGTAGCCGAGCTCGGCCATGGTCTTGACCAGCAGGATGCCGTCGGTGGTGTAGCTCGACGGCATCAGCACGTCGGCATTGGCCGCCTTGAGCTGCTGCACCTCGGCCGACAGCGACGGCGAGTTGGCGCGGTACTTGATGTCGGCGACGATCTTGTAGCCGCGCTCATTGGCGAGCTTGAGCTGGGCGTTGCTCGAATCCGTGCCGAAGATGGTGTCCTCGTGGAACAGCGCGAGCGTCTCGATCTTGGTGCCCTTCTTCTTCATCGCATCGAAGAAGTCGAACATCGCCTGCGAGAACATCTCGTCATGCGGCGCGGCGCGGAAATAGTATTTCAAGCCGCGGCGATGCAGGCTCGGCGAGGAGTTGTCGGCGGAGAGATACGGGATCTGGTAGCGCTCGCAGATCTGGCTCGCGGTAACCGCGACGGCACTCTGGTAGGAGCCGATGACGGCTGCGACCTTCTCCTGCGTGATCAGGCGCTCGGCCTCGGCGCGGCCCTTCTGCGGATCCGCCTGATGATCGGCGAACACCAGCTTGATCTTGGCGCCGCCGAGACCCGGCAGACCCTCGGTACGGGCCAGCGGCAGGTCGTAGTCGTATTTGCCGTTGATGATCTCGGCCGCCGTCTCGAACGCGCGCTGCGCGTCGACGCCGATCTGGGCGCTGGCGCCCGAGAACGGATAGATGACGCCGATCTTCACTTCCGACGTCTGGGCGCGGGCGGCGATCGGACCGAGAGCAGCGGCAGCGGTGGCTCCAAGCAGGACGTTACGGCGCGTAATGGTCATGGCAAGATCCTCTGATGAAAGCGCATCGATGAAGCGGTTGACGTCGGTGGTAAAGGCTCAAAAAGCAGCACAAGCTGGCTGACTAGAGGACGGCGAGATCCTTGTTCCTGAGATCGGTGATCAGCATCAGGCCCGGCGCGTGGGTGATGGCGAAGGGCAGCTTGGCCGCGGCGATGACCGCCTGCGGTGTGACGCCGCAGGCCCAGAACACAGGGATTTCGTCCGCAGCGACGGGCACCGGATCGCCGTAGTCCGGCTTGTTGAGATCAGCGATGCCGATCTGCTCAGGATGACCGAGATGCACCGGCGCGCCGTGCACCGCGGGAAAGCGCGTCGTGATCTGCGCGGCGCGGATCGCCTGCGCCGGCTTGAACGGGCGCATCGACACCACCATCGGCCCCCCGAACGGCCCCGACGGCGTGCAGGCGATGTTGGTGCGGTACATCGGCACGCGACAGCCCTGCTCGATGTGGCGGATCGGCAGACCGTCCGCCATCAGCGCCTCCTCGAACGAGAACGAGCAGCCGAGCACGAAGGTGACGAGGTCGTCGCGCCAGTGCGCAAGCAGATCGGTCGGCTCCTCGACCATCTCGCCATCGCGCCAGACGCGATAGCGCGGCACATCGGTGCGGATGTCGAGGTCGGCGCCGAGCGCCGGGATGAAAGGATTGCCCGGATCGGACATGCCGATGATCGGGCACGGCTTCGGATTGAGCTGGCAGAAGCGGTGGAAGGCGCCAGCGTACTGCTCGGGGATAACAGCCAGATTGCCCTGGACGAAGCCGTTTGCGACCCCCGCCGTGCTCCAGCCCCTGCCGGCGCGATAATCCAGGCGGGCTTGATGGCTCGGGAGAAGTTCACTCCCACCCGCTGATTGCTGCAGTGCCGCAGAAACAGTCATTTGTGCCACTTGCCTAATATCTCGACAAACTCACTGAACATCAGCCATGCTATAAAGTCTAATCTTCGTTTTTAATCGGGATCGATAAGACAAATTGATCCGAGCGGGGCGCGATGTTGGATTTCCGTTCCATCGAGACCTTCCTCTGGGTGGTGAAGCTTGGCAGCTTTCGCGGCGCGGCGCAGCGCCTGAACACCACTCAGCCGGCCATTTCCCAGCGGATCGCCCAGCTCGAGCGCGAGCTCGGCGTCAAGCTGCTCAACCGCGACCATCGCGTGGCGTCACCGACTGCGAGCGGACGACAGATGCTGGTGTATGCCGAGAAGCTGATCGGCCTGCGCGCGGAGATGCTGGCCGAGGTCGGCGACCGCTCCGCGATGCGCGGCGTGCTTCGGCTCGGCGTCGCCGAGACCATCGTGCACGACTGGCTGCCGCGGCTGATCAAGAGCGTCAACGAGAGCTATCCGAACCTCTCGCTGGAGATCGAGGTCGACGTCACGCCGAACCTGCATGCACGGCTGCTGGCGCAGGAGATCGAGCTCGCCTTCGCGCTCGGCTCGCCGTCCGCGTCGGGCATCCGCAGCCGCGTGCTGTGCGACTATCCGATCAGCTTCCTGGCCAGCCCCTCTTTGGGTTTCGGCAAAGGCCTGATCACGGCGGAGCAGATGGCACGGTTTCCAATCATCACCTTTCCGCGCAACACCCAGCCCTATGACAATGTGCGTTCGCTGTTCAACCGCCCGCATCTGCCGCCGATGCGGCTGCACGCCAGCGCCTCGCTGGCGACCGTGATCCACATGGCCGTCGAGGGCCTCGGCGTCGCCGTCATTCCCGCGGCGATCGTCGCCAACGAGATCGAGCGCGGACGCCTGCAGGAGTTGAAAACGGATTTGCGGATTCCGCCGCTGACCTTCACGGCGAGCTGGCTGTCATCGCCCGAGATGGTCGCGATCGAGCGCGTCGCCGAGCTCGCAGCCAGGACGGCGCAGACGGCCAGCCATCCGGCGGCATCGGTTGACGCCATCGTCGCGGCGCGCGATGGACAGGATGCCGGAGTACAGGGATTTCAAGCATGAGCCGCGCCGTCACCAATCTGCAGATCGATTCCGCCCGCCTCTGGGACAGCATTCACGAGACCGCCAGGTTTGGCGCGACGCCGAAGGGCGGCGTGCGGCGGCTGACCTTGAGCCAGGAGGACAAGCAGGTCCGCGACTGGTTCCGCAAAGCCTGCGAGGATGCCGAGCTCGACGTGCACGTCGACACGCTCGGCTCGATGTTCGCACTTCGCAAGGGCCGCGACATGTCGAAGCCGCCGGTCGGGCTCGGCTCGCATCTCGACACCCAGCCGACGGGCGGCAAGTTCGACGGCATTCTCGGCACGCTCGGCGCGCTGGAGGTGATCCGCACGCTCAACGACGCCGGCATCGAGACCGACGCGCCGCTCTGCATCGTCAACTGGACCAACGAGGAAGGCTCGCGCTTCGCGCCGGCGATGATGGCGTCGGCCGCCTATGTCGGCGACTTCACGGTCGAGGACATTTTGTCGCGGACAGATGCCGCAGGCATGACCGTGGGCGCGGCGCTGGACGAGATCGGCTATCGCGGCGAGACCAAGGTCGGCACGCAGACATTCTCGGGCTTCGTCGAGCTGCACATCGAGCAGGGTCCGATCCTGGAGGCCGAGAACAAGACCATCGGCGTGGTCGATCACGGCCAGGGCGTGTTCTGGTACGACGGCAAGGTCACCGGCTTCGAGAGCCATGCCGGCTCGACACCGATGCCGCTCCGCCGCGACGCGCTGCTGGCGCTGTCGGAGTTCGCGCTCACCCTGGAGCAGATCGCGCTCAAGCTCGGACCGAACGCGGTCGCCACCATCGGCGAGGCCGTGATCGCCAATCCCTCGCGCAACGTGATCCCCGGCGAGATCGCCTTCACCATCGACTGCCGCAGCGCCAACGCCGAGACGCTGGACGCGCTCGATGCCAGCCTGCGTGCGGCGGCGAGCGAGATTTCCAAGAAGCGCAAAGTCGAGATCGCGATCGACCAGGTCTGGCGCAAGCCGCCGACGCACTTCGATCCCAAGCTGGTCGATGCCGTCGAGCGCGCTGCCGGCACGCTCGGCTATTCGCACCGGCGCATCACGTCGGGAGCGGGCCACGACGCCTGCAATCTCAACACGATCATGCCGGCCGCGATGGTGTTCGTGCCCTGCAAGGATGGCATCAGCCACAACGAGCTCGAGGATGCCACGCAATCCGACTGCGCCGCCGGCGCCAACGTGCTGCTGCACACCGTGCTGTCGCTGGCGGGCGTGGCGTCGTGACGGGCTGATTGCTCTCACTCGCTGCTACTTTAAGTTATCATTCTCCGATCTAAGTCGCGCAGGCACACTGAGCTCCCCTCCCCCTTGCGGGGAGGGGTTGGGGGTGGGGGTCCACAGCGGCGGTGTCGCCCGGGGCCCCCCTCCCCAGCCCTTCCCCACAAGGGGGGAGGGAGCAGACCTCGTCCTGCGCGACCATTTTGCCTACTTCCTAGAGGAGATCCTCACGTGCGCGGAGTTTTCATCGACGCCAACGAGTCGCTTGCCGAGATTTTCGAGCGGCAGCGAAGATCGGCCGATCCCGAGATGCGCGTGCATCTCGATCCGGACATCAAGCCGGACGACTGGCCCGCCATTCTCGATGGCGCCGAGATCGGCGTGGTCGATCACACCGCCCTGCCCACCGAGGTCGCGAAGCAGTGCAAGGGGCTCAAGCACGTCGTGTTCCTCGGCACCGGCGCGCGCAGCTACATGAATCCGGAGGAGCTGGCCGAGCTCGGCATCACCGTGCACCTGATCAAGGGCTATGGCGATACGGCGGTGGCAGAAGCAGCGATCGCGCTGATGTGGGCCTCGGCCCGCGGCATCGCGCAGATGGACCGCGAGATGCGCGCCGGCAACTGGCTGCGCGACGACGGCATGCAGTTGACCGGCAAGACCCTCGGCCTGATCGGCTTCGGCGGCATCGCCGCGGAGGTCGCGCGCATCGCGTCCGGCGGCGGCATGAAGGTGATCGCCTGGAACCGCTCGCCGAAGAGTCATCCGGGCGTGGAGTTCGTCGATCTCGACACGCTGCTCAAGGAGAGCCACGTCGTCTCGCTGCATCTCCTGCTCAACGACGAGACCCGCGGCTTCCTGTCCCGCGACCGCATCGCGCAGATGCGGCCGGGCGTGATCTTCGTGAACACCGCCCGCGCGGCCATCGTCGACGAAGCAGCGATGATCGACGCCCTGCGCTCCGGCCACATCCGCCACGCCGGCCTCGACGTCTTCAACACCGAGCCGCTGCCGGCAGATCACGTGCTGACCACGATCCCGAACGTGACGCTGTCCGCGCACTCGGCCTTCCGCACCCCGGAGGCGAGCGAGAACCTGATCCACGCCGCATGGGAGCACTGCCGGCGCGTAGCGAAGAAGTAGTTGTTGACGCGTAGGGTGGGCAAAGCGGCCGCGCTAGGCGGCAGCGTGCCCACCGTCGATCAGCGCGTACGCGGCAAGACGGTGGGCACGGCGCCACCGCGATCTCATGCGGGGATGCAGCAGAGCCGCGCCTTTGCCCACCCTACGGCTCTCTCCTTCGTCATTGCGAGCGAAGCGAAGCAATCCAGAGTCCCCGCGACGGCCCTGGATTGCTTCGTCGCTACGCTCCTCGCAATGACGATGTTGATCGAGCTGCCGCCCCCCACCGTCGTCCCGGCGAACGCCGGGACCCATACCGCGTGATTTATCTGTGGCGCGCGGTGGCAGATATCGGCGGCTACAATGACGGCCGGTGGTTATGGGCCCCGGCGTTCGCCGGGGCGACATCGAGCAAATAGCGGCGACTAGTCCACCATGTCTGCGACGGCCTTGCCGCACGCCACCGTATCGGCGTTGCCGCCCAGATCCCGCGTGCGCAGCGTCCGTTCGGCCAGCGTCCGCTCGATCGCGCCGACGATCGACTGCGCTGCAGTCTTCTCTCCCAGATGCTCCAGCATCATCGCGCCCGACCAGATCATGCCGATCGGGTTGGCAATCCCCTGCCCTGCGATATCGGGCGCCGAGCCGTGCACCGGCTCGAACACCGACGGGAAATTGCGCTCGGGATTGATGTTGCCCGACGGCGCGATGCCGATCGTGCCGGTGCAGGCAGGTCCCAGATCGGACAGGATGTCGCCGAACAGATTGGAGCCGACGACGACGTCGAACCAGTCCGGGTGCAGCACGAAGTTCGCGGTGAGGATGTCGATGTGGTACTTGTCCCACTTCACGCCCGGATAGTTCTTCGCCATCGCCTCGACGCGCTCGTCCCAGTAAGGCATCGTGATCGAAATGCCGTTGGACTTCGTCGCCGAGGTCAGATGCTTCTTCGGCCGGGATTGAGCGAGCTCGAAGGCGAACTTCAGGATGCGGTCGACGCCGATGCGCGTCATCACCGTCTGCTGCGTCGCGAACTCGCGATCGGTGTCCGGGAACATGCGGCCGCCGACCGAGGAGTATTCGCCTTCGGTGTTCTCGCGCACCACCCAGAAATCGATGTCGCCGGGCTTGCGACCCGCCAGCGGCGACGGCACGCCGGGCATCAGCCGCACGGGACGCAGATTGACGTACTGATCGAACTCGCGGCGGAACTTGATGAGCGAGCCCCACAGCGACACATGGTCTGCGATCTTGGCGGGCCAGCCGACGGCGCCGAAATAGATCGCGTCATGGCCGCCGATCTGCGCCTTCCAGTCGTCCGGCATCATCTGGCCGTGCTTCTCGTAATAGTCGTAGCTCGAGAAGTCGAAATGATCGAACTGCACCGCGACGCCGTGCTTCTTGGCCGCCGTCTCGATCACGCGAATGCCCTCGGGCATGACCTCCTTGCCGATGCCGTCGCCGGGAATGACTGCGATGCGATAGGGCTTCTTGCTCATCGAGCGGATCCTTGGTCGTTTACGCCGGTACGCCCGGCTGAAATGGCGAATGCCTGAATGAACCAAACCACGCCCAAGCGCAACGCTGCGGTGCAAGATTGACCGCATGGCTGACGCGCCAGACAATCCTATCTCCTCACCCATCCCAGCGAGCACGTCCATGGACCTTCATCTGCGCGGCAAGCGCGTTCTCATCACCGGCGCGTCCAAGGGGATCGGTGCCGCAGCCGCCGAAGCCTTCGCCGAGGAAGGCTGTCACGTCAGGCTTGCAGCGCGCAGTGGCGACCGGCTCGCGGCGCTGGTCGGGCAGCTGCGATCGAAGCATCAGATCGATGCGGCCGCGCATGTCGTGGACCTGCGCAAGAGCGAGGACGTCGCGCGGCTGGCCGAAGCCGCTTCCGATATCGACATCCTCGTCAACAATGCCGGCGACATCCCGGGCGGCGCGATCGACAAGATCGACGAGGCGGCCTGGCGGCATGCCTGGGACCTGAAGGTGTTCGGCTTCATCAATCTGACGCGCCTGGTCTATGCGCAGATGAAGGCGCGCGGTGGCGGCGTCATCATCAACGACATCGGCGCGGCCGGCGAGAAATTCGACGCCAACTACATCTGCGGCAGCGCCGGCAATGCGGCGCTGATGGCCTTCACCCGCGCGCTCGGCTCCAAGAGCCTCGCCGACAACATCCGTGTGGTCGGCATCAATCCCGGGCCGGTCGGCACCGATCGCCACGTCACTCTGCTCAAGACCCGCGCCAAGCATCAGTTCGGCGACGAGAGCCGCTACACCGAATTCCAGAAGAGCCTGCCGCTCGGCCGCCCCGCGCATGTCAGGGAGATCGCCGACCTGATGGCGTTCCTGGCCTCGGACCGTGCCGGCTACACCTCCGGCGTGATCTATACCGTCGATGGCGGCATCAGCGCAGGGTGGGGTTGATCGCCGCGACCTTTCCACCTCAGCCGAAACATGATCTACGACTTTGCGCCGGGACGCTTCCAATCAGGAGAACTGCACTTTGGCCGACCAGGGATTGATCCGCGAGAGCGCCTGCGCCGTCGTCGACAAGTTGAAGTCCGGCAAGGTCACGCCGCTGGATTGCCTCGACGCGCTGGAAGCGCGCATCGCAGCCGTCGACGGCAAGGTCAATGCGCTGCCGACGCTGTGCTTCGACCGCGCGCGCGATCACGCCAAGGCGCTGATGCAGAAACCGGCTGCCGAGCGCGGGGTGCTGGCCGGGCTGCCCGTGCCGATCAAGGACCTCACCGACGTCGCCGGCGTGCTCACCACCCAGGGCTCGCCGATCTTCAAGGACCGGATTCCGGAACGCTCTGATCTCATGGTCGAGCATCTCGAAGCCAATGGCGGCGTGATCTACGCCAAGTCGAACACGCCGGAGTTCGGCGCCGGCGCCAACACCTTCAACGAGGTGTTCGGCGCGACGCGCAATCCCTGGGACACGTCCCGCTCGGCGGCCGGCTCCTCCGGCGGCGCCGCGGTGGCGCTTGCCACCGGCATGGCCTGGTTGGCGCACGGCTCCGACATGGGCGGCTCGCTGCGCAACCCCGCGAGCTTCTGCGGCATCGTCGGCCTGCGCCCGAGCTTCGGCCGCGTCGCGCATACGCCGGCGGTGGCCATCGACCGCAATCTCGCCATCCAGGGCCCGATGGCCCGCAACGTCGCGGACCTCGCGCTGCTGCTCGACGCGATGAGCGGCGAGCACGCCGCGGATCCGATCTCGCTGCCCTCGCCTGCGACGTCGTTCCTGGCCGCCGCGCGCTCCGGCAGGAAGCCGGTCCGCGTTGCCTACTCTCCGGATCTTGGCATCACGCCCGTGGATCCGGAAGTCGCTGCGGTCACCCGCAAGGCGGCGCAGCGCTTCGCCGAGCTCGGCGTGATCGTCGAGGAGACGCATCCCGATTTCAGCGAGGCGCATGAATGCTTCCACGTGCTGCGCGCGCTCGACTTCGCGATGAGCAAGGCGGAGCTGCTGCGTACCAAGCGCGACCTCTTGAAGCCCGAGGTGATCTGGAACATCGAGGAAGGGCTGAAGCTCACGGTCGCGCAGATCGCGCGCGCCGAGGCGCAGCGCGTGGCGATCACCGCGCGCGCCGTCAAGTTCTTCGAGACCTATGATCTGCTGCTGGCGCCGGCCACCATCGTACCGCCCTTCCCGGTCGAGAACCGCTACGTCGCCGAATGCGCCGGGCATAAGTTCGACAACTACGTGCAATGGCTCGGCATCGTCTACGCGATCACGCTGGCCTGTTGCCCAGCCCTGTCGCTGCCCTGCGGCTTCACGGCGTCGGGTCTTCCGGTCGGACTGCAAATGGTCGCAGCGCCGCGCGCCGACGCCAAGCTGCTCGCAGGCGCCAAGGTGCTGGAGGACGTCCTCGGCGTTGCCGGCTCGACCCCGATCGATCCGCGCGCGCCGAAGGGCTAAGTCATTCCCCTCATCCTGAGGAGCCCGCCGAAGGCGGGCGTCTCGAAGGATGGGCCGCAGCGTGATGCGCCCCCGCCTCGACACTGCTTGTGGCACGCGCGCAGAGTTCCATGCGCTGAACATGGGACCCATGTCCGTTATCGTCTGTGGCAATCGGGGCTGCTGCCGTAGAAGGGCCGCAAATCACGCTTGCCGGAGACCGGATATGACTGACCAGGTGATCGAGCCTGCCGAAGAAGCCACGACGTTCAGCGACGTCGAGCGCCGCATCAAGGCGATCCTGATCGGCTCGGCCGGCAACCTGGTCGAATGGTACGATTTCTATGCCTATACGGCGTTTGCGCTGTATTTCGCGCCGGCCTTCTTTCCATCGAAGGACCCGGTCGTCGAGCAGCTCAACGCCGCGGTCGTGTTCGCCGCGACCTTCCTGATGCGCCCGCTCGGCGGCTGGCTGTTCGGCTATCTCGCCGATCACCATGGCCGGCGGCTGTCGCTGACCGTCTCGGTCCTCTGCATGTGCTTCGGCTCGCTGATCATTGCGGTGACGCCGACCTATGCCACCATCGGCATCGCCGCGCCGATCATCCTGGCGCTCGCCCGCGTCATCGAGGGCCTCAGCCTCGGCGGCGAGTATGGCGCCAGCGCCACCTACCTGTCCGAGGTCGCCGACGCCAAGCATCGCGGCTTCTATTCGAGCTTCCAATACGTCACCCTGATCGGCGGCCAGCTCACCGCGATCATCGTGCTGCTGCTCCTGCAGAAGGTGTTCTTGACAACCGAGGAGCTCAAGGCATGGGGCTGGCGCATTCCATTTGCGATCGGCGCCGGCCTCGCCATCTTCACCGCCGTCATGCGGCGGAACCTGCATGAAACCGAGGCCTTCGTGGAAGCAAAGAAGACGGTCAGTCCGTCGGGATCGATCACCACGCTGCTCAAATATCCGAGAGAGCTGCTGCTGGTGGTCGGCCTGACCGCGGGTGGCACGGCGGCATTCTACACCTTCACGACCTACATGCAGACTTTCGTCAAGCTGTCGGTCGGCCTCACCGAGGACCAGACCACGATGGTGATCTTCGGCTCGCTGCTGTTTGCCTGCGTGCTACAGCCGCTCTATGGCGCGATCTCCGATCGCATCGGCCGCAAGCCGCTGCTGATCTTCTTCGGCGTCGCCGGCACGCTGGCGACGATCCCGATTCTGACCGTGCTGCAGGGCACCAAGGAGCCGTTCACAGCTTTCCTGCTGATCTGCGGCGCCTGGATCTTCACGGCCGGCTACACCTCGATCAACGCGGTGGTGAAGGCCGAGCTGTTTCCGACCAATGTCCGTGCGCTCGGTGTCGGCCTGCCCTACGCGATCACCGTCTCGCTGTTCGGCGGCACCGCACCGGCTATCGCGCTCTACTTCAAGAGCATTGGGCACGAGACCTGGTTCTATTATTATCTCACGGGCGTGATCTTCACGTCGCTATTGATCTATGCGACCATGCGTGACACCAAGCATGCGTCGGCGATGCACCGCCATGAATGAGCTGCCACCACGGATGAGGTGCCGTCATGGCTGACGAGTCCGGGCTACCGCCCGAGAGCAAGCTGACCCGCAGCAAGGAGCGCTGGGCTCACGAGGGCAAATTCCTGACCGGCCGGATCGTGCGGCCCGAGGACCAGCGCCTGCCGCCGGGCCAGCATCTGACCCGCGACTGGCCGGTGCTCGATCTCGGCCTGACGCCCTCGGTCACATCAGAGCGCTGGCGGCTCGACGTCTATGGCGCGGTGGAAAATCCTCTGTTCTGGGATTTCTCCGCCTTCCTCTCCCAGGAGCAGCGCCAGTTCACATCCGACATTCATTGCGTGACGACCTGGTCGCGCTACGACAATCAATGGGAAGGGCTTGCGACGCGCGACCTGCTTGCCGCCTGCCGGCCGCGCGACACAACCGATTTCGTCGTGCTGCATTCCTACGACGGCTACACGACCAATCTCGCACTGGAGGACTTCGCCGCCGAGGACGCCCTGCTCGCGCATAGCTGGTCCGGCGCGCCGCTCACCCAGGAGCATGGCGGCCCGGTCCGCATCGTCGTGCCGCATCTGTATTTCTGGAAGAGCGCAAAATGGCTGAAGGCGATCGAATTCCTAGACAAGGATGCGCCCGGCTATTGGGAGGTGCGCGGCTATCACAACCGCGGCGATCCCTGGGCCGAGCAGCGCTATTCGGACTGACGGGCTTCCGTGGCGCCGAGCGAGCGGAGCCGTAGGGTGGGCAAAGACGCGAAGCGTCGTGCCCACCGCCGTCGCCACTGAAATGAAGCTGAAAAGAAAAGAATGGTGGGCACGCTCCGCTTTGCCCACCCTACGGGCTCAGTTTCCGAACCTGCCAGAGATATCGCATGGAGTTCACCTCAGAAACCGGCAAGATCCCCAAGGGCTACGGGTATCTTCTCAAGCCGAGCGTCATCCTCGCCGCACTGACCGCAAGAGATCTCGGCGGCATTCGCATCCACCTCGTTCGCAGCCACGGCAGGCGTCTGTTCGATGCGCGATATCGGCCGCCGGACGGCGACATTCCTTATGAGCGTCTCAACATCAAAGTCGGCACCGCGCACGAGCGGGACTTGCCTGGACTTCGTCGGCGCGCGAAGGACGAAGCCCTGCCCGCGCTCGTCCAATGGATTTCCGACCTCGTCGCGCAAGACCTGCCGACAGCGATCCGGCACGGCGAACAGGAGATCGAGCTTCTGCCTCCGCGAGACTGATCATTGCTGCGTCGCGTGCGCGATTGATGCTTGCCCGGCCCCCCGGCCCAGAAATATCCCCCTTGCATATTTCTGAAAATCGTGATTTATTAACCGCCATCCCGCCTCGTTGCAGAGGGGCGTATCGCGATCGTCACGGACGTGGAGCGCGGGATGCGGTGGGCGCAACGGGTTGCAGCGTGGTCTTCCATGCGGACGAACGATCCGGTGCGCACGGCGAAATCGTGTGGTCTCGGCGCCGCGGTGCTGGCGTCAAGTCGTGGTGCGGATGACGCGCATCGCGATGACGGGGGCAAGACAGCCGTTCCCCGGAGAGAGCACGTATAAGCCGTTCCAACCATTGCGCAGGGAAGGCCGGGAGGCGGGCTCAAGCGGTGGTCGCAACACCCAGTGTTTTCATTCGTGACAGCAGCTCGTCAAGCGCCTCTGCTGGA